>NZ_CP035733.1:2752881-3105762 GCF_009768975.1 Sphingorhabdus lacus | reverse complement strand
TGCGGTCGGTCGCCTCGGGGTCGAGTGCGCCGGTCAGTGCCATCGCCTCGACAATTGTCGGGTCATAGCGGCGCGGAACAAATGCCATCAGGCTGCGCATCCGGCGCGCATGGTCGACCAAAGCGCCCAGATCCGCACCGGCACGCTGTCCGCCTGCGCCTTCGAGGACAATACCATTGAGGCCGACTTCGACCAGATGGTCGTCGAGCGCGCGATCGTCCTTCACATAAATTTCGCTGCGTCCCTTTGCGACCTTGTACAAAGGCGGCTGCGCGATGAAGAGATGGCCATTCTCGATAATCTCCGGCATCTGCCGGTAGAAGAAGGTGAGCAATAGCGTGCGGATATGGCTGCCGTCGACGTCAGCGTCGGTCATGATGACGATCTTGTGGTAGCGCAGTTTTTCAATGTTGAAATCCTCACGCCCGATGCCGGTGCCCATCGCCTGGATGAGCGTGCCGACTTCCTTGGAGGACAGCATCCGGTCAAAACGCGCGCGTTCGACGTTCAGGATCTTACCCTTCAACGGAAGGATCGCCTGATAATGCCGGTCACGGCCCTGCTTGGCAGAGCCGCCTGCGGAGTCCCCTTCGACCAGGAAGAGTTCGGATTTCGCCGGATCCTTCTCCTGACAATCGGCCAGCTTGCCGGGCAAGGACGCGACGCTCATCACCGATTTGCGGCTGGCTTCACGCGCCTTGCGCGCGGCTTCGCGCGCGGCGGCGGCGTCGATGACCTTCTGGATCACGGTGCGCGCATGGCCGGGATTTTCCTCCAGCCATTCGCTCATCCGGTCAGCCATAAGGCTTTCCAGCGGCTGCCGCACTTCGGACGAGACCAGCTTGTCCTTGGTCTGGCTCGAAAATTTGGGGTCGGGCAATTTGACCGAGACAATCGCAGTCAAACCTTCGCGCATATCGTCGCCGGTCAGGGTGACTTTCTCTTTCTTCAGCACGCCCGATTTCTCGGCATAATTGTTCAGCGTGCGGGTCAGCGCAGAGCGGAACGCCGCCAAGTGCGTGCCGCCGTCGCGCTGCGGAATATTATTGGTGAAGCACAGCACATTTTCATAATAGCTGTCGTTCCATTCCAGCGCGACGTCGATGCCGATGCCGTCGCGGTTCGACGAAATGGCAATAGGATCGGCGAGCAGCGCGGTCTTGTTACGGTCGAGATATTTGACGAACGCGCCGATGCCGCCTTCGTAGAACAGGTCATGCTCCTTGATGTCCTCATGCCGCTTGTCGCGCAGCAGAATGCGGACGCCCGAGTTGAGGAAAGCCAGTTCGCGGTAGCGATGCTCCAGCTTGTCAAAGTCGAATTCGAGGACATTTTTGAATGTCTCGGTCGAGGCCATGAAGGTCACGCGGGTGCCTTTCTTGCCCTCGGGCGCGTCGCCCACGACCTTGAGCGGCCCCACGGCATCGCCATGTTCGAAGCGCATCCAATGCTCTTTACCCTCACGCCAGATGGTGAGTTCGAGAAATTCCGACAGCGCGTTCACAACCGACACACCCACGCCGTGCAGACCGCCCGACACCTTATAGGCATTGTCGTCGGATGTGTTTTCAAACTTACCGCCGGCGTGCAGTTGAGTCATGATAACCTCGGCTGCGGACACGCCCTCTTCCTTGTGCATCCCGGTCGGAATACCGCGGCCATTGTCCTCGACACTGACCGAGCCATCGGGGTTGAGTTCGATCAGGACCAGATCGCAATGCCCGGCCAGCGCCTCGTCAATCGCGTTGTCCGATACCTCGAACACCATATGGTGCAGACCCGACCCGTCGTCGGTGTCACCAATATACATGCCCGGCCGCTTACGCACGGCATCAAGCCCCTTCAGCACCTTGATGCTGTCAGCGCCATATTCATTCAGGTTGGGGGAAGCGGCGCTATCGCCGGTACGTTCTTCAGGAGTATCTTGCATCGCGGCACTATAGGGCAAGCGGCACCAAAACCCAAGCTAATGCGACCGTTTTCCACATCTATTTGACGTGTAAAATCAGGTGGTTGGCGGTTTTTCGATGTTGCGCGGATTATTTCGTCAAAAGGAAGAAGGAAAAGAAGGAAAAAGGAAGTGGGTTCGCGCCATTCTTTGCCTCGCGCTACGTCACCCTGGACTTGTTTCAGGGTCCATCCAGAGGGCACCCCCGTGGGTAGAGTTATGAAGCCTGTCATAACTTTTAAGCATTCCACGGCGGAGTTTCGCGGCGCGATAGACCCTGAAACAAGTTCAGGGTGACGGGAAGTCTAAGGAAGACGCGAATTCGGGAATGTCTCCAATTCCACCCCTTTTTCCTTCTTTTCCTTCTTCCTTCTGACGAAAAAACTGGCACAACCAAATTTCCGAAATCCAACCCAAGGCACCCAATGACCTTTGATCCGCAGGCCGAACTTGAAAAACCCTTTGGCTCCTACCCCGATCTGATTGCGCATTGGGGGCAGGACCGGCCGGGGCGGGTTGCGCTTGATGATGGGCGGGAGAGATTGACCTGGGGGGAGGTGTCGGCGCTGGTCGACCGGATGGCCGCGCAGATGCAGCGCGATGGATTGCGCAAGGGGCAGGCGGTTGCGATCCTCGGCACGACCTCGGTCCGCTATGCCCTCGCCTATCTGGCCGCCGTGCGGGCGGGTGGCTGTGCGGCGCCGCTTACGACCTCGGCCGCGCCCGGGCAGCTTGAAGCGATGCTGCGCGACAGCGGGGCGATGCATCTGTTCATCGATGCCCCGAAGCGCGCCGATCTGGCGGGGGAAGATCTGCCGCCGCTCAAAACCATCATGCTGGACGCCCCCCTGCCCGATGCACCGGACATATATGGCTGGATGGCGGAGGAGGGCGCGACGCCCGCAGATTTGGGCTGCACCGCCAGCGACCCGTTCAACATCATCTATTCCAGCGGCACGACCGGCACGCCCAAGGGCATTGTCCATTCGCGCGGGATGCGCTGGAAACATGCCGCCGTCGGCCCCAATGCAGGCTATGGCGAGCCGGAGCAGAAATCGCTCATCTCCACCCCGCTTTATTCGAACACGACGCTCGCGCTGGTGATGCCGACGCTCGCTTATGGCGGCAGCCTGTACATGATGCCCAAATTCGACGCCGCCCGTTATCTCGACATCGCGGCGGGGGAACGGATTACGCACACCATGCTGGTGCCGGTGCAGTATAAACGCCTGATGGAATTTGACGCGTTCGACAGTTTCGACCTGTCGTCCTTCCAGATCAAATATTGCACCAGCGCGCCTTTTTCCGCCGCATTAAAGGCCGAGGTGGTCCGCCGCTGGCCGGGGGCGCTGATCGAGATTTATTCGATGACCGAAGGCGGCGTTGTCTGCCTTTTGCACGCGCATAAATATCCGGACAAGCTGCACACCGTCGGCCAACCCGCACCAGGCAGCGAGGTGTTCACCATCGACGAGGAAGGCAACCGCCTGCCGCCGGGCAGCATTGGCGAACTTGTCGGGCGGTCGCCGACGATGATGTCCGGATATCAGAACCAGCCGGAAAAAACGCAGGAAGCAAGCTGGTACGATGAAGACGGCGGCCGGTGGCAGCGGATGGGCGATATCGGCCGGGTCGATGAAGACGGCTTTGTCGAACTGGTCGGCCGCGCCAAGGATATGATCATTTCGGGCGGGTTCAACATCTACCCCGTCGATCTGGAGGCCGTGTTGCTGCAACATCCGGATGTCGAGGAAGCCGCCGTGATCGGCATGCCGAGCGAACAATGGGGCGAAACGCCCGTCGGCTTTGTCACGCCCGCCAAGGGTGCCACGCTCGACAGCGCCGCCGTGCTGGCCGCGACCAATGCGCAGCTTGGCAAGACGCAGCGCCTGTCCGCGCTTTACGAAATTGCCGAAATGCCGCGCAGCCATATCGGCAAGCTGCTGAAAACCGACCTGCGCGATCTCGCGGCGGAGAAGCAGCATGCATCCTGAATTCGGGCCCAATCTGACGGTCGTCATCTCGGTGTTGCAAACCGCCCTGACGCCCGCATTCCTGCTGGTCGCGGTAGGCAGCCTGCTCAATGTCCTGACCGGCCGCCTGTCCCGCATTGTCGACCGCTCCCGCGATTTGCAGCAACTGCACGGCGTCACCGAAGGCGCGGCGCATCAGCGGGTGGTGAGCGAGCTGCGCATCATCGAACGGCGGATGCAGGTTGTCGGATCATCGATCCTCTTCGCCGTGCTGTCGGCCATCACCGTGTGCATCATGATCGCGCTGCTGTTCCTGATGGGCCTGACGAAATTTTCGGCACCCTGGATCGCGGTGTCCGTGTTCATGCTGTCGCTGGCGCTGCTCGCGACCTGCCTGCTGCAATTTGTGCATGAAATCCGGCTGGCGACGCATGCGATCCATGTGCCGGAGGAATATCTGGAACTGCCGGAAAAGGGGTGAGGGCGGGGGCGTTGGGACAGTCCCCAAAACTGTGCTTTCCCTCTCCCCTTTAGGGGAGAGGTACGTAGTCTTATGGCTTTAGCCATTAGACGAAGTGGAGAGGGGGCGTTGGTGCACTGACCTCACCGTCGAAGCCCCTCACCAACTGCGCCTAGGCCTATCGGCCAAGGCTTCGTATCCTCTCCCCTAAAGGGGAGAGGGGGTCCAACCCCTAACCTACCCCTTCATCTTCGCCACCCGCGCGACCACTTCGTCGCGGATGGTGGGGGTCACGAACTTGCCGATCTCGCCGCCATATAGCGCGATTTCCTTGACGAGGCGCGAGGCGATGGGTTGCAGGGCGACGTCGGCCATCAGGAACACGGTGTCGACGCGGTTGTTGAGCTGCCGGTTCATGCCGGTGAGCTGATATTCATATTCGAAGTCGGTCACGCCGCGAATGCCGCGGATGACGGTCGATGCGCCAACCGATTCCGCAAAATCCATCAGCAGCGAATTGAATCCCACAACGCGGATGGTCGCATCGCCGATGCTCGCCACTTCGCGTTCGACCATCGCGATGCGTTCGTCGTCGGAAAACATCGGCGATTTGGCGGCGTTGGTGGTGACGCCGATGACCAGCTCATCCACCAGCTTCGCGCCGCGCCGGATGATGTCCATATGCCCCAAGGTGATGGGGTCAAAGGTGCCGGGATATACGCCGATGCGATGTGTCATTAACGGTCCCTCTCCGTAATATAATTGGCAATGGCGCGCAGCAGGTCGGCTTCGCTGCCATAGCTTGCCAGATGCTCGTTCGCCTGCGCGACCAGCATGCCCGCCTGTTGCTTGGCGCGGTCGAGGCCCATCAGCGAGACAAAGGTCCCCTTGCCCGCCTCGGCATCCTTTTGCAGCGCCTTGCCGGCGAGTTCGGGATCGCCCTCTACATCCAATATGTCGTCGGCAATCTGGAAAGCGAGGCCGATATCGCGGGCATAGCCTTTCAGATGCGCGCGGCCTTCGGGCGGAATATGGCCGAGGATCGCGCCCATTTCGACGCTGGCAGCAATAAGCGCGCCGGTCTTCAGGGCCTGCAGACGTGTCACCGTAGGCAGGTCAAAGGTCGTCTTTTCCGCCTCCAGATCCATCATCTGCCCGCCCGCCATGCCATCCGGGCCGCTCGCCAGCGCGAGGGTGGCGATCAGCTCGCTGCGGATGAAGGGGTCGGTATGGGTGCGCGAGCTTGCCAGTATTTCAAAGGCCAGCGCATGCAGCGAGTCGCCCGCGAGCACGGCGGTCGCCTCCCCAAAAGCGCGGTGCACGGTGGGCTTGCCCCGGCGCATATCGTCATCGTCCATGCATGGCAGGTCGTCATGGATCAGCGAATAGACATGGATCGCCTCCACCGCCGTGCCAACGCGCAGCGCGACATCGCGGTCGACATGGAACAGGGCAGCGGTCGCGGTGACCAGCAAGGGCCGCAATCTTTTGCCCCCGCCAATCGCGGCATGGCGCATCGCGGCATAGAGCGGGTCGCGCGCATCGCCGGGCAGCGCGAGCAGCCGGTCAAATTCGGCGTCTACATCCGCAGCTATCTGGTTCAGCGCGTCGTGCAACATATCCGGTCAGCCGGCGTCGAAGGGCGTGGTGCCAGCGGGCGTGCCGTCGGGTCCCAGCGTGATCGCCTCGATCCGCGCCTTTGCCGCATCCAGCCGTTGCTGGCACAGCGCGCGCAACTGGTTGCCCTTTTCATAGAGCGCAATCGATTCGTCGAGCGGCGCTTCCCCGCTTTCCAGCTTGTGGACGATATCCTCAAGCGCGCGCAGCGCCTGTTCGAAATTCAGTTCGGGTGCTTCGGAAGACATCCCCCTGCAATGGCGCTAGCGGCTGTTCGGGTCAAGCCTTTCGGGCAATCGCAAAATTCTTTGGCGGACGCGCATTTTTGCTTTCCAATGGCGAAAGGCTGCGGCAAACGGGCCGCCTTATGAAAACACCTCTCCTGATCCTCGCCCCGTTGTTCATGCTGGCGTTAGCGGCATGCAACCAAACCGAAACCCCTGCCGCCGGTGAAGCCGACGCGACCAAGGCCACCGCGGCCGTCGAAGAAATCGAAATGCCGCCCGCGATCACTGCCTCTGGCACCTATCGCTGCGCCGACAACACGATCCTCTATGTCGATTTCCTCGGCGCGAATGAAGCCGCCGACATCCGCGTAGGCGACAAGGCCGCCACCGCCGTCCGCGTCACCGCACCTGCTCCCGAAGCGCCCGCCGCTGACGCCGCCGCAACCGACGCCGCCAAGCCCGCCGCCGAAGCAGCCCCCGCCGGCCCGCTGACATCCGCAGACGGCGAAAGCACGCTCGCGGGCGCTGGCAAGGAAATCAAGGTCAAGCTCGCCGGCAAGGGCGAACAGACCTGCAAAGGCAGCTAATCGCTTCTAGCAAAAATCCACGCAACCACGGGGTCGTTCCAACCGGAGCGGCCCCTTTTTTATGGGTCAGATGCGGTGCGTGTCCCCGTTCCTCACACCCCGCTTTTCAACAACCAGTCGTGGAAAATCTTCACCGCCCGCTGGCGCAGGGCGCGGGGGCGGCAGACGAACCAGTAGCTGTAGGGGCTTTCGACCTCTTTATCGAACAACCGGGTCAGGCGGGGGTCGCGGGCGTCGGAGAAGTGGCTGCCGTGCATGATGGCAACGCCAAGGCCGTTGGCCGCCGCCTCCAGCATCAGAGGGCCGCTGTCGATATGGTCGATGGCCAGCGGTTTCAGGCGCGGTTCGCCCATTGCCTCGCGCCAGGCGTCGAAGATCATCGGCATGTCGCTGTGCACCATGACCGTATGCTTGGTGAGGTCGGACGGCGTCTTGATATCCTGCTCTTTCGCCCATTCTTCCGACGCGATGGCGTAGACGACATTGCTGTCGAGCCGGACGCTGTAGAGTTTGGGGTCCACCTCGGCCGCGATGATAATCGCGGCATCCACCACATCACCCAGCAGATTTTCGGCATGGCCCGACGTGTCGACATCGATGTGCAGCTTCGGAAACGCCTTGCGCAGCGCGGGCAGCTTCGGGATCAGGCGCTGCGTTCCGAACAGCGGCAGCACGCCCAGCCGCAAGCGATATTCACCGCCGCGACCGGCCAGTTCCTCGACGGCTTCTGCCATCGCGTCCATCGCGGGTTCGACTGCGGCGAGCAAAGCCTCGCCATCGGCGTTGATGACCATCGCCTGTGCGCGCCGGTCGAACAGCGGTTTGCCGATAAAATCCTCCAGCCCCTTGATCCGGCGGCTGAGCGCAGGGGGGGACAGGGCAAGTTCACTCGCCGCCGCTTTGGCCGAGCCAAGCTTGGCTACGCGCAAAAAAGCTTCGAGTGAGCGCAAGGGAGGTAAACGACGCATCACATACTCCTAGGGATTTGTCGCGGTGCAACAAATACGGGTCTTTCATCGCATCCGCCGCAACGGCGCGCTTTTCATTGCGAAACGACTATTTGATAGTTGCAGAATATGCAACAGTAATTGCATTGTTCGCACTTGCACAAAAAATGGAGTCGGCTCATATCGAAAGTGCCTTATAGGCATCCTCTCCTAAAGACTTTTTCAGGGTCGACTTCGGTCGGCCCTTTTTTTTGCGCTGCAGCGAAAGTCGGGTCAGGCCGGGACGATAAGTGCGCGGCGACCCCAGAGGATCAGGAACAGCAAGGCCGCACCGATGATCAGGAAGGTCGCAGGTTCCCACACACTGAACAGAGCAACACCGATCGCGGGGGCGAAAATATAGGCCGCGCCGTTGATCGAGGCGATTTTGCCCGCGACGTCGCCCTGTTCATGCCGCCGCACGGCAAGCGAGGCCCCTGCGGTAAAGCCGGGGCGGAACAGGCCAAAGCCGAGCGAGGCAATGGCAAAGCCCGTGCTGATCCCGTAAAAATCATGGCTGACACCGGTCAGGACGACACCAATCAGCGCAAGGACGGAGCCCAGCAGCACCGAACTGCGCGCGGCGAGCGAGAGCATCGGGATCAGTCCCCATTGCGCCAGCAGCGTCGCCATCGCACCGATCAGCATCACCGATCCGCTGGCCTGCACCGCTTCCCACGGTTTATCGTGCAACCCGAGCCGGTCGCGCACCAGAAAGCCCACCACGCCCAGCAATATCGCCTGCGCATGGCCGCCGATCAGGCCGGCCAGCAGCCAGGACAACATGCGTTCGTCCCGCCAGGGCAAACGGACTTCGGTATCGGGCAGGGTGGAATCGAGCGCTTGCCCGTCCTCCTGCTCCGCATCGGGCGAATTCATTGACCCGGCATTGGGATAGGCCGCGACCGAGCCGCGTGCGGCAAATTTCGGCGTATCATTGGGCAATTGCCAGTGCAGCGCGATCAGCACGGCCACACCAAAGGCCGCGAACATGATCAACGGTCCGGCGAGGCCAAAGGGCGGGAACAGCAGATAATGCGCCACAGCCGGGCCGATCACCGTGCCGACGCCAAAGGAGGAGGCGAGCATGGACAACGCCTTGGTCCGCTCCTCCCGCTCGGTCCGGGCGGCGACATAGGCCTGCACCGCGGGCGGCGCGGCGGATCCGAATCCGCCATAAAGGCTGCGGAACAGGGCGAAGAGGACGAAGGTTGCAACCGGGCCGATCCAGCCTTCCAGCCCCAGCCACAGCACCAGTCCGCACAATCCCATGGAGGCGACAAAGCCGATGATGCCGACACTCATCAACTGTTTCCGGCCCCGCCGGTCGGACAGGCGCGCCCATTTGGGTGCGGTAATCACCCAGAGCAGCGCCGACCAGCTAAAGGCAAGGCTGACCCACACATCGGGCATGTCGAGCTCGCTGGCGATGGCGGGCAGCGCCGATTGCATCGCGGTGTTTCCGGCGGCGGCGACCAGCATCACCAGAAACAGCACGACCACCCGGTTGTTGGGGATGGCGGGGGCCGCGCTCATGGCTTTACCCAGTCATAGCTGCGCACGACTTCGGCGACGTGCAGGCTGTAATGCATGTACCAGCGGTCACGTCCGGCATCGCGGATCGCGGCATGATCCGGATGGTCGCGCCATGCCTTTGCGTCGGTGTCGCTGGCCCAGTAACTGACCGTAATGCCAAGGCCATCGGCCCCGCGCACCGATTCCATGCCAAGATAGCCGGGTTGTTGTTGCGCCAGCGCATCCATTGCATGTGCGGCCTGCGCATATCCATCGGCATCCGCGTCGCTGCGTTGCGCGATAAAAATGACAGAAGTGGAGCCGATGGGAAGCCGTGCCATAACAAGTGCATAGAACCTATTTGCGGAACGGTGCAACCCGCACGGAACATAATCTTGCTTAATGCTGTTGCATAAGCCAGCCTGATTTGCGAGTGCAATGCAACTGTCACAATAGCGTCGCGGAACCCCCTTTATGCCTTCATCCACCTTGGCCAAAGTACCGCTGCTGACGCGCGTAAAGACCCGTGTGAGCCGTTTTTTTGGCCCTTGGGGTGTGTTTTTCAAAGGTTTTATCAAGCATCCGGTCATGGTCGGATCGATCATTCCATCCTCCGACCGCACCGTCGCCAAGATGCTCGCGCCGGTTGATTGGGACAATACAAAGCTGTTTGTCGAATATGGTCCGGGAATTGGAACATTCTGCCAGCCGGTGCTGAACCGCCTGCGCCCCGATGCGACCTTGCTGGTCATTGATCTGAATGAGGATTTCATCGTCTATCTGCGCAAAACCATCCGCGACAGCCGCTTCATCGCGGTGCACGGCTCGGCCGCCGATGTGAACGAGATTATCGCGCAGTTCGGTTTCAAAAATGCGGACTATATCCTGTCCGGCCTGCCCTTTTCGACCTTGCCGAATGACCTCGGCCCGGTGATTGCGGAAAACACCGCCAAAGCGCTCCGCCCCGGCGGCGCCTTCCTCGTCTACCAATTCCGCGCCCGCGCCCGCGACTTCATGGAACCCTATTTCCGCAAGATCGACAACGGGTTCGAACCGTGGAATATCCTGCCTTGCCACCTGTTCTGGGGCTGGAAGGAATAAAAGCCGGAACTTGATTTTGCCGGTGCAAGGAAATTGCGGAAGGTAGGTAATCCGTGGAAGTTTTGGTGGATGTGGTTCGCGGAATTTTTGAACTGCCAGTTGCCTATATCAACAACAAATACGGACTGGCCGCAGCGTGGATTTGCGCGGCAACAATGATCTCGCTGATCATCGGGTTGCTATATGTCTTTATGACTTGGTAGCCCTGCCGACCTTAGTCATCCTGAAGTTGTTTCAGGGTGACGGGGCATAGTCGAAGTTACACAGGGACTGTCCCCAACCCCACAGGCAAGGGCGAGCCCCTTTCGCCCTGCTGGACACTGGTCTATCATCACGCGATGCTTGTCCGCCCCTTCATGCCCTCAGATGCCGAAGCGCTTGCGGCGCTGTTTCACGCATCGGTCCGGGAAGCGGGCGCGCGCGACTATTCGGCGCAGCAGGTGGCGGCGTGGAGTCCATCTTCGCCGGATCCGCAGGATTATATCACGCGCGCCGGGGACCGGACGGTTCTGGTGGCAATTGACGAAGATGGAGAGGTGATCGGTTATGGCGATCTGGAGCCGGACGGCCATATCGACCACCTTTACTGCCGCCCCGACAGGATTGGGATGGGCGCGGGTTCGGCAATTTATGCCGCGTTGGAGGCGGCCGCGCGAGATGCAGGGATCGCGATGGTCTTTGTAGAGGCCAGCGAGAGCGCGCGCCGCTTATTCGAACGTCGCGGCTTCAGCATTGATGCGCGCAATGATTTCACGATCAATGGCGTCGCGATCCACAATTACCATATGTCCAAGCGGATTGCTTGAACGGGGTAGGGGGCAGTCCCTTAAAGGAACCGCCCCCATCCGAACTTCAAATCTCGCGGTCGCCGAACTGGACGAAGTCGACTTCGCCATTGGTCGCGCCGCAGGTGAAGTTGTCATCCTTGCCGCCCGACATCCGGCCTTCGACCCGCCAGCCTTCGCCGTCGCGGGTGACGTTGCGGATTTCGTCGACGCGTGCGCCATCCTGCTGCGCCGCGTTGGAGCAGGCCTCGACCGCGCTTGCCACATCGTTGCGGCCGGTGCTGTCGGGTATGCTGTCGCGGGTGCTGCTTGGCTCTTCATCATAAGGCCGCTGGTCGGGATAGCTTTCGCTGTCGCGCTTGTTCTTGCTGTTCTTGCTCGCCGCGTCGGCGACGATGGCGATCCCGGCGAGGATTGCTATTCCGGCCAGAATGTCACCGCCATCGACACGGTCGCGGTGCCGATAGCGGTGACGTCGGCCCCAGCCATTATATTCGCCGGCCGATTTCAATACAGAATGCCCGCGATCGAGCGACACCGCCGCAAAGGCTGGTGCCGCCGAAGTGGCGACGACTGCCGCTGTGCCCAAGGCCAGCGCTGATTTCCGAAAATACCCCATGAATGCCTCCTGTTCGGGGGTGCGAAACTCCCCCCTGTCATCCGCGATTATAGGGTCCAGCCTGTCGCCAGGCTGAACCCTTTTAAGCTTCAATTACCGCCAGCGGTCGAGACCGCTATAGTCGATATCGACCACCCGTCCGCGTTCGACATAGCAGGTGAACCGGCCCTTGTCGTAACCCCGGCCATAGCCGTCGCCATAGCCGTTGCGGCCATCACGGTCGTACCGGTCATAGCCCCGGTTGTTGCCGCGCCAGCCGTCCTGGACGACAAGGTTGCCCTTGACGCGGTAGCCATAGCGGGTGCGTTCAATGTCGCGGATTTGCGTCACGTCCGACCGGCTGTAGCGGCTGGCCCAACGCTCGACACCGTTGACGCACTGGTTCACCGCTGCACGTCCGCCGCCATGGCGGTTGCCATAATTATAGCCCGCGCGGTTATAGTCATACCGGTCGCCCCGGTCATAGCCGTAGCGGTCGCGGTCATTATCCGACGCTGCAATCACTGCGGCAAGTCCGCCGAGCACAACGGCTCCGGCAATGACTTCGCCTGCGCTGATGCCATCGCGGTCATAACGGTCGCGGGCCTGTGCGGGGGCGGATACACTCACCAAAGCTGCAGCAGCAGCCCCGGCGCCTAGCAAGCTTTTGGTTACAAAATTCATCGTCATTCTCCTGTGTCTCGACGGGCTGTTTCCCGTGCTGACAGTTACTGAATAAGTGATTCGTCTTGACGGTTTCCTGAATTGACTTGTCAGCTTTTGTTCAGGAAAGTGAGGTGTTTTATGAACAGTCTGTGCGGGCCTGCCCTCTGTCGTTCTTGCGGACCCGGCCATATGCCGATAGCATATCCCTATGAGTGTTCAGGGAAGCTGCCATTGCGGCAACATACAGATCAAGGTGCCGCACGCGCCGGCATGGGTGGCGGATTGTAACTGCTCGCTCTGTCGCCGCACCGCCTGGCGCACCGCCTATTACCCGCCGGAACAGGTAAGCATTTCGGGCGACACCAAGGCCTATATCTGGGGCGACCGGATGATCGGCATCCACCATTGCCCGACCTGCGGCTGCGGCACGCACTGGGCGACGCTGGGCGAAGACTTCGGCAAAATGGGCATCAACGCGCGCCTGCTCGACGATTTCGACGAGGGCGCTGTCGAGGTGCGCAAGATGGATAATGCGGGGGATTAGGGGGCGTTACTGCGTCGCCACCCACCATATATTCCCGGCAGGATCCTTGAACCCGCCGCGCAGATCATCGTCGGCTGATTTTCGAATGGGCGGCTGGACAGCCTCCGCACCCTGCGCCAGCGCGCGATCATAGACCGCTGCGGCATCGGGCACATAAAGGTGGATGTGCACTTCCGACGAAAGATGCTGCGTCGCGCCGCCGCCGACCATGACGATGCTGTCATCAATCCGCATCTCCGCATGCATCAGCGATCCGTCCGGCCGGTCAAACCGCCGCACCTGCCCCGCGCCAAACACCGCCACCAGAAAGGCGATCAGCCCTTCGGGATCGGCGCACATCAGATAGGGGCTGACCGAAGAATAGCCCTCAGGTTTCCACGCGCTCATACCGACTCCTTCCACGCATCCGTTTACGCGGAGGCGGACGGGGAATGCGAGAGAAGAATGAGGGTCCGATCGTCTTTTGTATATTGCCAAAGCAATCCGCACCGAACACATATCCGGCTGCTTCATCTTTTCGACCCTATGCCTGTTCGACCTGTGGCAAAAATGAGGAAAGCATATGCGACGCACATAATAAGCGGGATATGTCAGAATGAATTTTTTGCGAATTTCGATACAATCAGTGCTGGGTCTATTAATAGCGATAGGCAGTTCTCCTGCCAGTGCTGCGGATAAAAAGAATGAAACGGCGGTGAGGGCATTGTCCGCCGACTATGCGGAATGTGTTCTTGGGTATCAAAACCGCGTTGCTTTGGCGCGCGAGTTTCTGGTCAAAGATTTACCATCGGAATCGTTGCCCAAGGGGAAATTTAGCAGGCTGATAAACGGTGAGTGTCTCGTGAAAGTCGCAAAGCCGGAAAACGGGATCCAAATGACCTTTCCGGGCGAACTCTACCGCTACGCTTTGGCGGGGGCGCTTATGCGCAAAGACTTCGGCCAGACTTCATTTGCCGATTTCTCCAAGGTCCCCCCTCTGCAGCATCGGCCATTCCCGATCCTGGATGAGACCGCCGTGCCTAAGAAGAAAAAGAAAGCTGATGAATTTCGTGAAGAATATCGGCTTGCATGGCTCGATGGTTTTATGGCCCGATATGCCGAATGCGTGGTGCGCCGGATTCCGCAGGAAAGTCGTGATCTTTTGGCTAGCGAAGTGGCCAGCGTTCAGGAAAAGGATAATTTTGGCGTGATGGCTGATGCATTATCGAAATGTATGCCCGAAGGCCGCACCATCCGCTTTGGCAAAGAAATGCTGCGCGGTTCGGTTGCAGTGGCCTATTATCGTCTGGCCGACGCTGCCACCAAACTCGCGGCCGAGCCAGCCGGGACTGCCGCCCCTTTGCAGACTGTCCCCAACCCCGATTGACCACCACGCTGTATTGGAGAGAACCGATGGACCTGTATTTCGCCCCCCTATCCTGTTCGCTGGCCACCCGCATTGCCTTGTATGAAACGGGGCAAGAGGCGGGCTTTTATCGGGTGGTTATGGCGACCAAGCAGACCGAGGACGGCCGGGATTATCTGGCGATCAATCCCAAGGGGCAGGTGCCTGCGCTGGTCACCGATGCGGGCGAGGTGCTGACCGAGGGGCCGGCGGTGTTGCAATATGTGGCGGACCTCGCGCCCGAAAGCGGACTGGCGCCCCCTGCCGGCACGCTGGAGCGGACGCGGTTGCACCAGTGGCTCAACTATATCTCGTCCGAATTGCACAAGGCGGTCTATTTCATGCTGTTCAACCCCGCCATTCCGGTGGCGATGAAGGATTATGCGCGCGGGTCGGTGGGCGCGAAATATGACTTGCTGTCGGCACATCTGGCCGACCGCGCCTATCTGGTCGGGGACAGCTTTACCGTGGCCGATGGCTATCTGGTGGTGACGCTCGGCTGGGCGCAACCGGCGGGGGTCGATCTTTCCCCCTGGCCGGTGCTGACCGCCTATCGCGACCGCATCATGGCGCGCCCCGCCGTGGGACGCGCCTTTGCGGATGAGGTTGCTTTGATGGCGACGGGCTAAGCCCCGCCTATTTCAGCTCCAGCCCCGTCCATTTGGCGAGGAAGGCGTAGATGTCGGAATATTCCTCGATCAGCTTGTCCGTCGGCTTGCCCGATCCATGGCCCGCGCGGCTTTCGATGCGGATGATCTTGGGCCGCGATCCGGTCTTCGCCGCCTGCAGCGCCGCGGTATATTTGAAGCTGTGCCCCGGCACCACGCGGTCGTCGGTGTCCGCGGTGGAGACAATCACCGCCGGATAATCGACGCCCGATGTGATGTTGTGATAGGGCGAATAGGTCAGCTGCATCTTTAGATCGGCCTCTTTCGCAGGACTGCCATAATCGTCGACCCAATAACGGCCTGCGGTGAAGCGGTCGAAACGGGTCATGTCCATAACGCCGACGGCGGCATGGCCCGCCGCGAACAGGTCCGGCCGCTGGTTCAGCGACGCGCCGACCAGCAGACCGCCGTTGGAGCGGCCCTCAATGGCAAGCTTACCCTTGGCGGTGTATCCCTTGGCCACCAGATATTCGCCCGCCGCGGCAAAATCGTCGAACACATTCTGCTTGTTCATCAGGCGGCCCGCATCATGCCAGGGCTTTCCATATTCGCCGCCCCCGCGCAGATTGGCGAGCGCGAAGACGCCGCCCGACTGGATCCACGCCATGCGCGTCGCCGAATAGGTCGGTGTCTGCGAAATGTTGAACCCGCCATAGCCATAGAGCAATGTTGGCGCGCCCTTGCTGAGGTCGAGGCCCTTTTTGTGGACGATGAACATCGGGATCTTCGTGCCGTCCTTTGACGGGTAGAAGACCTGCTCGATTGCAAAGTCCGCCGGATTGAAGCTCAGCTTCGGCTCGGCGAAGGACGTCGACTGGCCCGTGCGGCTGTCAAAACGGTACACCGCGCCCGGCTGGTTGAAGCTTGAAAAGCCGTAGAAGGTTTCAGGGTCACCCGGCGTGCCGGAAAAACCACTCGCGGTGCCGATGGCGTTCAGCGAGATTTCCTTGGCCGGACCCCCTGCCAAATTGGTCATCATCGCCATCGATTTCGCGTCCTTGATATAGGACATGATCAACCGCTCGCCCACAATCTGCGCACGGGTCAGCGTTTCGGCGCGTTCGGGGACGATGTCGGTGAAGGCAAATCCTTCAGCCATGCAGACGTCTCCCGCGTCCGAGCTGCCTTCGCACGGAGCCCGGTTCAGAACCTTTGCCTTGAGGTCGACCGAGACCAGTTTCAGCCGCGGTGCGTCCTTGTTGGTGATGAACCAGAGCTTGTTGCCCACGCCCTCGACCAATTGCCATTCATGCTCCAGCCCCTTGACCAGCGGCTGCGCCTTCCACGACGGTTTCTTGCCGAGCGGCATGATGTGGAGCTCATATTTCTCGTCCGTCCCCTGCGACGTGGTGATCAGCGCCCATTTACCGTCATGCGTGACCTGCGCGCTGTGGCCATATTCGGGCTTGTCGGGGGTCGCATAGATCGCCTTGTCCTCCGACTGCGGGGTGCCGATCTTGTGGTAATAAATGGTCTGGTTGTAATTCAGCTGCTGGAACGCGGCGCCTTCTTTCGGCTCGGCAAAGCGCGAATAGAGGAAGCCGTCATTGCCGACCCAACTGATGTTGGTGAACTTCGCCCATTTGATCTCGTCGGTCAGGATCGTGCCCGTCGCGGTGTCGAGCACCTTGATCGTCCGCCAGTCCGAACCGCCATCCTGGATCGAATAGGCGAGCAGCTTGCCATTTTTCGACGGCACCCAGCTATCGAGCGCGGTCGCGCCGTCCTTTGCCCATGTGTTGGGATCGATCAGGATACGGTCCTTGCCGGTCAGCCCCTTGCGCACATACAGCACCGACTGGTTCTGCAGCCCGTCATTCTTCGTGAAGAAATAATGCCCGCCCGCTTTTTCAGGCAGTCCGAAACGTTCATAGTCGAACAGCTTCTTCATCCGCGCGGCGAGCACATCCTTTCCGGGCAGCGTGTCGAGATAGGCGTCGGTCACCTTGTTCTGCGCCTTGACCCAATCGGCGACGGCGGGATTGACGCGGACATCATCCTCCAGCCAGCGATAGGGATCGGGGATTTTGATACCAAAGGCGGTGTCGACAACATCGACGGTCTTCGTCTGCGGATAGGTGAGGCCATCGGCAACATCCGCCCCCATTTCCGCTGTCGCAGCATCATCCGCCCACGCGCCCTGCGGCCCTGTCATCACCATCAACGCAACCCCCAACCAAAGTGCTTTACGCATTTTTTCATTCCCTAACTCGCAAGAATCTGTCGCCCTACGCCTAGTGCGTTGCACGGCGAAGGCCAATAGTTTCCTTTGGCTTTCGAAGCCCCAAGGACCATCACACCACGTACCGTCACCCTGAAACAAGTTCAGGGTGACGGAGCGGTAGGCTTCAAGGTGACGGGCTGGTGAACAACCCCCTTTCCCCTGAAGGAGAGAGGGATGTTCGACAATCGCTGCCCTGCGCTGGCGGATAGGTCGTGCCGATTTTTTCGTCAGAAGAAAAAAGAGAAAGAAGGAAAGAAGACAGGTCGAAACGCATCCCGCCCTTCTTTCTTCTTCCTCTTCTTTCTTCCACATAATCCTCTGGCACTAACCTATAGTTATGCCCGAACTGGATGAATGGTCGCTTTTAGGGTGCCGGGCGGCCAGCGGGAATGACTAGAATGTTCTGGATAGCGGACTGTCGGGTATCTGGACAAACGCGGTTGAAAGCTGCCGTTAGCGGTAGCCAATACCGTTGGATTTCCAAACCCTTCCGAAATCCTGAGGAATAAGCGCCCGCCGGCTTAGTCGAGATGCTCCACTCCGTCGCCGCTGATGCTTACCCAAGGATGCTTCCGGCGTTCGTAATTTGAGTAAGATGGGGCCGGGAGTTGATCATCTCCAAAAGCGCCGAACGGGATGGCCACGAAATCGGGCAATATGTCGATCTGGTAAGCGACCGTTGAGCCGCAGCTTGGGCAGAATCGATAGGTGAGGCTGCGTTCACTGTCGGCCGTACGTGCGAATGTACTAAACTCGCCTGTGACCATGACATTCTCTGCCAAAAATCGTGCCTGCGCAGAAAATGCGCTTCCCGTCCGGCGTTTGCATTCGAGACAATGGCAAACCGACATAAGTACTGGCTCGCCCGTGCATTCGGCCTTTAGGCTCCCGCAGCGGCAGGTCGCTACGCGCATAATGCAGCACCTTTTGTGTCCTCCACAGATGACAGCAGTTTGCGAATATAACGCCCCAGATCTTGTGGCCATTGATCAACCGTTGCAAGAAAATCGTCGTCACGCGCAGAGTAAAGCGCACGAAGCGCCTCTTCATAGCCTGGCATGTCGCCACAAGCGGCCTGCATAAAGCGGTAAACGGAGTCCCGGCACTCGCGCTCTGTCCGACCTTCGCGGCGTGCATCCTCAACCAGCCGTCTCAAGGCAGCAGATGCACCGCCCGGCTGTTCGGAAAGCCACTCCCAATGCCGGGGAAGAAGAGTTACTTCGCGAGCCTGCACCCCCAGCTTCGGACGGCCCGCACTGCGCGGTGCGGTGTCCCGATAGTCGAGGTCGGTGATCCGGCCAGATCCATCCTCAAATACGAGCACTGCGCCATCTTGCGCAAGAAGTTGTTCGTTGATGCTTCGCGCTACCTCGTCCCGCTCACCAGACGCAATCTGCTTTCCTGCGAGGAATGCCGTAAAACTGGACGCCATATTGTTGCTCCTAATTTAGAAGCGCCGCAATTATATCCGGATAAATCTAATGTCAATAATATCCGGATAAAATACTTCCTCGAACATAGGATGCTGGGTTTCAAGAATGAACGGCGCTTTGGCGACTGTCCGATAAGTTGTCGTTTCCTGACGGTCCGCTTTCGATTTGGATATCCTGTTAAGTCCCCCTCTCTCCTTTAGGGGAGGGGTACGTAGTCTTACGGCTTTAGCCGTTAGACGAAGTGGAGAGGGGGAGGTCGCGCATTGCCCTCACGGTTGGAGCCCCTCTCCAACTGCGCCTAGGCCTGTCGGCCAAGGCTTCGTATCCTCTCCCCTAAAGGGGAGAGGGGAAATTGCCGATTGTCCCCTTGCCCCCGCGTTCTAAAGCACCCTGATCCGCGGTGTGCGCTTTTTGCCGCGGAGCAGGAGCGCCCAGATTGCCCAGACCATTGCGTCGGCGCGGTCGGGGCTTTTGCTTTCGCCTTCATAGCCGCCGGGGACGAGGCCGCTCAGTTCGGTCTCCAGCTCGGGAAATTCGCCGGCAAAACAGGCGCGGCCGTTTTCGAACAGGGCGGCGACGGGTTCTGCGCGTGCCGCCTTGCCCACCGCCGCATGGACCAAGTCCACCGGCAAGGTCGCCGATGCGGCGAGCAGGACGGAGCGGACCATGGCGCCGCCCTGGTTCCGTTCGGCTACCACGCGGTCGGCGTCATAGTGATGCGCCGCCTCGGCCACTGCCCGTGCCCATCCCTCGGGCGAGGCGCCGGAGACCGAACAGTCGGCGCGCACATAGGCGATGCCATCGGCCGCTAGTGTGCACACGATTATGCCGCAAGTGCCATTGGCCGATGTGGGTGGATCGACGCCGATGACAGTGCGCACAATCTCTCCGGACAGGGCGTCCACCCGACATCGCGCGATCAGGTCGAGCGGCCAGAGGCTGCCCTCGACATCGTCGAACAAACGCCCCTCCAGCTCCTGCAGGGCGAGCCGTGTGCCGCCATAATGGTCCTTCATGGACGCGATGAAGCGCTCGGGCAGATGCGGATTTTCCGACGTCGCCCCACCGGTGCGCACGCTGTCCGCCGCTTCCAATATCCGGCGCAACAAGGGCAGCGCGCGGGGTGTGGTCGTAACCGCCGCGCGGGGGAATGCCCCCATGCGCAGGCCCATCTGCATATTGTTCCAGCTATCGACCGGATGCTTCCATTTGGCCAGCTCGTCCGCCCAGGCAAAATGATGCTCCGGCCCGCGCAGACCTTCGGGGTTGGCTCCGGAATAGAGGGTCGCCTCTGCGCCATTTTCGAACCAGAGCGTGCGCTGCGTCGCCGACCATTGGACGATCTCGCCTTCGGATGCCAGCCGCAGCAGGCCCGACGGCCCTTCGACCATTACCCGGCGCGCCTCGTCCAGCGTAGCGGCGATGAGCGCGATGCGGCAGCCGGGATGGGCGCGCATCTGCGCCAGCACCCATTCGGCCCCGGCGCGCGTCTTGCCAAAGCCCCGCCCCGCCATGATCAGCCAGGTGCGCCAGTCGCTGTCGGGCGGCAATTGCCCTTCATGGTGGAAAGTGGGAAAATCACGAGTGAGCGCCAACGCCTTGCGCTCGTCGAGCTGCTGGATCGCGGTCGCGCCAAAGGGGCTTTGGACAGCGTCGAAAAAGCGTTTGTTCATTTCTGCGCAGCCTGCGCCATGCGTTCGCACTTCTCGATGATTTCTTCCTTCACCTTCTCGACATCGACCGGCGGGCGTTTCCGGTCGTAGCGGCGCAGGCGGCCATTCTGACGCAGACGTGCTTCGTAGAGTTGCGCCACACGGATCGCCTGATCGACCGACATGTCCGCAAATTCGGGCAGCGGTGGTTCCTGTTGTTCCAGCAGATTATTGGCCGAGGTCAGCAGCGATAGCGCCAGCCGCTCGGTCGCGAGGGTCACCACCTCATCCCAGCACTTGTCGAAGGCGGGCCAGATCTTGCGGCGGTTGTAGAGCGCCGTGGTCGACATGCCGATAGCCCGCGCAGCCTCCCGCACATTGCCTGTTTCGGCGAGCCGGGTGAAGAATGCCTCCTCCACCGTCTCGTTCCAGCGCCCTGCGCCGGTTGCCATGACGCAGGTTTTCCCGCTGCGCGATGACCGGATGGTGCGCGGCCTGGCATCTTCCAGCGCGACATCTTCCGGCACGCGCCCTGCCGCCAGCGCTGCCCGACCCGATGCAAGCGCGTCCTCCCACAATCGGGCGAAATGGGGATTGCTTTTGCGGTACTGATAGGCGGTGGCATGGTCGATACCGGCGGCACGCGCGGCCTCGCGGACATTGGCACAGCGGCCAAGCGCACGCAAAAACGCCCGCCGCCACTCAGGTGGCGTGGTTTTGGAAGGCATGGGATATCCTTTGCTTTTGGGTAAAAGGTAGAATGTGGACGCGGTGGGTCCAGCTTTGACGTCTTTACCTTTTCAGCGTCACTATGCCAATAAAATTAACCTATACGGTTATTACTTCTTTTGTCCATCTGCCGTCGCGCAAGAGACATGGCCCAGACCACCCCGCCGACAAACAGCAGGCTTTCAAGCGCGCCCGAAACCATGGCGCTGACCGGGCCGAAACCATTTTCGCCCACCAGCCCGCCTATTTCGTCTGGACGAAATTGCGATTGCGGGAACATCTGCGCCACCGCAAAAAGACTGCCGCCCAGCAACCTGCCGCCAAGCGCCGGGATTGCTGCACCGATAACCAGGCCGATCAGCAGGGCGGGCCACAGCCGCACCGGCCCCGATTCGCGCGCGAACCACAGGCCAAGGCCGACCCCGGCGCCGATGACGACACCTTCCATTCCGCCGGTCATGGTTGCAGGCGCACTTCCGTACAACAGGCCGAACGCATCCAGCCCGAGCAGCTTGACCGATCCGCCGATGATCATCCCGCCGATGGAGCCGCCCGCCATATGGCCGGCCCAACCGGCGCGGCGCTGCGCGACCGCGGCAAGGCCGAGACATATCCCCGCCGCACCCAATATGGAGAATAGAACGGTCAGCGCTGTCATCACCATCACCACCGAACTGCCGGCCTGCGTGCTTTGCCCCGCCGCGATAAATCCGTAGAACAACCCGCCAACGACCCCGGCCAGAGCACCGCCGAGGACGCCTGCCCCCGCCAACAACCAATAGCGCGCCCAGTCAAAGGCGTGCAAAGGCGGCGCTTCCAGAAGTGTCGCCCCGACAAGGGGCAAGGGTGCAACCATGGGCGCGGCAACCTCTGGCGCGCCCACCGACACATCGGCAATGAAGCGATAGCCATATTTGGGCACAGTCTCGATGAAGCGTGGTCGCGCTGCATTATCGCCCAGCACGCGCCGCAGCGTCCGGATACATTGGGTGAGGGCTTCATCGGTCACCGGCACCCCGTGCCAGACGTCTTCCAGAAACCGTTCCTTGGACACAAGCTTGCCCGGCGCGCCGACCAGCAGGGCCAAGGCGTCGAAATAGCGACCGCTCAGCTCCACCTGCGCTCCGTCACGCATTAGCAGCCGATTTTCCGGATCAAGCCGGAAATCATCGAAATATAAGCTTGCCCCGTCCATTATTCACCAATTGCTCACGGCCCCATCATGCCGCTCATCACCTAGTCTGCCAATGCTTTGCGGACAATCACCAAATGGGGCAAAAATTTGATGAACGACATTGGGTTTGGGGGGCCAGGACCGCGACGCATTCCGATCTGGCGGATATTGGGTTGGGGCGGCGCGGTCCTGTTGGTCCTGACACCGCTCGTCGCCATGCAATTCACCCGTGAAGTCAATTGGACCGCAGCCGACTTTATCTTCGCAACGGTCATATTCGGAATTATCGGTGCGTTGACGGAACTGACCGTCCTCCTCACCAACAACTGGTTTTCCCGCGTCGGTGGTTTTGTTGCCGTCCTCGCCGGCTTTCTGGTGTTCTGGTCCAACCTGGCGGTCGGCATGATCGGCCATGAAGGCAATGTGGTGAACCTGCTCTTTGGCTTTGTCCTGTTGATCGCCATTATCGGCGCATGGCTTTCCAGTCTGCACCGCAACATCATGCCCGCCGCGATGCTTGCTGCCGGAACCACACAATGCGCCATCGGCCTGCTCGCGGGCATATGGGGCAGTGATTTCAGGGGCGGGGTGTTGACGATCTTGCTGTCGACGCTGTGGTGGATCGCCAGCCTGCTGTTCGCCATCGGGGCCAAATATCGGGAACCTGTTGGTTAAGGGCCTGAGCGCTGCAATGGGGACAAAATCCCATTGCATAATTGCCGCTGCCCGATAATTTCAGCGCTGGAGGCACCATATCCTGAGCCGGAGTCGACACCTCGTCCTCCCTATTGAAAGGAACCGTGAATGAACAAGCCGATTATCACAGCCGTCGTTACCGGTATGGCAATAGCAACGCTCGCGGCAAGCGGCGCGACGGCGCAGCGCTACGACGACTATGAATATGAAAATGCCGAAAACAGCCTGACGTTGATCTGCTGGGGCGAAGGCCGCAAGCCCGGGACGTCGGTGTCCACCGGCTATTCCTGGGACCACCGCCGCAACAAGTTTGTGCCCGAAACCTATATCCAGAACACCACGAAGGAGTTTGACTCCGAAGTGCAGATTGAACTGCACGACGACTGGGGCCGCATCCACCTGACCGGAAAGCTGATCCCGACGATCCACAGCGGCGGCAACAACGGCTGGTGGGAACTCGACAATGTCCATGTCGGCCCAGACACGATCACCGCACGCTACCGGTTGAACGGGCTTAACAAACCAAGGTTGGAAATCAACCGCCGGACCGGCCGCATGAAGATTGACGGCCAGACAAAATTCCGCGGCGAATGCGATCAGGGCAATTGGGGCAAACGCGCCAATCGTTTCTAAAAAACGCACGCCGTTGCGACGATGGCGGGAGGCTGCATCCGGCCTTCCCGTTCAGGACGCCAGAAAGCGCGCCAGTGACGACGTGTCGATGGCGCAATGCCCGCCATAAAGCGGATGCCATTCCACGGCCATGCCCCGCTGCGCCGCCTTGGTGGCGAGCATCTGCGACCCTTCGAAATTGCCATAGGCATCGTACAGGCCGTTCGACAGATAGAGCGCCGGATAATCCGCATCGGCGCGCTTCACCAGCTCCAGCGGAGAGACACGCTTCCACTCCGCCGCATCGGCCACATAGCTTTTCGCCAACAGCCAGATCCCGAACCCGATCCTGGGATCCGCCCCCGTCCGCGCGAGTGTAGCGCGCATCGCGGGAAATGACGCAAAGGGAGATGTCGCGTACACACCCGGGCATAGCGACGCGATTCTGGCGAAACGCTGCGGATGGGTGAGGCCGGCGATCAGCACATTGAGACCCCCCATGGACTCGCCCAGCAACAGCCGTTGTCCGGGCGCACCGGTCTTCGCATCCATCTCGGGAAGCTTGGCCATGAAATCGTCGAGCAACCCGCTATCCTGCTTCTTCCCCTTCGGCGTCAGCAACCATGTTGGGCCATAGGAGGCGACCACAACCGTCGGCGGCAGGGTCTTTGTCCGCTGCCAATCGGCTTGCACCATGGCGGTCCAATAGGTGTCGTCATTCCAGATCTGCGCATCCAGATTGCGGCCATGCAGATGGTAGACCACATTGCCATTGGTCCCCGCCTTTGCGCGGTAAATGCAATAGTTCAGCCGTCCCGATATATGGCAGCTCTTTTCCGCCGGGATAAACGCAACCTTCTGGACACCCTGCGGTGCGGTAATCTTCGTCCAGACATAATAGCCGGCGAGGAGGAACAGGATCAGGATAAGCCATTTCCGATAGGGCTTTCGTAGCAATGGCATTGCGGCCCTGTCTCCTGTCTGAAAATGGCGTGCTCTGTGGTGGTCGAGGCTAATGCATTTGCGATTTTGCGGCAAGGATATGGAGGGAGGTCGCGCGCGAACCGCACCGTCGCTGCCCCTCACCAACTGCGCCTCGGCCTGTCGGCCAAGGCTTCGCATCCTCTCCCCATGGGAGAGGGGGTGTTTCACGCAAAGAAGCGAAGAAAAGGGGGGCAGTCTCTAACCCTTCTTTTTATAATTAGCGTGGCGTTAGAGGATGGGTCGTGCCGATTTTTTCGTCAGAAGAAAAAAGAGAAAAAAGGAAAAAGGGGTACAGCCCGAAGCACAGTCCACATCTGGCCCGACTTTCTTCTTTCTCTTCTTTCTTCCAGATAATTCTCTGGCACAAAGCGTTGGCGGCCCTGCACCTGCGCAACCCCAAATAGCGGGTAGGCGTGAACTGAACGAATGGCCGCTTTTAGTATGCTAAGCGGCTAGCTGTAATGGCTGGAATGTTGTGGATTGCGGACGTTAACGCTCGCAAGCGTTGTCGCTAAAGATGAGTGCTACACCCCGGGCTGTCGTTTGAAACGTGTCGCCAACCTTGCAGTTCAGGCGCGAAATCAAAATCGATTTTGAACCGAAAGCTCCATCTGCGCTGCGCGCCGTCAAAACGACTTCGTCTGGATTCCACTTAGGGTTTGCTTGGGGTGCGATGCTAAGCACTACCGCCGACACTTCACGCTCCGGCTGTTCAGTGCAGGCGGTCACGTAGGCCGCAGCAACCAATGCAAATACGATTGATTTCATCTCGTCGAAATTAGTGCTTTCCTCCACCGTCCGCAATGTTGTCGTCTCCTGACAGTCCGGTTTGGCAACTTTGTTGTGGGAAGCAGATTTTTATCATTCAGCAGTTTGCCCCCTTGCGCTGCTATTTGCTAGACCACTCCAAGTCTGAAAATACAAAATCGCCTGTAGAACAAATGATATTCAACTTTGCCTGACTACCTAATTTTAGCTCAGGATTGCCGTCCATTTCGCCGATTCTAAATTTGATCTTATCGCCGTTAGTCACTGAAACCTCGATCGGAAGCCGCTGTCCGATATTCACATTACCGATCAAAAATGGCTCGTCAGTCTTTCCATCCACTGTCATATTCAAAAATACTAATGCAGTCTTCGACTTGTAGTCGGGCGCAATAACTTGCACTGCCCAGCGGCTCTTTTCGTCCATGCTTTCAAAATAAATCTGTGCAAGCGGAGAGTATTTGCCTTTCCGAAACTCATTGGGCTGAATGTTCGTTTTGATCGAAAAATTTTTCAAATCCACGTTTTGTTCGATGGCGGAAAAACGGTCGGCAGGGGTATCACAGCCATAGGTTATTGGCGCGCTGTTTGCTGCGGTCGCCAAAAAGCAGGACACTATCAGTCCCGCAAAAATGCCATATCTCGTCACGTTGGCCTCCATTCTATTGGGTATTTTCCAAGTTCCGAACTGCCGTATGGCTGGTGTTTCCGATGTCCGCAATGTTGTCGTGTCCGGCAAGTCCGCTTTTGTTGAAGATATCGCTTAACCGGCCATTCGCTCATCCATCGACATAGAAAGGCAGCCTATCCAGATCATTAAATCGGACTGATGTCGCTTTAATCAGGTGACAATTGGCACAGCAACTGATCCGTGCAGCGGTAACTGTACAATTAGCAAAAGCCGGATAGACTGGGCATCGGTGGGTCGCAATCATATCGCAACTGCATATACAGAGGATGTTGCGCAGTACTGGGAGGGGTGCGAAATGGCGAGGATTTGGGTAGCCGCTCGGGCGTTTCTGCCGCTGTTGTGCGCGGTGGCTGCAATGCTTCTGCCGCAGACTTTATTTGGCGCCCAGACACCTAGTATGGAAAATCGCAATGGCTGCCTTGTCGGCGTCAGCTGTGCGGCACAGTCCCCTGCAAAATCGATATCTGAACCGCCTGCGCCAGGCGCCCCTCTCACATTAGCAATAGCAGACTCGCTTGCTGATGACCGCGCGATGATTGAAGCAATACTGGCGATGAACCCCAATGTGCGGGTTAGTCCAACAAAGGAGGATGCCGATTATCTTATCGCGCGTTATCCCGATTTTCCCGACATTCTGATCCTAATTCGGAACGAAGAATTGTTTGGCGGCAATCTCGATCGGCCCCCGCTTTTCGACAGCTCCGACGAAGGCATTGCAAAAATGTACGATCTATTTGCCACAGCGGGTTTTCCTGTTGGCTATAGGCTACCGTTAGTTGCAGGAAGCATCAGCGATGCCTCGCTGGCGGATCAACTCAACTTGGAGCTGGGACAAATAATAATGGCGCGGCGTTTGCTTTTCCTGCGCGGAAAGTCACAACAAGACGTAGGTTACGAGATAGTTCGCGATGACTGCCGGGGAGTTGAACCGTCGAAAATCTGCGTCCCTTCGCAAACGCTTTTGATCCACAACAAATCGTCATTGCCCCAATATGTCGCGATAGGACATGTTGATCCGCATAATATGAGCTTCTATCTTTCCCAAAATCTACCAAAGCAATTTTCGTTGAACCCCGGTGAATCACGAACTTTCCCATATGTGGAAGACGGTCAATACACCGTCATCATTTCGGCAAACGAGCCGATCGACCTCGATATCGTTGAAATCAGCAAACGAACGGCGCCGGATCTGCCGCGAGCTTGGAATATATCGGTAATTCAACCTCCAATAGGGACGGCTACCTACGGTGGTGGGGGTGGCGTCGTCATTTCATTATTTGCTGCCCCATGGCAGGCTCAGCTATATTCAACCGACAGCGGAACTCCGGCTTCACTGCGTGCCAATGCTACACTCGGCAAGGTTGCTTGGGCGCAGTATGAGAAAAGACACCGTTGCGGTGGATCAGTGATCGGACTGGATGACAACAAACGGTATATCGTGCTGACGGCGGCGCACTGTGTCGCTGGCGAACCTTTCGCCGGTCCGGTGTTGCGGCAGAATGCACTTAAATTTCGTCGCGTGAGGCTGGGAACGTTGGACCTGACAAAAGGCGGCACCACCTACGCAATTGATTCGATTGTGGTCCACAAGGGATATGTCGCGGGGGGGCACGATAACGATATCGCGATTTTGCGGATTAGGCCCGATTCCAGTACGCTGTCGCAGAACGCAAAATCGGTGCGGCCGATAGCGGTAGCGACAAGCCAGCCAACAGCGACGACCCGCGTTAAATGGTATGGCTGGGGCTTCATGGAGGCCACAGAGGGTATTGTTACACGCATAACAAGCAACAACGTCGTTCAGCGCAATCCTTCACAGCTTCACGAAGGCAGAATGCAGCTTATCGATCAGAAAACATGCAGCAAGCGCGGCGGATATGGAAAAGTGACCGACTTCATGCTTTGCGCGGTTACGCCTCTGAAATCGAGGGTCGAAGTTTTCACCTGCCAAGGGGATAGTGGTGGACCAATTGTCGCCACACAGAACGGCAAAACCATGCAAGTCGGCATTGTATCATGGGCCGTTGGCTGCGGAGCCAAAGGCAAGCCGTCGGTCTCTGTGAATGTGGCCAGATATCAGTCATGGATCAAGGAGGCTAAAACGAAATTCGTTTCAGGCAAATCGGTCGAATATTCAAAATGAATGTCGCTGATGTTGTCGTGTCCGGACAGTCCGGTTTGGCGGCTTTGTTGTGGAAGGGCCATCGCCGGACGATATAAAAATCAAGCGTGATCATCCAAATGTGCCGCATCTGATCCATCAAAAGAGCTTTTGGAACTGGTTGAGAAACCGTAGAGTATTAAGCGCATCCGAAGAAATGGAAGCAGGAATGTCAATTTTACGAACTAATTTTCAACCGACGATATTTCTAGCAAATTCAGCTTTCTGCGGAGCTGCGCTATTTTTTTTGATAAATTCGTTTTTTTATGACAATCAATTAAATACATTTTTTATTATAGAGCGAATATTTTTAATAATTTTATTATCGTTGAATTTATGTTTTTGTATAAAAATTTTTAAAACAAATGATTTTGAATTTATTTCACCGATAAGTTTAATATTATTCTTAGCAGCATTTTCCCATCAATCTTTTGATATTGCACGATTAGGTTTTAATGATTATTTTGTAATACTTTTTGAAATGTTGAAGCAAGGTTATATTTATCCCCACGCTTCAATTGCTTTTGGTTTATGGAACTTATTCATATACCTTTTTATACGCGGTAGTCGAAAGCGAACTACGGTACCAACTGACCGGCCTGACACGCTCTAATGACACTTGTCGTCCGCAAGGTTGTCGTGTCCGGACAGTCCGCTTTCGATTTGGATATCCGAATTGCAGACATACCCCCCTCTCCCCTTTAGGGGAGAGGTACGTAGTCTTACGGCTTTAGCCATTAGACGGAGTGGAGAGGGGGCGGTCGCGCATTGCCCTCACCGTCGGCGCCCCTCACCAACTGCGCCTAGGCCTGTCGGCCAAGGCTTCGTATCCTCTCCCCTAAAGGGGAGAGGGGATCATGGTCATTGCGACCCTCTCCGCGTTCTCCGCGAACTCTGCGTGAACCTTGTACGCATCCCTTCTTCGTTCACGCAGAGAGCGCAAAGTTCGCTGAGACTGGAAATGCCTGACTCCATCCAGATGGTATATTCGGGCCATATGTATGCACCCGTCACCCTGGAACCGAAGGCGTGCAGAGCACAACTTGTTTCACCTTCGCGCCTTCGCGTCTTCGCGTCTTCGTGCGAACCAAAAACCCCTCCGACCGGCACAACAAAAAAGGGCGGCACCCTCACCGGATGCCGCCCTTAAATTCTGTCGTTGAGGCCGGGTTTATTCGGCGTCGTCGTCCATCATTTCGACGGGGCCGCTGTCCTGGCCCTTGGCGTCGACATTGCGGTCGACCAGTTCGATGACGCCCATCGGGGCGGCGTCGGAGCCGCGGAAGCCGGCTTTGATTACGCGGCTGTAGCCACCGTTACGGTCGGCATAGCGCGGGGCCAGTTCGTCGAAGAGTTTCTTGAGCTGCGTGTCGTCCATCAGACGGCTCATCGCCAGACGACGGTTGGACAGGCCACCCTTTTTCGCCAGCGTGATCAGCTTTTCAACATAAGGACGCAGTTCCTTTGCCTTGGGCAAGGTGGTCTTGATCTGCTCATGCTTGATCAGCGACGCCGCCATGTTGCGGAGCATCGCGGTACGGTGCGAGGTGGTGCGTTGCAGCTTACGGTGGCCAACTTTATGGCGCATAAATACTTCCTTCGTTTGTAGGGGGGCCGTGTCAGGTACCCCGATCCAGGCCCGCTTGAGGGGGAGCCCATTGCCCTGTTCCCTCTCCCACACAGGGAGAGGGGAATTGGTTTAGCCCAGCAGTTCCTGCTCAAGCTTCTTGGCCATTTCCTCGATATTCTCGGGCGGCCAGCCGGGGATGTCCATGCCGAGGCGCAGACCCATGGACGACAGCACTTCCTTGATTTCGTTCAGCGACTTGCGGCCGAAATTGGGAGTGCGCAGCATTTCGGCTTCGCTCTTTTGAACGAGGTCGCCGATGTAGATGATGTTGTCGTTCTTGAGGCAGTTTGCGCTGCGGACCGACAGTTCCAGTTCGTCCACCTTCTTGAGAAGGTAGCGGTTGAGCTGGTTCGCGTCCGATTCTTCCGACGATGCCGATGGTGCGGCCATGCCGATCATCGGCGAGCTTGCGGCCATCGAATCTTCGAAGTGGACGAACACCTGCAACTGGTCCTGAAGGATGCGCGCGGCATAGGCCACGGCGTCTTCGGGGGTCACGGTGCCGTCGGTTTCGATCGTCAGGTTCAGCTTGTCATAGTCAAGTTCCTGACCAATACGCGCATTGTCGACCTTGTAGGCGACCTGACGGACGGGCGAATAGAGGCTGTCGACGGGGATCAGACCGATCGGCGCGTCGGCCGGACGGTTGGCGACCGCAGGGACATAGCCCTTGCCGGTGTCGGCCGTGATTTCCATGTTCAGCGTCGCGCCGTCGTCGAGATGGCAGATAACCAGATCCGGGTTCATCACCTGGATATCGCCGGAAACAGCGATATCGCCTGCGGTGACCGCGCCGGGGCCAGTGGCCGAAAGCTGAAGCCGCTTGGGGCCTTCGCCTTCCATCTTCAGGGCGACCTGCTTGATGTTGAGAACGATGTCGGTGACATCTTCACGCACGCCGGCAAGCGACGAGAATTCGTGCAATACGTTCTCGATCTTGATCGACGTGATCGCTGCACCTTGCAGCGACGAGAGCAATACGCGACGCAGCGCGTTGCCCAGTGTCAGGCCAAAGCCACGTTCCAGAGGTTCGGCGACGAAGGTAGCTTTACGCTTCGCATCGCTGCCGGACTTCAGTTCGAGGGCGTTGGGCTTTTTCAGTTCCTGCCAGTTCTTGATATTGACGGACATGGATTTCCCCTAGCTAGGTTGGGACTGAACCGGTTCTTGGTGCACCGTCCGGTCAGGCCGATTGAAACTTGTTTAGGGACTGCCCCCTTGTCGAGGACCTTCCCTGTGGAGTTTGGGGCCGAACTGCGCGAGCAGCTCTTCCCCAAGCTGAATTCAGACGCGACGGCGTTTCGAAGGACGAACGCCGTTGTGCGGGATCGAGGTGACATCACGGATCGAGGTGATCGTGAAGCCAACCGCCTGCAGCGCGCGCAGAGCCGATTCACGACCCGAACCCGGGCCCTTGACTTCGACTTCGAGCGTGCGGACGCCATGTTCGGCGGCCTTCTTGCCGGCGTCTTCTGCAGCAACCTGTGCGGCATAAGGGGTCGACTTGCGGCTGCCCTTGAAGCCCATGGTGCCGGCGGACGACCAGCTGATCGCGTTGCCCTGGGCATCGGTGATCGTGATCATCGTGTTGTTGAAGCTGGCGTTGACATGGGCAACACCGGCCGAAATATTTTTGCGTTCCCGCTTCTTAATGCGCTGTGGTTCGCGTGCCATAAAATGTGTATCCTATTCGAAATATGCGTGAAAAAGTGGACGGGCGGAACCCGTGCTTACTTCTTCTTGCCAGCAATTGCCTTGGCCTTGCCCTTGCGGGTGCGCGCATTGGTGTGCGTGCGCTGGCCACGGACCGGAAGACCCTTACGGTGGCGCAGGCCACGGTAGCAGGCGAGGTCCATAAGACGCTTGATGTTCATCGATGTGGTGCGGCGAAGGTCGCCCTCTACGGTGTAGCCCGCATCGATGGTTTCGCGGATTTGCAGAACTTCGGCGTCCGAAAGATCCTGCACACGGCGGCTGTGATCAATTCCCAGTTTGTCCGCGATCTCGAGCGCTTTTGTGCGACCGATACCGTGAATATAGGTAAGCGCAATGATCACGCGCTTATTTGTTGGAATGTTAACCCCGGCAATACGAGCCAATTTACTTACTCCTGCTCCACAGGTGCCCCGAAAGACGAACCCTATCTCTACGCTGATGATATTCCTAAACTAAAAAATCCAGCGGGCGCAATAAAGCGCTGCTGGCTCTACCAGATGTTTGGAATGTCATCGCCACTAACGCGAGTCTCTTAAACTGTCAAGCCGACGATGCGGCCTATCCATTACCTTTTGTCTTGGTTTTGCCGCTGACCGCATTTTCCTCGATAAACTGGATGATCTTGGTCGCAATATCCTTGCCGCAAGCCTTTTCGATGCCCTCTATTCCGGGACTGCTGTTGACTTCCATGATCACGGGCCCGTGATTGGAGCGCAGCATATCCACGCCGGCTACATTCAGGCCCATTGCCCGGGCAGCGCGGACAGCGGTCGACCGTTCTTCGGGTGTAATCTTGATGGCTTCGGCCGATCCACCGCGATGCAGGTTAGACCGGAAGTCCCCTTCAGCACCCTTTCGTTGCATGGCGGCGACAACTTTATTGCCGATGACGAAGCAGCGTATGTCGGTGGCATTCGCCTCCTTGATGAACTCCTGAACCAATATGTTCACATTGGCGCTGCGAAAGGCTTCGACCACCGAGCGCGCTGATTTCTCGGTCTCGCCCAGAACCACACCGATTCCCTGAGTGCCTTCGAGCAGCTTGATGACCACCGGGGCGCCGCCGACCATCTTGATCACTTCGTCAGTCTGCTTGGGATCATGCGCGAAGGCGGTGACGGGCAAGCCCAGACCTTTCTTCGCCAGAATCTGCAAGGACCGCAATTTGTCGCGCGACCGTCCAATGGCGACGCTTTCGTTCAATGACCAGACGTTCATCATCTCAAATTGCCGCAAGACGGCAAGACCGTAGAATGTGATCGAGGCACCGATCCGCGGGATGACGGCATCATATTTGCCGAGTTTTTCGCCCTGATAATAGGCTTCAGGCCGGTGTGATGTAATGTTCATGGTCACGCGAAGGGTGTTGAGGACATCGATCTGATGCCCGCGTGCCACTGCTGCTTCCACCAACCTTTGGTGGGAGTATAGGTCGGCGTTTCGCGCCAACATTGCGATTTTCATGTAAGGTTATTCCTTATTGCGCTGGCTTGCCTAGCATCCAGCGCCGTTCACTATTTACCAAAAAGCCGCGCCTTAACGCCCGACGCCCAATAAGCAAGGGAAACGCCATTGAACGTCGATTTGCCAAGGTGAGCTGGCCATTCCAGCATAATGTACCGAAACAAAATGTCGCCGATATTACATATCGCTCCTCATTGGCCCCGTTCGAGCTTCGCACATATCGCTTGTCGATCATCGGCGCTTCGTAGCGTTTGGGCTTCTCCCCGGCGTTCAAGCGGAACCAGAATTCGACCCAGCGCTCCCCATCGCGGACCATTGGCTTTACGCGGGTGGCATGGATGGACGATGTCGCCGCACCCGTATCCATTTTCGCATGCACGTTCCGAAGGCCTAGGCTCGGTATATCGACCATTTCGCACCAGCCAATTTCGACCTTCGCATTTTTTCGAAGTTGGCGCCCCTTGGTCATACTTCTTTAGTTTGGCGTGGCCGCTTGCTCATCACCGGCATCACTTTCGCTTTTGACATCCGGCGCTTTCTCATCCCCTTCAGACGGCTTTGCGTCTTCCAGATTTTCGACATCGAGCGAGAATCCATCGGCGCTAGGTGCTTCTTCCGTTGCAGGGGTGAAGGGTTTCAGCAAGCGGCGGAACTGGTCACCCAATACGGTGTCCACCGCGGGCGCAATTTCATTGACCTTGTAGCGCATGTAGCCGCCCACAACATATGAGAAGCTGATCTTGGTCGCCTGCCCGTCTTTTGAAGGTTCCATAGCCACGGTCAAAGTGCCTGTCACCGCTTCGGATTGCAGGGGCCCCAATCCGCCCTGCATCCGCAGCACTTTCCCGGGTTGGGCAAAGATGACGCGCATATGCTCGACGCTGCCCACGGTCTTTACCTTGCCATCCGCGCCCTTTTCCTGAAACAGTTCGCAAAAGCAGCCATTGGCCTGCGCATCGATGTAGAAGCCGTCGGTCGACCCCGACCAGCTATGCGACTTGTTCCACCAATCCTTTGGCGCAATCAATCGCTTCCAGATATCGTCTGGGGAGGCTTGGACCGATGCGATGTGCACCACATTAAAGCCAGTGTCGGAGCTCGCTTTGACTTCTGCAAAGGCTGGCGAAGCGAAGGCCAGATAGCCTGCAGCACATATGATGGCAGTTCTCATAGTGCAACTTTGCCGCGCCTCGTTACGCACGGCAATGCCAAAAATTACTTTTGGTCGATGATCGCTTCTATTTCTTTTGTCACGTCATCAATGGATCCCATGCCATCGATGCGCCGCACAAGGCCACGCGCGTCGTAAATCGGCAGGATCGGCGCTGTTTTTGCGCGATATTCGGCCATGCGCGTGCGCACCGTTTCTTCATTGTCATCGGGACGCCGCTTGAACTCGGTCGAACCGCAATTGTCGCAGACGCCGTCCGCCTTGGGCAATTTGTAGCGGTCGTGATATCCTTCACCGCACGAGGCGCAGGTGAAACGGCCGGTGATACGATCCACCAGCGCATCTTCATCAACGTTCAGTTCGATTACAAAATCGAGGGTGCGGCCGCGATCAGCCAAAATCTTGTCGAGCGAATGGGCCTGTGCGGCGGTGCGGGGATAGCCGTCAAAAATAGCACCCTGATCGTGCGGCATCGAGTCCAGCTTGTCACAAATCAGATCGTCTACAATGTCGTCGGAGACGAGCGCGCCAGAATCCATGACAGCAGCAACGCGGTCACCCAAAGGGGTTCCAGCTTTGCGCGCGGCGCGCAGCATGTCACCCGTCGAAAGCTGGGCCATGCCGAAATCATCAACCAGGTGACTTGCTTGCGTACCTTTTCCCGCACCTGGCGGTCCCAACAGGATGATATTCATGAAACGCCTAACCCCCAATCGTTCCGATGGCCCCTTTTAACGGGCGCGACCACCTTTAAGTTTCGCCTTTTTGAGCAAGTCGCCATATTGATGGGCGAGCAAATGGCTCTGGATTTGTGAAATCGTATCGATCGTCACATTGACCAGAATGAGCAGGCTGGTCCCGCCGATGGCGAAGAACTGCTGCTGCCCCGTTTGCGCCATCACATAATCAGGCAACAGACATACGAGCGTCAGATAGGCCGCACCAAGCACGGTGATACGTGTCAGGACATAGTCCAGGTACGACTCGGTGTTCTTGCCGGGACGGATGCCGGGAATGAAGCCACCCGCCTTTTTCAAATTTTCCGACGTTTCTTCCGGGTTGAACACAACGGCCGTGTAGAAGAAGCAGAAGAAGATGATGCCGAGGCCATAGAGCAACAAATAGATCGGCTGACCATGTGCGAGATATTGGTTCAGGGTGATCACAAAATCGCCCATTGCGCTTTCACCGGCGACCTTGTTGCCGCCCAGCTGCGTGATCGTGATCGGCAACAGCAGCAGCGACGATGCAAAGATTGGCGGGATAACGCCAGCGGTATTGATCTTCAGCGGCAGATGGCTGCGGTCAGCCTGCATCATGCCGCGCTGGGTCGCACGCTTCGGATATTGGATCAGAACGCGGCGCTGGCCCCGTTCCATGAAGCAGATCAACAGGGTCAATCCGACAAACATCGCGATGAAGCCGACGATAACAAAGCCACTGATCGAACCCGTGCGGCCACCTTCGAGCAGATTGGCGACAAGCCGCGGAAGCTGCGCAACAATGCCCGCCATGATAATCAGCGAAATACCGTTACCGATGCCGCGCGAGGTGATTTGCTCACCCAGCCACATCAGGAACATGGTGCCGCCAATCAAGCTGATGGTTGCGACCACGCGGAACATCAATCCTGGTTCGACAACGGCACTAATGCCATTTGCCGCGGCCAGGCTTTCGAGGCCAGCAGCAAGGAAATAACCCTGCAACGCCGTCAGGAATACCGTCCCGTACCGCGTATATTGGTTCAGCTTTTTGCGACCGCTTTCGCCTTCTTTCTTGATAGCGGCGAGCGTCGGCGACAGTGAAGCCGCGAGCTGCACAACAATCGAAGCGGTAATATAGGGCATCACGCCGAGCGCGATGAGGCTCATACGCTCAAGGCTTCCGCCCGAAAAAGTGTTGAAAATATCAAGAACGCCGCCGGCTGCATTATTTGCATAAAGAGCGGCTTGGGCAACGGGGTCTACGCCAGGCAGGGGAACGAAGCTCAGCAACCGGAAGATAATCAGCGCACCGATGGTAAACCAGATGCGGTTCTTCAATTCTGTAGCTTGCCCGAACTTCGAAAGATTGAGGTTCGAAGCCATTTGATCGGCCCGAGATGCCATGTGTTACTTTCCTTATTCCCGGATCAGGCGTGCCGCACCATCACAGTTCAGCGTCACCAGATCCCAAATTTTGCCTGACACTCATCGGCTATCCCCCGAAAATGTCAAACCCCGCCAGCCCATATCGGGAAGCGGGGCTGGCATGACAAGAGCGAAGTCTTCGCCGCCCGTCTTATTTCTTTGCTTCGGCGCTCTTTGCGGCGTTTTTAACCGACGACTTTTTTGCAGCCGCCTTTTCCGATGCCGAAACGGTCACCAGAATGTCGACTTTACCGCCAGCCTTTTCAACGGCTTCAACAGCAGCCTTCGAAGCACCGGCAACCGAGAAGTTCACTTTAGAAGTGAGCTCGCCCTTGGCCAACAAACGGACGCCATCCTTACCACCGCGTGCCAGGCCAGCGGCCTTGAGCGCAGCATGGTCGACAACAGCCTTGATGTCGATTTTCTTGGCGTCGATGAACTTCTGGATCATGCCCAGATTTACTTCAGCATGGTCTTTGGCAAAGATATTGTTGAAACCACGCTTCGGGATACGCATGTGGAGGGGCATCTGGCCGCCTTCAAATCCGTTGATCGAAACACCGGAGCGGCTGGTCTGGCCCTTTTGGCCGCGACCCGAGGTCTTGCCCTTGCCCGAACCGATACCACGGCCCACGCGCATACGACGATGGCGGGCGCCTTCATTATCTTTAATGTCATTCAGTTTCATGTGTTGCACTCGCTTTCGCTTTAATTCGCGCTTGTCCCTGCCTGGGCAGGAACCGCGTGCCTTGTGGCACTATTTTCGATTAATCAAGCCCCCCGGCAAAGCGGAGGGCTGTGATATTTCAATTCTGTACTTCGACCATATGCCGAACTGTACGGATCATCCCGCGAATTTCGGGGGTGTCTTCCAGTTCAACAACGCGGTTCATCTTGTCGAGGCCAAGGCCCTTCAACGTCGCACGCTGCGAGGCGGGACGGCGGATGGGTGAACCGATCTGCTTCAGTTTGATCTTCGCCATATCAATTACTCCGCAATAGCTTCAGCGTCGGCTTCGGCAGACTTGCTGCCACCGCGACCCAAAAGATCCGCGATTTTCTTGCCACGACGTTGCGCAACCGACTTGGGGCTTGTCTGGTCGGACAAGGCCGCGAAGGTTGCGCGGATCATGTTGTAAGGGTTCGACGTGCCAACCGACTTGGTCACAACGTCAGCAACGCCGAGCGATTCAAACACAGCGCGCATCGGACCACCGGCGATGATACCCGTTCCGGCAGGTGCCGAACGAACGGTTACGTTGCCAGCACCGAAATGGCCGCGGCCATCATGATGCAAGGTGCGTCCGTCCTTCAGGGGAACGCGGATCATCGACTTTTTCGCAGCCGCTGTTGCCTTGTTGATGGCTTCCGGCACTTCGCGCGCCTTGCCATGTCCAAAACCTACGCGGCCTTGCCCGTCACCAACGACGACCAGTGCAGCAAATCCGAAACGCTTACCGCCTTTAACGGTCTTCGAAACGCGGTTGATGTGAACGAGCTTTTCGATCGTGCCATCATCTTCTTCCTGTGCAGGACGACGCTCGTCGCGACGACCACCACGGCCACGGCCTTCGCCGCCACCGCCGCCACGTCCGCCACGTCCGCGGCGCTGGCCTTCACCGGCTGCGTCTACGGGTGCGCCGCCGTCAACGACTGGCGCATCTGTCTGGGTATTTTCGTCAGCCATCATCAGAACTCCAATCCGCCTTCGCGCGCCGCATCGGCAAGCGCCTTGACGCGACCGTGGAAAAGGAAACCACCACGATCAAAAACTACGCTGGAAACGCCAGCCTTCTGGGCAGCAGCCGCAACGCGCTTGCCAACATCGGCAGCGGCTTCAGCGGTCGAGCCGTTCTTCGCCTTGACATCCTTGTCCAGGGTCGATGCGGAAGCAACGGTCACACCCTTGCTGTCATCAATGATCTGGGCATAGATGTGACGACCGGTGCGGTGCACCGAAAGACGCGGACGGCCAGCAACCTGGGCCCGCAATTTCGAACGAACGCGCAGGCGCCGCTTTGCAAAAAGAGATAGTTTCGCCATGGCTTACTTCTTCTTTCCTTCTTTGCGGAAGATATACTCGCCGCGGTATTTGATACCCTTGCCCTTATAAGGCTCAGGCTTTCTCCAGCGACGAATTTCGGCAGCAACCTGACCGACCTTCTGCTTGTCCATGCCCGAAATTTCCACCGTGGTGTTGTCGGGCGTCTTGATTTCAATGCCTTCAGGGATCGCGAAATCAACATCATGGCTGTAGCCAAGCTGCAGTTTCAACATCTTGCCCTGTGCGTTTGCACGATAGCCAACGCCGGTGATTTCCAGCACCTTGGTAAAGCCTTCGGTCACACCGGTGACCAAATTCTGAACCAGCGTACGCTGCATACCCCAAAATGCACGAGCTGCCTTGCTGCCATCGGCAGGCATGACCGAAAGACCTTCGTCCTTCATCTCATAGGAAATGAGATTGCTCATCGGCATTTTCAGTTCGCCCTTGGGGCCCTTCACTGACAATGTACCGGCATCCATGCTGGCGGTAACGCCGGCTGGAATGGGAACAGGTTTCTTACCAATGCGGCTCATTAGAATACCTCCGCCAGGATTTCGCCGCCAACGTTCTGGGCGCGCGCTTCGGCGTCGGACAGAACGCCCTTTGGCGTCGAAACGATGGTGATGCCCAAACCGTTACGGATAACGGGGAGCTCTTGGCTTCCCGAATATACGCGACGACCTGGCTTCGAAACGCGGGCAACATGCTGGATCGCAGGTGCGCCTTCGAAATATTTCAGTTCGATACGCAGGCCCAGATGCTGGCCAATGTTTTCTTCGCTGTATCCGCGAATATAACCTTCGCGTTGCAGAACATCGAGAACATGGGCACGCAATTTGGATGCGGGAGAAACGACAGAGTCTTTCTTCGCCCGCTGGCCGTTGCGGATACGGGTGAGCATATCACCCAAAGGATCGGTCAATGACATCTTCTTCTATCCTTACCAGCTCGACTTTGTGACGCCTGGGATCAGGCCCTTATTGGCCAAATCACGCAGTTGGATACGGCACAGCCGGAATTTACGGTAATAAGCACGTGGGCGACCTGTGGTTTCACACCGGTTGCGAACGCGATGCGGGTTTCCGTTACGTGGAATTTCCGCCATCTTCAGACGCGCAATCAGGCGTTCGCTTTCGTCGAGCGAAGTGTCCTTCGCCATCGCCTTCAGCTTCGCATAACGACCGGCATATTTCTTAGCCAGCTTCTTACGACGCTCATTCTTGTTTATGGAGCTCAGTTTAGCCATTATGCAGCCGCCTTTTCTTCAGCTTCTTCTACAGGGAAGGGGAAGCCGAACAGCTTGAGCAGTTCGCGCGCTTCGTCGTCCGTGTTTGCCGAAGTCGTTACGATAACATCCATGCCGCGCACCGTGTCGATGGCGTCATAGCTGATTTCAGGGAAGATGATCTGTTCTTTCAGGCCCATGGCAAAGTTGCCACGTCCGTCGAAGCTCTTCGGGTTCAGGCCACGGAAGTCGCGAATACGCGGCATCGCGATGGTGACCAGACGGTCGAGGAATTCGTACATCTGGGCGCCGCGCAGCGTGACTTTCACGCCGATTGGCATGCCTTCACGGAGCTTGAAGCCAGCGATCGACTTCTTCGCCTTGGTGATTACCGGCTTTTGACCAGCAATCAGTTCCATCTCGGCAAGAGCGGTCGTGACCTTCTTCTTGTCCTGCGAACCTTCGCCCACACCCATGTTGAGTGTGATCTTTTCGATTTTCGGCACAGCGAAGCGGTTGGTATAACCAAACTTCTCGGTCAGCGCTTTGACGATCGTGTCGTCATAACGCTGCTTCATGCGCGGAGTGTATTTCTTATCAGCCATTGATCGTCTCCCCGGACTTCACGGCCACACGGACCTTTTTGCCGTCCTTGGTTTCAACGCGAACGCGCGTCGCCTTGCCCGTCTTGGGGTCGGCCAATGCAACATTCGAGATGTGCAGCGGAGCTTCAAAGCGGTCGAGACCACCCTGAGGGTTTGCTTGGCTAGCTTTGCGGTGACGCACGGCAACATTGACGCCGGATACGACGACCTTGCTGTCCTTTGGCATCACGGCGGTTACTTCGCCCGACTTGCCCTTGTCCTTACCGGCGAGCACGACAACCGTGTCACCCTTTTTGATTTTTGCGAGAGCCATTGTTATAGCACCTCCGGTGCCAAGCTGATGATTTTCATGTGGTTCTTGGCGCGAAGTTCGCGAACAACCGGTCCGAAAATACGGGTGCCAATCGGCTCCTTGTTGTTGCCGATCAAGACAGCAGCGTTGGAGTCGAAACGAATGACCGAGCCATCGGCGCGGCGGATGTCTTTGCGGGTGCGAACGATGACGGCCTTGTGCACGTCGCCCTTCTTCACCTTGCCACGCGGTGCGGCTTCCTTGATCGACACCACGATGATGTCGCCAACGCCGGCAACGCGACGCTTGGAACCGCCCAGCACCTTGATGCACTGAACGCGCTTTGCACCGCTATTGTCTGCGACATCGAGATTGGATTGCATCTGAATCATGGGATCAATCCTCCGTCGTTGCAGCAGCGACCGGAGCCGCGGCAGCGTCAGCTACCAAGCGCCAGGTCTTGTTCTTGGAAATCGGCGCGCACTCTTCGATGCGGACGACTTGGCCTTCCTTGACGACGTTGTTTTCGTCATGGGCATGATATTTCTTCGTGCGACGGATGATCTTGCCGTAAAGCGGGTGCTTCACTTTGCGCTCGACGAGAACGACAATGGTCTTGTCATTCTTGTCGGAGACCACGGTCCCGGTGAGAATACGTTTTGGCATGGGTGGCTCCTTATGCCGTCTTTGCAGCGGCGCGTTGGCGCTCGCCCTGCAGGGTTTTGATGCGGGCGATGTCACGACGCACTTCACGGACGCGGGCCGGCTTTTCCATCTGGCCGGTGGCCGATTGGAAACGCAGGTTGAACGCTTCGCGCTTCAGTTCACCGAGTTGAACGGCGAGCTGGTCGTCTGATTTGACGCGCAGATCTTCAGTCTTGCTCATCTTATGATGCTCCCAGATGCGAGGTGTCGCCGAGACGCGCCACGACCTTGGTCTTGATTGGCAGTTTCATCGCAGCGCGCTGGAAAGCGACAGCCGCGATCGGGCCAGGAACGCCGTCCAGTTCAAACATGATACGGCCGGGCTTGACCTTGGCGGCCCAATATTCGACCGAACCCTTGCCCTTACCCTGACGGACTTCGGCGGGCTTCTTCGTGACCGGAACGTCCGGGAAGATGCGGATCCACAAACGTCCCTGACGCTTGATGTGACGCGTAATCGCACGGCGAGCCGCTTCGATCTGGCGTGCGGTAATCCGCTCGGGTTCCAGTGCCTTCAGGCCGTAGGAGCCGAAGTTCAGGTCCGAACCGCCCTTGGCTTCGCCCTTGATGCGGCCCTTGAACTGTTTGCGGAACTTTGTTTTCTTTGGTTGCAGCATGTCTAGTTCCTAAACTCAGCGGCGATCGGACTGCGGACGGACGCCGGAAGTCTGCGCTTCCATCATCAGCCGGTCGGTTGCCATCGGGTCATGACCCAGGATTTCGCCTTTGAAGATCCAGCACTTGATGCCGATGATGCCATAAGCGGTCAAAGCTTCGGCTTCGGCATAGTCTACGTTCGCACGCAGTGTGTGCAGCGGAACGCGGCCTTCACGATACCATTCGACGCGGGCAATTTCTGCCCCGCCCAAACGGCCACCGCAGGTGATCTTGATACCTTCCGCACCCAGACGCAGAGCCGACTGAACGGCACGCTTCATGGCACGACGGAATGCGATACGACGGATCAACTGGTCGGCAACGCCCTGTGCAACAAGCTTGGCATCGACTTCCGGCTTGCGGATTTCGACGATGTTCAGCGAAACGTCAGCGCTGGTGAACTGGTTGATCTGCTTTTTCAGCTTCTCAATGTCCGCACCCTTCTTGCCGATGATAACACCGGGACGGGCAGCATAGATCGATACGCGGCAATTCTTTGCCGGACGCTCGATCACAACCTTCGAAATCGCAGCCTGGGGCAGGGTTTCGAAGATGAACTTGCGGATCTTGATATCTTCCAGAAGCATGCGGCCATAGTCCGCACCTTCGGCGTACCAGCGGCTATCCCATGTCCGGTTGATTTGCAGGCGAAGCCCGATAGGATTTGATTTTTGACCCATGACTTATGCCTCTTCTTGGCGCTCGCGCACCACGATGCGCAGGCGGCTGAACGGTTTGATAATCCGGCTCGATTTGCCACGGCCACGGGCCATGAAACGCTTCATGGTCAACGCCTTGCCCACGCTTGCTTCGGCAACGAACAGGCTGTCGACGTCGAGATTGTGGTTGTTTTCAGCGTTGGCGATGGCGGATGCCAGAACCTTGCGAACGTCGCCGGCCATTCCCTTGGTAGAGAAGGTCAGGATGTTGAGCGCGTCTTCAGCCTTTTTGCCACGGATCAGCGCAGCAACCAGGTTCAGCTTTTGTGCCGAACCACGGATGGTGGTGCCAACAGCCAAAGCTTCATTGTCAGCGACGCGACGGGGTGCGGATGCCTTGCCCATTAGCGTTTGCCCTTCTTGTCTGCGCCGTGGCCGTGATAGGTACGCGTAGGAGCGAACTCACCCAGCTTGTGGCCAACCATGTCTTCATTCACCGAAACGGGAATGAACTTGTGGCCGTTATAGACGCTGAACGTCAGGCCAACGAATTGCGGCAGGATTGTCGAGCGGCGCGACCAGGTCTTGATCGGCGCAGCCTTCGCGGCATCCTGAGCGGTTTCTGCTTTTTTCAGCAGATAGAGGTCAACAAACGGACCTTTCCAGACGGAACGAGACATGAGTTACCTCTTCTTCTTAGCATGCCGCGAACGGATGATCATCCGGTCGGTCGACTTGTTGCTGCGGGTACGCGCACCCTTGGTTGGCTTGCCCCAAGGCGTAACCGGATGACGACCACCCGAGGTACGGCCTTCACCACCACCATGGGGGTGATCGACAGGGTTCTTTGCAACACCGCGGGTCAGCGGGCGAATGCCGCGCCAGCGGTTGCGGCCAGCCTTGGCGAGCGTGGTGTTCGAATTGTCCGGGTTCGAAACGGCGCCCACGGTGCCCATGCAGGTCCCGAGGATGTAACGCTGTTCACCCGAATTCAAACGCACGATAACGCGTCCGCCATCACGACCGACGAGCTGCACATAGGTGCCTGCCGAACGGGCGATCTGACCGCCCTTGCCGGGCTTCATTTCGATGTTGTGGCAGATGGTGCCAACCGGCATCTGGCTCAGCAACATGGCGTTGCCTGGCTTTACGTCGGTCTTTTCACCGGCAACAACGCTGTCGCCAACGGCGAGGCGCTGCGGCGCGAGGATGTAGGCGAGTTCACCGTCTTCATATTTCACAAGCGCGATGAAAGCCGAACGGTTGGGGTCATATTCCAGACGCTCGACGGTTGCAGGCATATCCCATTTGCGACGCTTGAAGTCGATCAGACGATATTTCTGCTTGTGTCCGCCACCGATGCCGCGCGAGGTGACATGGCCTTTATTGTTACGGCCGCCGGTCTTTTTCTTGCCTTCGGTCAGCGCCTTGATCGGGCCGCCCTTGTAAAGGCTGGAACGATCAACGAGCACAAGGCCGCGACGGGCGGGGCTAGTTGGTTTGTAGCTTTTGAGTGCCATTATCCTGCCCTTAAATTCCGGTGGTCACGTCGATGCTCTGGCCTTCAGCCAAAGTAACGATCGCTTTTTTGACGTCCGAACGCGTGTAGGGCTTGCCCTTCCAGCGCTTGGTCTTGCCTTTTTGCACCAGCGTGTTGACGTTCAGAACCTTGACGTCGAACAAGGCTTCAACAGCTGCCTTGATCTGCGGCTTGGTCGAGTTGCCGTTCACCTTGAAAACAACGGCGTTGTTTTCGGAGAGCAGCGTCGCCTTTTCGGTGATGTGCGGGGCAACGATCACGTCGTAATGACGTACGTCGATTGCTTCTTTTGACTTAGCCATTGAACCGTGCCTCCAGCTTTTCAACCGCAGCGCGGGTCAGAACCAGCGTTTCATGCTTCAGAATGTCATACACATTCGCGCCAACCGCAGGCATCACATTGATGCCGACCAGATTGGCAGAAGCCATGCGGAAATTGTCATTGACGGTATCACCGTCGATTACCAGCGTGGTCTTGCCGAAGCCGAGCTTGCCAACCTGACCCTTGAGAGCAGCTGTCTTGGCTGCCTTCAGGTCGAGATCTTCCAGAACGATCAATGTGCCGGCCTTGGCTTTGCTCGAAAGCGCCATTTTGAGGCCGAGGCTACGGATCTTCTTGTTCAGCGACGGGTTGAAGTCACGCAAACGGGCACCATGGGCCTTACCACCACCGATGAAGATCGGAGCAGCGCGGTCACCGTGACGGGCAGTACCGCCACCCTTTTGGTTGCCGAATTTCTTGCCGGTGCGGGCAACGTCCGAACGCTCACGCGTTGGGCGGGCCGTTCCGCGGGCCTTCTCACGCTGCCAGGTGACAACGCGATGCAGAATGTCTGCGCGCGGCTCAATGCCGAACACATCATCATTCAGATCGATGTCGCCCTTAGCTTTGGCGTCGAGGGTTTGAACCTTGAGCTTCATGGCTTAGCCCTCCTTCTTTTCTTCGCCGGCATCGGCAGCAGGTGCTTCGTCAGCAGCAGCTTCGACGGCGGGAGCAGCTTCAGCGGCAGGCGCTTCAGCTTCTACAGCGGGAGTGTCGGCAACGACTTCTTCGGTGGCGACGACGATTTCTTCTTCCACGACGGGAGCTTCATTGTCGTTCTTCAGGGCACCAGGGAATGGAGCCGCTTCCGGGGTCGGAACCTTGACAGCATCACGAACAAGCAACCAGCCGTTCTTCGCACCGGGCACAGAACCCTTAACGAAGATCAGGCCGCGCGCTACGTCAGTGCGGACAACTTCCAGATTTTGCTGGGTGCGTTGACGGTCGCCCATGTGGCCGGCCATCTTCTTGTTCTTGAAAACCTTACCCGGATCCTGACGGTTACCCGTCGAACCGTGGGCACGGTGGGTGATCGACACACCGTGCGATGCACGCATACCACCGAAACCCCAACGCTTCATGGCACCGGCGAAGCCTTTACCCTGCGTGTGGCCGGTGATGTCGACCAGCTGACCATCAACAAAATGGTTGGCAGAAAGTGATGCGCCAACAGGCAGAAGGCCGTCAGCATTTTCAACGCGGAATTCGGCAACGCGAGCCTTGGGCTCGACCTGTGCCTTGGCGAATTCGCCACGTTGCGGTTTGTTTACATTTTTCGCTTTACGGGCGCCGGCACCAAGGCGAACAGCAAAATAGCCGTCCTTCTCTTCGTTGCGGGCTCCAACCACTTGGCAGCCTTCCAGCGCCAAAACGGTCACAGGTACGTGACGGCCGTCTTCATTGAAGAGGCGCATCATACCCATCTTTTTCGCGATCACGCCAGTGCGCATGATCCATACTCCAACTTATGTCAGAGGCCCGGCTGGCAGGATTGCCAGGAGGGCGTGACGCCTAAATCCAGCCCTGAATTTTGAAGCATGCCCCGTCCGGGCTAGGCACCGATGGCTCAATTTGAGAACCATTCGGTAAGACGGGGAACGCGGCCCGGGCAAATCCTTGGAGGATTCTCCGGCGGTATTCCTAATGTCTCACTCCGCAAAATGCGGAGATATCGGCTTACGCCAATTTGATTTCGACATTCACACCGGCAGCAAGGTCGAGCTTCATCAAAGCATCAACGGTCTGCGGCGTGGGTTGCACAATGTCGAGCAACCGCTTGTAGGTACGAACTTCGAACTGCTCGCGCGACTTTTTGTCAACGTGAGGTCCACGGTTCACCGTGAACTTTTCGATACGGGTAGGAAGTGGAATAGGTCCACGGATGAGCGCGCCGGTGCGGCGTGCGGTGTCTGCGATATCGCCTGTGGCCTGATCGAGGACGCGATGGTCAAATGCTTTCAGACGGATGCGAATATTCTGCGTTTCCATGGGTTCACCAAATTCCAAATTCTATCAATATCAAAGAGCCGAAAAACAGCATGTCCGACTTGCCTTTTGGAAGCCGGAGCAGCTGTTTTGAATTTCTAAAAACCGGCCCGCCCGAATCAAAGACTCGGGCGGGATGCGCGGCCTATATTACTTAGAGATTGCGCTGACAACCCCTGAACCGACAGTACGGCCACCTTCGCGAATTGCGAAGCGGAGACCTGGGTCCATAGCGATTGGTGCAATCAGCTTAACCGAGATGGTTACGTTGTCGCCTGGCATAACCATTTCCGTGCCTTCAGGAAGGATCACTTCGCCGGTTACGTCGGTGGTGCGGAAGTAGAATTGCGGACGGTAGTTCGCAAAGAACGGCGTGTGACGGCCGCCTTCATCCTTCGAAAGCACGTAGATTTCTGCCGAGAACTCGGTGTGCGGCGTAACCGAACCGGGCTTGCAGAGAACCTGACCACGCTCAACTTCTTCACGGCCTACGCCACGAACCAGTGCACCGATGTTGTCGCCAGCTTCACCCTGATCGAGCAGCTTGCGGAACATTTCAACGCCGGTAACGGTGGTCTTCTTGGTGTCCTTGATGCCGACGATTTCGACTTCTTCACCAACCTTGACGATTCCGGTTTCAACGCGGCCGGTCACAACAGTACCACGACCCGAGATCGAGAACACGTCTTCAACTGGCATCAGGAAGGGCTTGTCGACAGGACGCTCAGGCTGCGGGATGTAGCTGTCAACGGCAGCCATCAGAGCAAGGATCGATTCCTTACCGATGTTGTCGTCACGGCCTTCGAGAGCGGCCAGAGCCGAACCCTTAACGATTGGAATATCGTCGCCTGGGAAATCATAGCTCGAGAGAAGCTCGCGAACTTCCATTTCAACCAGTTCGAGAATTTCTTCGTCGTCAACCTGGTCAACCTTGTTCATGTAAACAACAAGCGAAGGCACGCCAACCTGGCGGGCAAGCAGGATGTGCTCGCGGGTCTGCGGCATGGGGCCGTCAGCAGCGTTCACAACGAGGATCGCGCCGTCCATCTGGGCAGCACCGGTGATCATGTTCTTAACATAGTCAGCGTGGCCTGGGCAGTCGACGTGCGCATAGTGACGGTTGGTGGTTTCATATTCGACGTGTGCGGTCGAAATCGTGATACCACGCTCGCGCTCTTCAGGAGCCTTGTCGATGTTGGCGAAGTCAACAGCGGTACCGCCGGTGGTTTCTGCCAATACCTTGGTGATCGCTGCGGTCAGCGTGGTCTTGCCATGGTCAACGTGACCGATGGTGCCGATGTTGCAATGCGGTTTCGTCCGCTCAAATTTAGCCTTTGCCATTTTTTCAAACCTTCTTTCGAATAGGGTATAATGTGACCAGTTGGGACGCGCCTGCTGAATCAGGCGCCGCCCTTAATCTTGTTTTGCCTATCAGGCAAGCTTCTCCTTGATTTCCGCTGCAACGTTCGACGGAACTTCATCATAATGATTGAAGAACATCGAATAGTTGGCACGTCCTTGTGTGAACGAGCGGAGCTGGTTCACATAACCGAACATGTTGGCCAGCGGCACCATGGCCTCGACTACCTGTGCGTTGCCGCGGCTGTCGGTGCCCTGAATTTGGCCACGACGTGAATTCATGTCGCCGATAACATCGCCCAGATATTCTTCCGGAGAAACAACTTCAACCTTCATGATCGGCTCGAGCAGCTTGATGCCTGCCTTCTGTGCCGCTTCACGCATGCCGGCACGACCGGCAATTTCGAATGCCAGCGCCGACGAGTCGACGTCATGGTAGGCACCGTCATAAAGGGTGATTTCGAAGTCGATGATCGGGAAGCCGATGAGCGAACCGGATTCTGCCGTTTCGCGCATGCCCTTTTCGACCGAGGGGATATATTCCTTGGGAATGTTACCGCCCTTGACTTCGTCCTTGAAGGTGATGCCCGTGCCACGCTCACCGGGCTTAACGGTGAACTTGATGCGGCCGAACTGACCCGAACCACCCGACTGCTTTTTGTGCGTGTAGTCGATATCGACTTCGCGCGCCAAATATTCGCGGTAGGCCACCTGAGGTGCGCCGACATTGGCTTCCACCTTGAATTCGCGACGCATACGGTCAACGATGATGTCGAGGTGAAGTTCGCCCATGCCCTTGATGATCGTCTGACCCGATTCATGGTCGGTCGATACGCGGAACGAGGGATCTTCAGCCGACAGACGGTTGAGCGCGATGCCCATCTTTTCCTGGTCAGCCTTGGTCTTGGGTTCCACCGACAGTTCGATAACCGGCTCAGGGAATTCCATACGTTCCAGAACGATCGGGAAGCGTTCGGCGCACAGCGTGTCACCGGTGGTCGTTTCCTTCATACCGGCAAGCGCGATGATGTCGCCTGCAAATGCCTCGTCAATGTCCTTACGTTCATTGGCGTGCATTTCGAGCATGCGGCCGACTTTTTCCTTCTTGTCCTTCACCGAGTTCAAATAGGTGCCCTTGGTCAGGGTGCCCGAATAGATACGGATGAAGGTCAGCGAACCGACGAACGGGTCGTTCATGACCTTGAAAGCGAGTGCCGAGAAAGGCGCTTCGTCCGTAGGCGGACGGCTGTCCTTCTCGTCGCTGTCCATCTTCACGCCCTGAACATCAGGAATGTCGAGCGGCGAAGGCAGATAGTCGACAACAGCGTCGAGCAAAGGCTGAACGCCCTTGTTCTTGAACGCCGAACCGCAGCAAACGGGCACGAACGACTGGTTCAGCGTCCCCTTGCGGATCAGCTTCTTCATGGTCGCAACGTCAGGCTCATTGCCATCGAGATAGGCTTCCATGGCGTCGTCGTCTTGCTCGACGATCAGTTCGATCAGTTCGTTGCGATATTTCGCAGCTTCGTCGGCGAGGTCGGCGGGGATATCTTCGTAGAAGAATTCTGCGCCCAGGCTTTCATCCTTCCAGATGATCGCACGGTTTTCAACGAGGTCGACAAGACCCTTCAGATCCGACTCAAGGCCGATCGGAATGTAGAGAACCGCAGGCTTCGCACCCAGACGATCGATGATCGACTGCACGCAATATTTGAAGTTCGCGCCGGTCCGGTCGAGCTTGTTGATGAAGCACATGCGCGGAACGCCATATTTGTCAGCCTGACGCCATACGGTTTCCGATTGCGGCTCCACACCGGCAACGCCGTCGAAGCAAGCAACCGCACCGTCGAGCACGCGCAGCGAACGTTCGACTTCAATGGTGAAGTCAACGTGGCCGGGGGTGTCGATGATGTTGATGCGGTGATCGTTCCAGAAGCAGGTCGTCGCAGCAGAGGTGATGGTGATACCACGCTCCTGTTCCTGCTCCATCCAGTCCATGGTGGCCGCACCATCGTGCACTTCACCGATCTTGTACGACTTGCCGGTGTAGTAAAGGATACGCTCGGTGGTCGTGGTCTTACCGGCGTCGATATGCGCCATAATACCGATATTGCGATACATATTGAGTGGATGGCTGCGTGCCATGGTCTTTACTCCGAAGTGTGGGCCGCCAATACGGTCCTGTTTAGTTTCCCAGCGTTGCGAACCCGCTGATTATTACCAGCGGTAGTGCGCGAATGCACGGTTGGCTTCGGCCATACGGTGCGTATCTTCCCGTTTTTTGACAGCATTGCCGCGGTTCGACGCAGCATCCATCAATTCGCCGGAAAGACGAGCAGCCATGGTGGTTTCGCTGCGGTTACGCGCAGCGCCGATCAACCAGCGGATAGCCAAAGCCTGCGCACGCTCGGGACGAACTTCGCAAGGCACCTGATAGGTGGCACCACCAACGCGGCGGCTACGGACTTCGATACCGGGCTTTACGTTGTCCAGTGCTTCATGGAAGGTCTGCAGCGGATCTTTCTTCGCGCGTGCTTCAACGGTTTCCAGGGCACCATAAACGATACGCTCTGCTGCGGACTTCTTACCGTCCAGCATCAGGTTGTTCATGAATTTCGAAAGCACGATATCACCGAATTTGGGATCGGGAAGAATGATGCGCTTTTCGGGACGACGACGACGTGACATATTAAATTTCCTTTGTCTCTTTGGACCGCCTGGCTGCGCAGTTGCGCGCCACACCGATCCGCCAATGGGAAGCGGTTCGAATTACTTCGGACGCTTTGCACCATATTTGGAACGCGATTGCTTGCGGTCCTTGACACCCTGCGTATCGAGTACGCCGCGAAGAACGTGGTAACGCACACCGGGAAGGTCGCGTACGCGGCCGCCGCGGATCAGCACAACGCTATGCTCTTGCAGGTTGTGGCCTTCGCCAGGGATGTAGGAAATAACCTCGCGCTGGTTGGTCAGACGAATCTTCGCAACTTTACGCAAAGCCGAGTTCGGCTTTTTCGGGGTCGTCGTGTACACGCGGGTGCAAACGCCGCGCTTCTGTGGATTTTGGTCCATCGCAGGGACCTTGGACTTGGTCTTCTGCGGTGTCCGGCCCTTGCGGACCAGCTGGTTAATCGTTGGCATATCTTCACCTTAAAATAAGCGGTTACTTTATGCAGCAAGGCGTTGTTGCGGTGGAGGCGCAGCCTTTTACCCACCCGACCTGTCACATAATGTGCTAGCTAAATTGAGTTTTCACGACCCATGCGAGAATCACACTCATAGTATCGCGAAGGCGCGCCATTAGCGCCGGACTGGCTGTGGGTCAAGGTTCAAGAAAATAATTGCAATTGAAACCTTCGGACCGCGTCATCCCCCATCCGATTGCCGTTCCGACAACACCGCTTCCTCGATCCGGATCCGCCACCACAATAGCGCGGCGTTCAGGACCGAAAAGGTGACCGCCATCGCCGGCGCGCCGAGCAACAGCGGGACTAGCGCGATTTCAACGACGACCAGCGCGTAATTGGGGTGCTTGATAAAGCGGTAGGGTCCTTTTTTGACCCTTGGAAAATGCGGCGCGCTGATGATGCGGGTGGTCCACCAGCGGCCAATGCTCGCCAAGGTCCAGAAGCGGAAGGTCTGGCTGGCGATGAAGGCGTTCAAAAGAAGAAGGTCAGGCTGCGCCGACGGCACGGCAAACAGCGCAATCGAAATCAGCCATCCGCTGTGGAGCACGATGAACAGTGGATAATGGTCCCGCCCATGTTCGCGGCCGCCCTCGCTCAGCAAACGGCGGGTATTGGCGTTGGCATAGGCAAGCTCGGCCAGCCGCTGCACGATGACATAGGCCAGAACGATCTGCGCCCAGAATGGCCAGTCGAGCGGCGTCATGGCCTCAACACGCCCATTGCGCCGACGAAACCCGGGCCAAGCGCGGTCATCAGCATGGGTTTGGAAATCGGCCCCTTGGCCAGCACCTGCTCCAGCACGAACAGCACCGTGGGCGAGCTCATATTGCCATTGTTGCGCAGAACCGCGCGGGTCTCTGCCAGATCATCTTCCAGATATTCCGCCAAGGCATCGACGACGCGGCCGCCACCGGGGTGGCAGGCAGATTCGCCGAGATCGGCCTTCGCCAGAGACTGTTTTTCCAGAAAGGCGTCACAGACCGGTGCGAAATCGCTGTTCACAAAGGACGGGATATTGCGGGCGAGCACCAGATCGAAGCCCGTCTCGCCAATTTCCCAGCCCATCATGTCCAGCGTTTCGGGCCAGATATGGCTGGCAAAGGCCGACAGCTCCGGTCCCTCGCCCGACCCCACAACCGCCGCCGCGCAGCCGTCGGCGAACAGGGCCAGCGCGACCATGTCTTTCTTGTCCATGCGGCTATGGTCATAGGCAATGCTGCACAGTTCCAGGCTGACCAGAAGGACGGGCTTTTCGGGCGACGCACGGAACAGGTCGGCGGCCACGCCAAGGCCAATGGCCCCGCCTGCACAGCCATAACCGAACAGCGGGACGCAGCGTGTATCAGGCGCAAAGCCCATGGCCGCGATCATCCGGCTCGGCAGGCTGGGCGTCATTGTGCCGGTGGTCGACACAAACACAATTTGCCCGATATCCGCAGGGGAAAGTCCCGCGCGGTCAAGCGCAATCTTCGCCGCATCCTGAAACATCCGAGCAGCAGCGTCTTCATAGACCTGCGCCCGTCCCGACCAGGACCGTTCGCTAAAATAATATTCCGGCGGCATGGCGATGTGGCGCCGTTCGATCCCGGTATTACCAAGGATATCCGCCAGGCGGGCCGGCAATGCCTTGCCTTTGTCCTTTGCCAATATTTCAAGAACCTGTTGCTGGGTGAGCAGATGATCAGGCAGCGCCGTGCCAATGGCGCGAAGACGGGGGGAGAGGTGCGACATATTGTTCAACCGATACACAGGGCCAATGGAAAGAGCCAATCATTATATAGCAAAGATCGGAATAAACATAGTGCTGCGATGTTTGGGTAGAAAACAAGGTTTGGGGACTGTCCATCTAGGGACCGTCCCTAACACCCCTACCCCCGCACTTTGTGCCAAGGCCCCCGGATCGCCAGCGTCATCGTCGGCGCGTAGAAGTTCACAAACATTGTCGATCCGTCGGGCGAAAAACAGGCGCCGGCGAATTCGGTCTGCACGCGGCTGCGGGCGAAGACATAGGCTTTGCCATCGGGCGTAATGCCGCGCAGGTGGTTGTCGGCAATGTCGGTATACTGGTCTTCGCAGACCATCAGATGCCCGTTCGGCATGACGCACAGATTGTCGCCATAATTATAGGCTGCGGCGTCCTGCGATTCATAAAAAAGCTCGATCCGCCCAGGCGCATCGGATTCGCCGGGAAAGCCTTCATTGACCGCAGGCACATAACGGAAAATCTGGCCCAGCTTCTTCGCGCCGCCGTCGGTGCAGGCAAAGTAGAGCTCGCCCTTGCCCCACCAGATGCCTTCACCACGCGCAAACAAGGTCGCCCCCAGCGCATGGCCGCGCAGCCGCAAATCATCATCCGGACTTTCCGGATTGTCGAGCGCGACCCAGTTGGCGCGCAGAGGCTTGCCACGTTGCACGGCGGCCTCTGTCCAGTTCCGGCTATCCTTGATCCCGGTTTCGGCCAAGGCCAGCGCCTCCAACCGGCCACCCTTGGCAAGTTCCCCGCAGACATTGGGGATGAAGCGGTAGAGCAGGCTGTCGTCCCGATCCTCGGTCAGATAAACAATGCCGGTGCGCGGGTCGACGCAGGCGGCTTCATGGTTGAAACGCCCCATCTCCTTCAATGGCACGGGATCGACCAGGCCCTTATGGGTCGACGGCACTTCAAAGACATAGCCATGGTCCTTGCCCACGCCCTGTCCTGCGCGCGTGACATTTTCCTCGCAAGTCAACCAGCTTCCCCATGGCGTAATACCCCCGGCACAGTTGCGGATCGTCCCCGACAGGCTGAGCCATTCGGCTTCTTTCCGTCCGGACTTGAGGTCATATATCAGCGTCGTCGTCCCGCCGGGAAGCGGCATGCCGCCTGCGTCCGCCATCCGGTCATAGGTCAAAAAGTCACTGCCGACTTTACCCGGAATCGGACCAAAGCGCAGATCGCGCGGGCTGAGTTCATGGTTGCGGACGAGCGCCACCTTGTTCTTGCCCGCGGCAAAGGCGCCCATTCCGTCCCCGGCATTGGGAACGACAAATCCGTCGTCCATCAAATTGCCGAAACGTGAAATCACCTGATAGGAAAAGCCTTTGGGCAGATCGATCAGATTGTCGGGGTCGGGCAATAAGGCGCCATAGCCTAACACTTCGCTGCGTGCCGTAGGCGGCATCTGGGCAAGCGAACGTTGCGCAAGACCCGCAAAAGCGAGACTGCCCAGACCGAAATTGAAACTGCGACGGCTAAATTGCATGACATAACCTCTTGGTTGAGCTTTGCTCCATGCTATTCGTTGCGAAAGATGACAAGCGTGTTGCACCTTGTTAGAGCGCGGCACAATTTAGATTGAAAGCACATTTTCCATGACCGTTCGTACGCGCGTTGCGCCCTCCCCCACCGGTGATCCCCATGTCGGCACAGCCTATATTGCGCTGATAAATTATTGCTTTGCCAAAAAGCATGGCGGCGAATTTCTGCTGCGCATCGAGGATACCGATCAGGCACGCTCTACGCTGCAATCGGAAAAGATGATCCTGGATTCGCTGCGCTGGCTGGGTCTGAGCTGGGATGAAGGTCCTGACGTCGGCGGTCCGCACGGACCCTATCGCCAATCGGAACGCAGCGCGATCTACACCGAACATTGCGACCGGCTGCTGGCCGACGGCCATGCGTTCAAATGCTATTGCACATCGGAAAAGCTGACCGCGATGCGGCGGCACCAGATCGCCGCCAAGCAGCCGCCGAAATATGACGGCACCTGCCTGTCGCTCACCGATGCCGACCGCGCCAAGCTGGATGCCGAAGGCGTCAGCCATGTCGTCCGCATGAAAATCCCGACCGAAGGGAAATGCGTCGTGCAAGATACGCTGCGCGGCGAAATCGAATTTGAATATGCTGTCGTCGATATGCAGGTCCTGATGAAGTCGGACGGCTTGCCGACCTACCATCTGGCCAATGTCGTCGATGACCATCTGATGGGCATCACCCATGTGATGCGCGGCGAAGAATGGATATCGTCGGCGCCCAAGCATCTGCTGCTTTATCAATATTTCGGTTGGGAACCGCCGGTGCTGACGCACCTTCCCCTGTTGCGCAATGCCGACAAGTCGAAATTGTCGAAACGCAAGAACCCGACTTCGATCCTGTTTTACCAGCGCGCCGGTTATTTGCCGCAGGCGATGCAGAATTTCCTTGGCCTGTTCATCAAGAGCGCGAGCGAAGAGGATGAGAAAACCAGCCTGCAGGAACTGATCGACGGTTTTGACGTCCACAATATCTCGCTTGGCGGACCGGTGTTCGACACGTCCAAGCTGGACTGGCTCAATGGCCGCTATCTGCGCGAAGAACTGGATGTTGGACAGTTTCTCGACGCGGTAAAGGCGTGGGCACTGAACGACGCCTATCTGACGCCAATTGCCGAAATGGCGCAGGCGCGGATCACCAAATTATCGGATCTGGGAAGCCTGACGGGCATGTTCTTCATGAACCGCATCGACGGCCTGACCGCCGACGCCTTGCGCGATGGTGTGAAGATTGACCAGGACCAGCAGCGCGCGGCCTATACGCTGGCGCTGCAGCAATTTGACGGCCTGATCGAATGGAACAAGGAAGGTGTCGAAACCACCTTGCGCCGCACCGCCGAAGTGCTGGAAACCAAGCTGAAGGATGTGATCCGGCCGATGTATATCGCCATCACCGGCCAACCGCAGGGCGTGCCGCTGTTCGATGCCATCGTCCATCTGGGCCGCGACATCATCCGCGAACGCCTGCGCCACGCGATGGAGCTTTTGGGTCCGGCGAGCAAAAAAGAGGTCGAAGCTTGGGCGGGGTTGTTGACGGCAGAAAAGACAGATTGAGATTGGGGTCAGGACAACACATGCCTGACATCCAACTGCATGAAAGCTGGAAAGCGCCGCTTTTGCCCGAATTTTCTTCGGACTATATGGCGGCGCTCCGGCAGTTTCTCGTTGCCGAAAAGGCAGCCGGCAAGACCATCTACCCCAAGGGCAGCGAATGGTTTCGCGCGCTGGACCTCACGCCGCTCGACAAGGTGCGGGTGGTCATCCTTGGGCAGGATCCCTATCATGGTCCGGATCAGGCGCATGGCCTGTGCTTCAGTGTGAAGCCTGGTGTCCGCCCGCCGCCCAGCCTGTTGAACATCTATAAGGAACTGGAAAGCGATCTGGGCCTGACCCGGCCAAAGCACGGCTTTCTGGAACATTGGGCGCGGCAGGGTGTGTTGCTGCTGAACAGTGTCCTGACCGTCGAAATGGCAAAAGCTGCATCGCACAGCCAAAAGGGGTGGGAGCGTTTTACCGACGCGGTCATCCGGCTGGTCAATGCCAAACCCGATCCGGTCGTGTTCCTCCTGTGGGGCAGCTATGCGCAGAAGAAAGCGGCCTTTGTCGACAGTTCGCGGCACCTTGTTTTGAAGGCTGCGCATCCTTCGCCCTTGTCGGCCTATAACGGCTTTCTGGGGTGCCGCCATTTTTCGCAAACCAATGCCTTTCTGGAAAAGCACGGACAACCCCCCATAGACTGGAGCCTGCCTGATGTCGTTTGATGACCAGCCGCACCGGCGGTTCAATCCGCTCAAAGGGCAATGGGTGCTCGTCTCCCCGCACCGCGCCAAGCGGCCCTGGCAAGGGCAGCAGGACGAGCCGGACAATAGCGTGCGCCCCGCCTATGACGCCGGATGCTATCTGTGCCCCGGCAATGAACGCGTCGGCGGGGTGGCCAATCCGGACTATGCCGATGTGTTTGTGTTCGACAATGACTTCGCGGCGCTGATGCCGGGTGAGGATGCTGCGCAAACGGCAAGCAATCCTCTGTTTCAGGCCGCGCCCGCAAACGGGACTTGCCGCGTGATCTGTTTCTCGCCCGACCATGGCAAAAGCCTGCCCGAACTGCCTGTGACCGCGATCCGCCGCGTCGTGGACGTCTGGGCCGCGCAGGAGGAGGAACTGGCGAAAACCCACGCCTATGTGCAGATATTCGAGAATAAGGGTGCGATGATGGGCTGCTCAAGCCCGCATCCCCATGGTCAGGTCTGGGCGACAAGCTACGTCCCCGCCGAACCTGTGCAGGAAGATAATACGCAAAAGCAATGGTTTAGAGATAGTGGGACATCGATGCTACTGGCCTATGCCGAGGCTGAACGCGCCGACGGCAGCCGCACCGTCGCCGCCAACGCCCATTGGCTGGCGGTCGTCCCCTATTGGGCAAGCTGGCCCTATGAGGTCCTCCTCCTCCCCCTCTTTGCCGCCCCCGGCTTCGGACGGGTCAACAACGAACAGCGGGACGCCCTTGCCGATATCCTGAAAGCCATCACCACGGCCTATGACAATCTGTTCCAGACCAGTTTCCCCTATTCCATGGGCTGGCACGGTGCCCCGTCGGCGGAACGGGACGCAGCCCATTGGCAAATGCACGCCCATTTCTACCCGCCGCTTCTCCGCTCGGCCAGTGTCCGCAAATTCATGGTCGGCTATGAAATGCTCGCCGAGGCGCAACGCGATCTGACCCCCGAAACGGCAGCAGCGCATCTGCGCGCCCAAAGCCCCGTCCATTACCGGAGCGCATGATGACACAAGTCGACAAGGATCTGCACCATCGGGTTACGGCAGCTTTCGAACAGCATTTTGGGCAGCAGCCCGCACATGTCATCCGCGCGCCGGGGCGGGTCAATCTGATCGGGGAGCATACCGACTATAATGACGGCTTCGTCTTGCCCTGCGCCATCGGCCCGTCAACTATGGTGGCGATTAGCGGCCGCAACGATGGACAGGTCCACGTCCTCGCCACCGACTTCGACGACGCGACCGACCTGTTTGACCTCAAGGATATCCGCTCCTCGGCGCATGGCTGGGCCAATTATGTGCGCGGCATGGTTGATGCCGTTCAAAAGGCGGAGTTTGAGCTTCAGGGTGCGAACCTCGCCATTGCGGGTAATATCCCCAAAGGCGCGGGCCTGTCGTCCTCTGCATCGCTAGAAGTTGCCGTCGGACAGGCCATGCTCGCGCTCAGCGGAACGGACATCGACCGCACCAAGCTCGCGCAAATTGCGCAAGCCGCAGAGTGCGATTTTGTCGGCACCAAATGCGGCATCATGGACCAGCTTATTTCGGCACAAGGCAAGGCGGGCCATGCGCTGTTAATTGATTGCCGCAGCCTCAGCCTGACCGATGCGCCCGTCCCTGCCGAACTCGCCATCATGATTGTGCACTCCGGCGTCAGCCGGGGTCTGGTCGAAGGACATTATAACGAACGCCGCCGCCAGTGCGAAGCCGCCGCAAAGGCCATGGGCGTGGCCGCCCTGCGCGATGCCGACATGGCGATGCTGGCGGCAGCAAAACTTGACCCCGTCACGCACAGCCGCGCACGCCATGTGATCAGCGAAAACCAGCGCACGGTCGAGGCGGCGTCCGCCTTGGAAAAGGGCGATCTGCAAAGGCTCGGGACCCTAATGGCCGAAAGCCATCAATCGATGCGCGACGATTTCGAAATTACAGTGCCGGCGATAGACCGCTTGGTCGATGTCCTGCAAAAGGCGATAGGGAATGAAGGCGGCGCCCGCATGACCGGCGGCGGATTTGGCGGCGCGTGCGTTGCTGTGATGCCCGCATCGCGAATCCCGGACGTAAGGGCTGCCGTCGAACGCGGCTACCAGACGCCCGAGGGCGCCAAGCCAATGATCATGGTGGAAACCGCCGGACCCGGCGTGCGCGTGATGGACTGAAAGCTATGGTGCCGCCTATAGGATTCGAACCTACGACCCCCGCATTACGAATGCGATGCTCTACCAACTGAGCTAAGGCGGCGATGGCTGTGTGGCCAAGGCGGCCCGCATAGACATGTGTTCGGGTGAATTCAAGCCTCCATTGTGCACAAGAAAAACCCCGGTGGCACGCCACCGGGGTAGTTTGTTTTGCTAGTTACGTCCCGAGGGCTTATTAACGCAGCAGGTTCAATACGCCCTGCTGGCTCTGGTTGGCCTGTGCCAACATCGCGGTCGATGCCTGGCTCAGGATCTGTGCAGATGCGAGCTTGGTCGATTCTGCCGAGAAGTCAGCGTCCTGGATACGCGATTTCGATTCCGTCAAATTGGTGGCGGTCGATGTCAAATTGTTGACAGTCGCGTCGAGACGGTTCTGAACGGCACCGATTTCAGCACGCTGCGTAGCAACAGTGTCAATCGCGGTGTCGAGCAGGTTCAGCGCGGTACCGGCACCAGCAGCGGTCGACAGGTCGACAGCACCGATACCCAAACCAGCAGCCGTCATGGCGACCAGGTCGATATCAACGGTTTCACCGCTTTCAACACCGGTCTGGATGCTGATGGTTTTCGCGGCGTCGATCAGGACAGTGCCGTTGAAGTCGGTACGCGAGGTGATGTCACCGATCTGGGCAACCAGTGCGTCAGCTTCAGCGTCGATGGCGGTACGGTCAGATGCAGCGGCCGTGCCGTTGGCAGACTGAACGGCCAGTTCACGCATACGCAGCAGGATGTTCGAGATTTCGCCCATCGCGCCTTCAGCGGTCTGTGCGAGCGAAATACCGTCATTTGCGTTACGAACGGCCTGGTTCAGGCCGCGTACCTTGGCTTCCATACGGGTCGAAATGGCAAGGCCAGCTGCGTCGTCTTTAGCAGCGTTAATGCGCTTGCCGCTCGACAGACGCTCCATTGCCTGGCCCAGGTCACGGTTGGCCATACGCGAAGCATTCTGAGCGCGAAGTGCGCTAACATTTGTGTTGATTACGGTCATGATAATTCCTTTTGCTGTCTCTCAAATGGGGCAGCCCGATTGGATGAGCAGCCACGCAAAGCAGTAACGGCTTAACCTCCCGCACCTTTAACCTTAACTTGTCGGAATATTGGCGGATGGTTGACCCAAGCCGCTCAAAACCGCGCAATCCCTAGCTTTTCCCAAATTGGCACGAGCATTGCTTATATACCCGCAAAGGCAATTCCGCCTTCGGACCAAAGCATATGTCGACCATTGACCAGAGCCGGTTGCTGCAAATGCGCTCCACCATATTGAGCCAAAACGGCGCGCTTCAACGTGCCGCTGGACGGGGTGTGGATACGGGAGAAACCGTCGCCAACGCCCCTTTCGCCAAAACCATGACCGATGCGCTGCAGATGGTGAATGCGCAGCAGGCCAAGGCGAGCGACCTGTCCGCCGCCTATGAGCGGGGCGATACCCACGACATCGTTTCCGTGATGGTGGAACGGCAAAAGGCCTCCATCGGCTTCGAAGCGACCATGCAAGTCCGCAACAAATTGCTGTCCGCCTACCGCGACATCATGAACATGCCGGTATAATCCATGGCCGAGAACCAGATACTTTCTGCAGATGCCGTACCCGCGGGTGGACAGATGACCCGCTTTGCAACCCCCGCTTCGACGGGCGGCTTTGGCGCATTGCGCGACATCGCCAGCCAGCCCGCCGTACGCAAGGCGCTGCCCGCGCTCGCCCTGACCGGCGCGATTGGCATTGCCGCCATTTCCTATTTTGCCCTGAGCACCCCTGCACAGGCACCGCTTTTCCAGGGTCTGGCGGAAGGTGACAAGGCTGCTGTCGCCGATGCGCTTCAAGCATCGGGCATCGACTATACCCTCGACGCGGGGACCGGCGCGCTATCTGTTGATGCCGGGAAAGTGCACGAGGCACGGATGCTGCTGGCGGGCCAAGGTCTGCCCAAAGCGATGCCCTCAGGCGACGCCGTTATCGCGTCCTTGCCCATGGGCTCAAGCCGCGCGGTCGAAGGTGAAACCCTGCGCGGGGCGCGCGAAGCCGATTTGGCGCGTACGATCGAGGCTATTGATGCTGTAAAGACCGCGCGGGTCCATCTGGCGATGCCCGAACCCAGCGTCTTCGTCCGCGAAGCGCGCGAGCCTGCAGCTTCGGTGATGCTGACCCTGCAACAGGGCCGCAGCCTTTCCGAAGCACAGGTCCGCGCAATCCGCCATCTGGTCGCGTCGTCGGTTCCAGGCCTCGCCGCCGATTCCGTATCCGTCATTGACCAGAGCGGCGCGCTGATTTCATCGCCTACGGGCAATGCCGATCAGGAAATGTTCCAGCTGCAGATGCAGATGGAAGAGCGTTACCGGCAGGCCGTCATCACGCTTTTGACCCCCATTGTGGGCGCCGGGAATTTCTCGGTTGAGGTAAGCGCCGACGTCGATCCCAGCGAAACGCAGTCGACCCGCGAGACCTATCCAAAGGACGACCGGGCGCTGCGTAGCGAAGAGGGCAACAAGAGCACGCAAAATGCAACCACGCAGGGCGCCGCAGGTATTCCCGGTGCTTTGTCGAACCAACCACCACCTGCAAGCCAGCTCGCCAACACGCCTCCGGGACAAACCACGCCGCCCGCCAATGGGGAAACGCAAAGCGAAGAGACCTATACCCGCAACTTCGATGTGGGCCGGGAAATCGCCGTGACGCATCAACCCCAGGGCAATCTGCGCCGTCTTTCGGTCGCCGTGGCGCTGCGCGATGTCAAAGGACAGAAAAAGCCCGCCGCTGCGGATGTCGCCGCATTGGAAGCATTGGTGAAGGGTGCTGTCGGTTTCAGCGCCCAGCGCGGCGACGTTGTGGCCATTTCGTCGCGTCCATTCGCCGAAAACCCCGAAGCCGTCGTCAATTTCTGGGATGAGCCATGGTTCTTCCCCTTGGTGCAGCAGGTCGGCGCCGTGCTCGCCGCGCTGCTCGCCTTCCTCTTTATCGGCCGTCCCATGATCAAGGCCGTGAAGGCCAGAGCCGCCGATGCCAAGGAACAGGCTGAAGTCGAACAGAAGCTGCTCGCCGCCACCGGTCAGTCACGCGGCCCTGCCCCGGTCACCATTGAAATGATCGAAGCCGCGCCAAGCTATGAAGCGCGCGCAAATCTCGTTCGTTCATTCATCCGCCAAGATCCCGAGCGCGCCGCCCTGGTCGTGCGCCAGATGATCCAGGAGCGGGCGAATGGATGAAGATCTGGACATCGCTGAATCGCCCTTGGGTGCGCCAGCTGTTCCATCGATCAGCGGCGAGCTTTCGGCAGCCATCTTGATGATGCTGCTGGAAGACGACGACGCAACCGCCATCTTGCAACATCTTGCCCCCGACGAAGTCAAAGCACTTGGCAAGGGCATGTTCGAAGCATCGAGCGCCAACGAAAATGATGTCGAGCGCGCGCTGGAAACTTTTGTCTCCAGCAATCGCGACCTTTCGGCACTGGCCGTCGGCGCCCCTGTCCGTATCCGTGAAATGATGCACAAGGCCTTGGGCAATGTGCGCGCCGGCAACATCCTGTCCGAAATCGAACCCCAGTCCAGCGCCCCATCGCTCGACATTTTGCGCTGGATGGATGTCGCGTCCATCTCGGAACTGGTTTCCTCGGAACATCCCCAGGTCGCCGCCGTCATCCTGTCGGTGCTGACACCTGAAGTGTCCGCCCAGGCAATTGCCGCGCTGGACGAACCGACACAGACCGATCTTTTGTTCCGCTCCGCCAATCTCTCCTCCATCTCTGCGGATGCGATTGAAGATCTCGAAGCGATCCTGATCAACTATACCAGCCGGAAGGCACATGCCCCCGATGTCGCGCTGGGCGGACGCAATGAAGTCGCGCGTATCGTCAAGAATCTCCCGCGCCCGACCGCCGAAAAATTGCTTCGCGCATTGCGCAAGAAAGATCGCCTGCTCGCAGATGCCATCGAAGAAGAAATGTTTGTCTTCGACGATCTGGCCGCTCTGGATGCCAAGACGCTGGGCACGATCCTGCGCAATGTCGACTCCGAACAGATCGGACTTGCGGTCAAGGGTGCCAGCGAACTGCTGGGCGAGAAGATGCTCAGCACGCTTTCGGCCCGTGCCGCCCAGACCATCCGCGACGATATTGCGGACATGGGTCAGGTCAAGCGCACCGATGTGGAAGCGGCGCAAAAGGCTGTTATCGCGGTTGCGCGCCAGATGGCCGCATCGGGCGAAATCCAGATGGGCGGAAAGGGCGACGATTATGTCTGATAGCCCAAAACGCGTATCGCTGCTGGCGGCCACCGCACGGGGTACAGGTTTTCGAACCAGCGCCATCCGCACCACAACGCCGCAAGCCGAAAAACGGCCGGATGAATATGCCCGGGGTCTTGCCGATGGGCAGCAAATGGCAGAAGCCGCGTTCGACGCAGAACGCACGGCTTTTCAAAAGCTGCTCGCCAACGCCCAGGCATTCCAAAGCGAGGCTGGTCCCGAACTCTCGCTGCTTTTACGCGAAACCGTTGTCCGTCTTGTCGGCCAGATCACCGATGGCGTGACCATCGACGAAGACCTGTTGAACAAACAGATTGCGCGTGCGGTCGATATCATCACCGAAGCCGATGAAGCGCGGCATATTCTTCTGCACCCCGACGACGCCGCATTGGTCGGAAAAACCGTTGGAAAACTTGCCGTGCGCAGCGATCCGAGCTTGAGCCGCGCCACGATCCGCATCGAATGTTCGCAAGGCTGGATCGAACATGGCGTCGCACTCGGCATCGAACGGCTGCGCGAAGCGCTGCATTGCGAAGGGATGGCCGCATGACCGCCCGCCTTGCCGAAGCCGCCCGCGCCATATTCCAATCGCTCAACCTTGAAGCGGCCACGCCCCGGCGTGTCGGCTCCTTGACCGCATGCAAAGGCCAGTTTCTCGAAGCCGCCGCCTTCCCCTATCCCGTCGGCACCGCCGTCCGGATTTCGCAGACCGATGGTGGATTTGTGACCGGTGAGGTCGTTGGCTTTCGGGGCAACAAAAGCATCATCCAGCCATTCTCCCAGCGTCTTTCGGTTGCGACGGGCGCAAGGGTCGTTCCGTGCGGTCGTCACGACCACATCGCCTGCGGTGACGGATTGCTTGGTCGCATCATCGATGCGCAAGGCGTACCGCTGGATGGCCGCCCCCTGACCGGATGCCATGAAAGCTGGCCGATCTCCGGTGTCGCCTCCAGCCCGCTGGTGCGCGGACGTATTACCCGTCCTATTGATTGTGGTGTCCGCGCCATCAACGGCCTTTTGACCATTGGCGAAGGCCAGCGCGTCGCCGTTATCGCCGGTTCGGGCGTCGGCAAGTCCGTCCTGATGGGCCAGATCCTCGAAGGCATTGATGCCGATGTGATTGTAACCGGCCTGATCGGCGAACGCGCACGCGAAGTGAGCGATTTCATTGAAACCAAACTGACCCCGCGCATTGCCGCCAAATCCGTTGTCGTCGCTGTTGCTGCAGATCATTCACCCCTGTTGCGCTTGCGTGCCGCCATGCGGGCAACGGCCATTGCCGAATATTTCCGGTCGCAGGGCAAGAAAGTGCTGTTGTTGATCGACAGCCTGACCCGCGTTGCGCATGCGCAGCGTGAAATCGGTCTGGCTTTGGGTGAACCGCCCACGATGAAGGGCTATACGCCTTCCTCGCTCGCGCTCATTCCGCAATTGGTCGAACGCGCCGGTATCGACAGCCGCACAGGTGGCTCCATTACCGCAATCTATACTGTTCTTGCCGATGGTGGTGATCTGGAAGATCCCATCGTCGATGCCGCACGCGCCATTGTCGACGGCCATATCATCCTGTCGCGGACCCTCGCCGAAAACGGCCTGTTCCCCGCAATTGATGTCGCCCGTTCGCTGTCCCGCATCATGCCCGACATCGTCGATGCCGAGCATATGGCGGCTGCCGCCCACTTCCGCCAATTATGGTCAACGCATGAGCAAAACCGCGACCTACTTCTGATGGGTGCCTACACGGCCGGAAATGACGCAGTTCTGGATGATGCCATCGCCATGCACGGCGACATGCTGAATTATGTCGGACAGCCCATGCGCAGCTCCATTGGATTTGACGCATCGCGCGCCGCCCTTCTGGAAGGGTTCGGCATATGACCCAGAATGTTGACCGCCGCGCCCGTATCGTCCGCGTTCGCACAGCCGAAAGCCGGATTGCGCAGATGGAACTTGCGAAAGCCAAGGGCAGCGCGAACCAGATCCGGTCGATCGTTGATCGCATCGTTGCGCTCAACAATGAAAATGTGGCGACCTCTGGTACGACCGACGGGATGGCCCTTGCGGCGATCGCCGAAACACGTGTCCGCCTCGACACCGCACTGCGTGCCACGTCCGTGCCGCTGGAACAGGCAATGCAGCGCGTTCAGCGCCAGCAGAAAAACAGCATCCACACCGAACTACGCGAACAGGGCGCCCGACGTCTGCTTGAAAAGGCCGAGGTGGAGCGCGCCAAACATAATGAACGGAAGGCCGCACATGCACGCTGCCATCCTGGCACCGGTACCAAAGGGGAAGACATATGAATCTCGCGTCCGTCCTGAACATCAGCGCGCCAGCTGGTGCCACAATCCAGAACGCCAATGCTGTCGAAGGCGGCCTTGGTTTCGATGCGCTGATGGAAACGGCATCAACGCCGGTCGCCACAGCGCCAATGCCAGCGCAAGCGCCGAAAGCAGACGTGTCACCGCACTTGAAGGGCTCGGTTGACGCCCCCATCAAAACACCCGACACCAGTGCGGTCGTGGCGTTGAAGCCGCCCGTCATGGCGGTGATCGCTGCGCCCAAGACCGTTGCCGTTCCCGGTTTGGAACCAGAGCCCGCTCAGCCTGTCGCACCGCCTCAACCGACAATAGACGCGCCGCCCGCCGTTCGGGATCTTGCCTTGCGTGCTGCTCCCAACGTCCCGGAAGATGGCCCGGCGGATGTTGAAAGGCCTCGCACTGCCGAGCCCGGGAAAGGCAAGGCTCCCGTCATGCGGGATATTCAGCAGCTCAAAAAGCTTGTCGCCGTGCCCGTATCGAAAGAGCTCACCACGAAGATCGAGGCTGGTGAAGAGGAACAGGGCGAGCTCGAAAATGCGGCACTGCCTGCTGATGCAACAGCCGAAATGGGTCCCAAAATCCAGTTCGCTCAGACTCCGCAGGTCACGGCACCCGTCGCCCAGCCCGTCGACGCTTTCTTTAAGCGCGACACAGCCGCCGACCGCAACCGGCTTGAAATCGGGACCGAGGCCCAAAATGCGTCCGACGCTTCAGCCAAATCGACAACGCTCCTCAAAACGGTGCCCGTCGAAACATCTGTCCAGGCATTTACATTGCCAACGCCAACGGTGGTTTCGGCCACGTCGATGACGGCGCCCATATTCGGTGGTCCCGAAAACTTCACCACCCACCAACTGGATATGGCCCGCGACGGCCAATGGATTGACCAGCTCGCCCGCGACATTGTCGCCGTTGCCGGACAAGACGGGAAATTGCGCTTCGGTCTTTCGCCAAGCAACCTTGGCCAGTTGGAAGTTTCGGTCGAAACGCAGCAGGATGGTGTAAACATCCACATGCAGGCCAGCACCGAAGCCGCCGCACGCATCTTTGCGGCAGAGCAGCCCAAATTGGTCGAAGAATTACGCCAGTCCGGTGTCCGGGTAACGAACAGCGACCTGCTCGGCGGACAGCAGATGCAGGGTCAACGCGATCAGTCACGTCCCCAAAATTCGGCAGGCCACACTTCGACCGACCTGACATCCAACCTCGTTTCCCAACGCACCTCCCCAGATAACCAGAATACGTCGCCCAATGGGCGTTTTGCATAAGAAGGACCCGAAGAGATGAGCAAGACCAAAGAAAAAGCAGAAGGTAAGGGCGGCAAAAGCAAAAAAATGCTGCTGATCGGCGTCGGCGCTACGTTGCTGACGGCTGGCGGCGCTGCTGGCGGCATGTACCTGTCTGGCGGTGTAACCGGTAAGGAAGCCGAAGAGGACCCACACCGGCCAAAACTGGTCGAACGCAGTGAAGAGCCGGCCGAAGCCCCCGCCGAAGGCGAAGAGGGTAAGGTCGTGCTGAAAGAAGGCACTGTTTCGGTAAAGAACGATAAGCAGAAGGTGGATCCGAAAAAGTTCGAGGTAACCTATATCGCGCTCGAGCAAAGCTTCACCGCCAACCTCGCCGACGGCGCCGGGTTCGTTCAACTCGGGATCAGCCTTGCCACCTATTATGACGGCAAGGTCGTGCAAAATGTCGAGCGGCAGGCGGTTCCCATTCGCTCGGCCGTACTCATGGTCTTGTCGCAACAGGATGCCGCCGTATTGTCTACCCCCCAGGGCAAGCAAATGCTTCAACGCGATCTGACCCACGCCATTAATGATGTGCTTCGTCAGAAAGAAGGCTTTGGCGGTATCGACAATGTCTACTTCACCAACCTGGTGATCCAGTGACGGCAGCAACTCCCCAGACAGCGCATCTCATGCGCAGTGCCAATGAATCGGCCGAGCTGACACAGCTTGAGCCCATGGCGCAGCGCATTGCACAGGTCATGCAGCAGTTGCTGGCCAGCTTTACAAAGGGCGCATTCTCTATTTCGGCGGGTACGGCAAATGCCGCGCGCTATCCGGAATGGCGGATTGCGCAAAATCCTTTCGGCGCCGTATTGCGCTATCGCCTTCCGAAGCGCGGCGATGAAATGCTTGTTCATCTGCCTGGGTTCCTCGTCTGTCAGATCGTTGATGTCTATTATGGTGGCAGCGGAAATGTGCAGGCTCGCGGTGAATTTTCTGCAGCAGAGATGCGCTTCATCGATGGCTTTGGATCGCAATTGGCACCGCTGCTAAAGGCGGAAATAGACCCGGATCAGGGATCGGTTGTCGAATATAGCGGGGCTGAAATCGATCTTCTGCAGTTGAACTGGCCCAGATCGCGTGATGCCATTGTCGTGCAATCCTTCTTCGCCGAGAGCGAAAAGGTCAAGCCAGCTCCAGTAGGGCTGATCCTGACAACCGATACTGTGCGTCTTCTGGAAAACCGTCGCAGCGCCGACGAAAATCCGGAAGGCCCGACCGATGCAGCGTGGAGCGAGCGTGTCCGCTCGGCCGCCATGCGCGTCAAATTTCCGGCACGTACCGTGCTGACCCATTGCAATGTGCCGTTCAGCAAGATGCTGACGCTCGCGCCCGGCGACATTTTACCGCTGTTGCTGCCGGCACAGGTTCCGCTGATCGTTGCCGGCCGTGTTTTTGCGCGTGGCACATTGGGCGAATCCAATGGCCGTGCCGCTTTAATGATTGAGAATATAGAAAAGGAAATGGACCAATGAGTGATATGACCGAAGCCCCAAGCATGAGCGCCGTTGCCGGAGCAATGAGCATGGGCGATAATATGGATTTGCTTGCCGGCATATCGTTACGGATTTCCGTCGAGGTCGGGTCTGCATCGATGACCCTGTCCGAACTTCTGCGCCTGGGTGAAGGCAGCGTGGTTGAGCTCGACCGTCAAGCAAATGATTTTCTTGATATATTTGCCAATGGCACGCTCATCGCGCGCGGTGAAATTGTCGATGTCGACGGCCGCTATGGTATCCGCGTCGTCGACGTAGTCGCCGCCGACCGCCGTCTCGCAGGATTGGAGCGCCGGTCATGATCTTTGAATATCTTCTCCGCCTCTTTCTCGTCGTCCCGCTGATCGGGGGTCTGGCCTGGGGCTCGCTGTGGCTTTGGAAGCGGCTTCAACTCGGCTTACCCGTAAAGCCCGACACCAACCGTCCGGTGCGGGTTGTCGATGCCGTGACATTAGGAACGAACGGCAAGTTGCTGGTCGTGGAATTTAACGGTGATACGCTTCTTTTAGGGGTATCACGCAACGGCATAAGCAGATTGGCATCGAATTTGCATAGCGAGTAGCATGCGTAAACTCATACTAATCTTCATTGTCGGCTTCGCGCTTTTTTCAAGCGATGCGGCCTTTGCTACATCCACGGGCGCAGGGCTAGAAAAAGCCCTGCAAACCGTCTCTGGCGATGGCCGTCCGCTGTCCCTGTCGCTGCAAATATTGCTGCTGATGGGCCTGCTGACGGTTTTGCCGTCTCTTATCCTCATGATGACGAGTTTCACACGCATCATCATTGTGCTGTCAATTTTACGACAGGCTTTGGGATTGCAGCAAACGCCGCCCAACCAGGTTCTGGTGGGGCTGGCCCTGTTCCTCAGCATTTTCGTGATGCAGCCCGTTTTCACCACGATCAATACGCAGGCGTTGGAACCCTATGGACGGGACGAGGTGACCTTTGAACAGGCGCTGTCCACGTCTGCCGGCGCGATGCATGGCTTTATGATCAAGCAGACACGCAAGTCCGACCTCGCCTTATTCAGCGGCATCGCGAAGGCGGGGAAATTTGCAAAGCCGTCGGACGTCCCCTTTTCCATTCTCTTGCCGGCCTTTGTGACCAGCGAACTGAAAACCGCGTTCCAGATCGGCTTCATGATATTCTTGCCCTTCCTGATAATCGACCTGATCGTCGCCTCGGCGCTGATGTCCCTGGGTATGGTGATGCTGTCCCCGACGATCATTTCCATGCCGTTCAAGCTACTCCTGTTCGTCCTCGTAGACGGCTGGGCGCTGACCATGGGATCACTCGCAAGTTCGTTTGTAAGTTAACACCATGGACCAAGACTACTTCATAGGTATAGCGCAACAAGCGCTGTGGATATTAGCCTTGGGCTCGGCGCCCATACTGATCCCTGCGCTTATCGCCGGCGTGGTGCTGGGCATGGTACAGGCCGCGACGTCCATCAACGAACAGACGCTCAGTTTCGTGCCGAAGTTGATCGTTGTCTCCATTGCCTTGGCGATTTTTGGATCAAGCATCATGATCCTGTTGGCCGATTTTACTAAAGATATTTTTGCGCAAATCCCACTGCTCGTCCGATGATCCCGCCCGGTCTCGAAAATGTGGAACAGCAGCTTCTGATCTGGATGCTTGCGATGATACGCCCTGGCGCAGCATTCATTGCAGCGCCCATGTTCGGGGCGAATGCTGTACCCATTCAGTTGCGGCTTGTACTTGCACTTGCGGTGGGGATACCCTCGGCGGCTGCGGTCAATATGGCGCTCCCGGCCGCGGGAATAGTCTCCATACCCGGCTTCCTCATGATCCTTTCTGAAGTCATCACCGGACTCGCACTCGGCTTCGTAATTCAAATCGGTTTCGCCGCCGCACTGGTTGCGGGCGAAGCAATCAGCAACGCTATGGGCTTGGGCTTTGCGTCCATGGCTGACCCTGCCAGTGGACAAGCAAGCCCCGCCGTTGGCCAGTTTCTGTCCATGCTGGCCATGTTCCTTTTCCTCGCTGCCGACGGCCATCTCGCACTGGTGTCGATTATCGCCGAGAGCTATCAAGCGCTTCCCCCGGGGCAGTCCTGGATTTCATATTCAGCCATTGGCGGCATTACCAAATTTGGCGGCCTCGCTTTTTCCGCTGGCCTCAGCATTGCTCTGCCGGTCGGCTTTGCACTCGTACTGGTGCAGATCATCATGGCCATGATTGCACGGTCTGCACCTACTTTGAACCTGTTTGCTGTGGGTATGCCTGCCGCATTGCTCGCCGGCGTCGTTTTGTTGGGCATGGCCACGCCGGTCATGGCTGACACGATCAGCCACACCATTCGCATGGCGCTGGAACAGGCGCAATTGTTGGGAGGTGGCGGTGGCTGAGGCACCCGATAAGGACCAACAAACTGAAGCCCCTACCCAAAAACGCAAGGCGGATGCGTTAAAGGATGGCGACGTCCTCGCGTCCAAAGAGCTGGCAACGGCCGTTATGATGGCTGCGGGGGCTGCTTGGATGGTAGGGTTAGGCGGATGGTTTTTTTCCGCCAGCAAAGACCTTTTGAAAAGCGGGTTATCGCTCGATCTAACCGACCCAGACCGATTTGAGCCGCTCGACGCATTGGCAGGCCCGCTCACCAGTATCGCCATCCCGTTTCTCGGGCTGCTGGCGCTCAGCATCGTTGCAGCCTTAGCCGCGCCAGCGATGCTCGGTTCTCTTGGAATGCGCAGCAAGGCCATGGCCTTCAAGGGGAGCCGAATCAATCCGCTGGCCGGTCTAAAACGCATTTTCGGGATGCAGGGCGTGATCGAACTGTTCAAGGCGACGGCCAAAGTCGTAGCTCTGGGCTATGCAGGCTATTGGGTCATGGCGAGCGATATCGCCTCTATGCCCGGCCTTGCCGCCACCCACCCAGCCGCTGCCGTCGAGATGTTGGGCGACAAGCTGGTATTGACCATAATCGTCCTCACCGTCGGACTGGTGTTGATCGCCGGCATTGACGTTCCTGTGCAGTGGTTGCGCCGTAACCAGCGCCTGCGCATGTCGAAGCAGCAGCTCAAAGAAGAAATGCGGCAAAGCGATGGCGCTCCAGAACTCAAACAAGCGCAGCGCGCGCGTCAGCAGGAAATGGCGATGTCCTCTGCACGCAAGGGTATGACCGAAGCCAACGTTGTGTTGACCAACCCGACCCACTTTGCCGTCGCCTTGCGTTATCGCCCCGGCCTCGACATCGCGCCGATTGTCGTCGCAAAGGGTCGCGGCGAAGTGGCGCAAGCGATCAAGGCGATGGCGAAAGAGAACCACGTTCCTACCCTGGAATATCCGCAACTCACCCGCGCCATTTACTTCACCACCCGCACGGGGCGTGTCGTGTCCGAAGATTTGTTCGTCGCGGTTGCTGCAATTCTCGCCTTTGTCTTCCGGCTTGAAAGCGCACTTGCAAATGATCTCGTTAAACCGGTTGTCGAGGTACCACCTTCGAAACGATTTGACGCAGACGGGCGACCTTCGGCCTAAATTCTAACGGCTGGCAGCCGTATTGAACTGCGAAGGATAAGGAAATGATCTCGAATATTGCAAACAGCCTTGGCTTTGGTTCGGGCATCGACACATCGGCATTGGTCAGAGATCTGGCTGCTGCTTCGCGTACGCCAAAGGTCCAACGCTTTGATGCGCTTTCGCGGGCCAATCAGGCAAAGGTCAGCGCGTTAGCGCAAGCTCGTAGCGATCTGGATAGCTTTGCAGATTCCCTCGCCGACCTGTCTGCGGGTGGCACATTGCGTAGCAAACCTGTCACGTCGGACGATACCGCAATAGCTGTGACTGCCAACCCCGGCACCTTGCTTGGCAATTATGCCGGCGAGATTGTTGTCAGCACGTTGGCTCGCGCCCAGACGAATTATTCAGGCTATGTGGCATCGACGACCGATCCCATCGGTCAGGGCGGTATGATATTAACCGTCGGGACGACAACATTCGCCGTAACAGTCGACGCGACCAATGACAGCCTGACGGGCTTGGCCAACGCCATCAACGCAACCGGCAGCGGTGTGCGGGCAAGTGTCATCAATGATGCCGGAAATTTCCGCTTAGTCCTGAAAGGCGAAAGCGGGGCTGCAAAAGCATTTACTCTTACGGCCGATGCGGGTGCTGCCCCTGGTTTATCGCAGTTCGCCACCTCAACGATGACGTCCGGGCAAACGGCGAGTGACGCAAGCTTCACCGTGGACGGCGTGGCTTACACGCGGGCGACGAACAATTTCAGCGATGTGGTTCCGGGCCTCACGATAACGCTGAAAAAGGCGGATCCACTAGCGCCTATAACAATCGGCGCGACCCGGCCGATTGACACGTTGAAGCAGACTTTGAACGATTTCGTCGCTGTTTTTAATACTTTGAAAAAAGACACAGAAGCTGCACGACAAGCAAACACAGGAAACCCCGCCTTGCGCGGCTTTGAACGGCAGTTGGGTGCCTTTATTGCACAACCCCTAACAACCGATCCGAACATCCAGTCGCTTTCGGATGTTGGAATTTCGACGAACCGGGACGGCACAATTTCGATCAACAGCGCCAAGATGGAGGCTGCATTACGCGATTTCCCCGATGCCGTTGAAGCAATTTTCAATCCGCCCCGAGACGGAGTCCGGAACGAAACAACCGACCCCGGCATAACTTTTGCCCTGGATGCACTCCGCGATGCTGCCGTCGCGACAAGTGGTCCGCTGGAGCAGGTGCGCGCGTCGCTACAACGCGAAGCCGATGCAATTGCCAAAAACCGTGACCGTATGGAGGTTCGCGAAGAAGCATATTTGACGAAACTTGAAAAGCAATATGCGGGCATGGACGCGCGGATTGCCGCGTTGAAGGCAACGCAGAGCTACCTCGAACAACAGATCAAACTCTGGTCCAGCAGCGATAACTGATAGCTATGCAACCTCGAACTCATCCCGCGATAGCGAGCCAGCATTACCGAATGCTAGAGCTTAAAAGCCGTGTGGAAAGCGCAAGCCCGCATGGTTTGGTTGGACTTCTGTATGAAGAGCTGATCCGCTCCCTCGATCTGGTGCTCCATTCGGTGAAAAAGGGTCACAATCTTTCTGGGAACAGCCATATGGCCAAAGCTGTGTCGATCATTGTCGCGCTTGAAGGCAGTATTGACTTTGACGCCGGTGGGGACCTCGCACCCACATTGGCGCGGGTTTACGCCGCTTGTCGAAAAGGCTTGAACGAGGCGGCCAAAAGCAATGATGAAAAGAAACTGACCGAAGTTCGCGATGCGATTAGCGATATCTATTATGCGTGGCAGGCGCTGCAGCCGGGTTAAATGACCCAGCCGACGCTGATCTGCGATGCAGCCTGTGGCACATCAAGTCGCGCCTCGCTGAAATCTACTTTCGCACCGGGCGCCAATGTTCGTACTTTGGCTTTCATTTTCCAGCTATAAACCGGTCGTCCACCAGCATCTTTCAGAGTCACCAGCATTTCCGGAACCGTTTGGGCGGTACTCGTCGGATTTACAATGCTACCACTCGCAATAAAAAAGGGCGTTCCATCTTCGCGCTCATTCAACTCCAGATTTTCGTTCAGCACGATTTTTAGATCGGGTTCGGAGCGTACAATGCTCAGATTTGCGCCAAGATCCGGAAGGCCGAAATACCAGGTTGCCCCGCCAGCTGCGGCAACCACCACAGCAAATGCGACCGCAGCCATGGTCCAAAGCTTCGCTGGATTTCGGCGTGGCCGGAACGGTGGTTCATGCGCAAAATGGCTTTGCTGGGACGTATCTTCGAAATAGGAACTCGTCGCCCCGTAGGATTCAGCACCTTCACGCTTGGTTTCGGTTTCCTCGGAAGTTGCCTCTTCAAAGCGCGTAAAGCTCGGCGGAACCGGCTGGTCCGGTAACTTTGTGGCCGGTGCAAAATCTTCCACCGTTTCCTGAGGCATAGCACTCGAAAAGGCTTCGGCAACCGGCGTGGAATTCATCGGTGCAAATATCGGCGGTGCAACGACGGGAGGCGCTGGTGGTGTCGGCGGAAGGATACCATCTTGATACCAGCTATGCTTGCAATTGGCACAGCGGACCTGACGACCGTCCACGCCAATAGCAGAATCCGGAACGACATAGCGGGTGCGGCACGAAGGGCAAACAAGCAGCATTAACCACCATAAACATGAGCCGCCCGCGACTTGCAACCCTGCTGTCATAAAATGCTGTGGACGGTGGGAAAGAATTGTCGAATTTTGTTCCGGTTTAGTGCACCGGGCAACCGCAAAAAATCTATCAACTGTGTTCCTGCCGGATGAGGTAGAAAACGAAGCAATGGACAAAATCGATCAAATCCTTAGGACGCGTATATGGTCTTAAACCGGACGAAACTTACTCCGAGACAGGATGCCCCCGCCATTGGCGGCGAGTGTCGTTTTTACAGTCCAGATATGTGGCTTGACCGCCTGGCATTTGGAGAGTGTTCGAACTGATGCAGAGCGTTGTCGAATTCGATAATGTGGGACTGCGCTATGGAACCGGGGCGGAGACGCTGACGGATCTCAGTTTTACGCTTTATCCCGGCAGTTTTTACTTTTTGACCGGCGCGTCGGGGGCCGGAAAGACATCGCTCTTGAAGCTTCTCTACCTCGCGCACCGCCCGAGCCGGGGCGCGATCCGCATGTTTGGCCACGACGCGATTACTTTGCCGCGCGACCGGCTACCCGGTTTTCGGCGGCGGATCGGCGTCGTATTTCAGGACTTTCGTCTGGTTCCACACCTGTCGACCTTTGACAACATCGCACTCCCGCTGCGGATCGCCGGCATCCAGGAAAAGGATTTGAAGAGTCCGGTAACCGAGATGCTCGACTGGATTGGCCTTACAGAACGCGCCGATGCCCGCCCTGCAACGCTCTCAGGTGGTGAGCAACAGCGGGTTGCCATCGCACGTGCCGTTATCGGTCGGCCAGAAATGCTTGTCGCCGATGAACCGACGGGCAACGTCGACCCCGAAATGGCGCGTCGTCTTTTGCAGTTGTTCGCAGCGCTCAACAAGCTGGGGACAACCGTGGTCGTTGCCACACACGATATTCATTTGCTTCAGGAGATTGATGGCGCCCAAATGATGCGCCTCGACAAGGGGCGTCTTTCAGATCCCACCGGTTCGCTTCGCCATCCTCCGCGCCCGTTGGTGTTGAAAAATTAGGCCGGGTGATGTTGCTTGATTTCGCCCTTCCCGCGCATGATCGCAAGTTGATACCCGAAGGCCGCCTATCCGGGCCGATGCCATGGGTGATTGCAATCATGCTGTTTTTGACATTGCTGATTGCGGCCATGGGATTGAGCCTTGCCTATGCCATCCGCAACGGAGGCGACGACCTTGCGCTGCAGGCCACGGTCCAGATTATCGAGCCCGATCCTATCGAACGGGCCACCCAAAAGGTCGCGGTGAGCAGAATACTGCGCGAACTTCCCGAAATTGCTGCGGCGAATTCGGTCCCGGATGTTGAAGTTCGCAACCTCCTGAAACCTTGGCTTGGGAACGATGTCATCGACGCCGACATTCCGGTTCCTGCCCTGATCGACATTCGTTTCAAAAGTGTCCCTGACGGAGCGGCAGTTCGGGCGCTAAAGCGTCGATTGGAAACTATCGCGCCCAAAATTCGCATTGATTCCCATAGCAGTTGGATGGCGCCCTTTTTTGACCTGATGTCCTCTCTGATCCTGCTTACGCTGGCGATTTTCCTCCTCCTCCTGATCGCCACATCGGCTGTGGTCATTCTTGCGGTGCGCAGTACGTTGAACACCCACCGCGGCACGATTGAAATCATGCACATGATGGGCGGGACAGATTTGCAGGCCGCGCGCCTGTTTCAACGCCGCGTTGCGCTTGACGCTCTTTTGGGTGGCGTTGTTGGCTTCGGAGCTGCTGCTACGGTTATCCTGACATTGGGGGGACGCATCGCTGCGGTCGAGCCAGCTTTGCTGGCCGAGGCCTCCTTGCCGTGGTATGGGTGGCTCATATTGGCGATTATTCCACTTGCTGTCATGGGCCTCGCCATGCTTATGGCCCGGTGGACAGTGGTATCCGCACTCAAGAAGATGTTATGATCAGACGGATTTTTTCCTTTATTATCCTAGCTTGGATGCTGGGCTTTGTGTGGTTTGCACTTCTGCTGCCGCAGCCTGCGGCTATTGCACAAACCGACGCCGTCGTCGTGCTCACCGGCGGACCAAACCGGATCGACCGCGGCCTTGATATTTTGAAAGCGGGCAAATCACGCAAGATGCTGATTTCCGGTGTCGACCGCGATGTAAAGCCCGCAGAACTCGCTGCACAATATCCCGGTTCAGCGCGCTATTTCACCTGCTGCATTGATTTGGGATTCCAGTCCGTCGACACGCGCTCCAATGCCTTGGAGACAGCGCGTTGGGCGACGCGCAACAAAGTAAAAACTCTGCGACTTGTTACGCACGACTGGCATATGCGTCGCGCCCGCTTTGAACTCGACCGCTCGTTGCCAAGTGACATCATCGTAACCAACGATGCGGTTGCGACCCAGCCGTCGTTAAATGCCTTATTCAAGGAATATAACAAATACTGGCTTCGCGCGGTTGCATCGCTTGCGGGAATTTAATGTGATCGCAGCCGTCCGTACGATATTCTTCACGATCATATTTTTTGGTGGGTCCAGCTTTTTTGCGATCACCGCATTTTTTGGCAGCCTCTTGCATCAGGGATTGATGCGTTGGGCTGTCCGCGGATGGGCTCGCTATCAGCATTTTTGTGCAAAATGGATATTGGGCATCGATGTCCGCATTGAAGGTTCTCTACGGGACCGACCCGTACTGTACGCCATAAAGCATGAAAGCATGTACGAGACCATCGACATGCCCAGAGTCTTTGCGCGGCCCTCGGTCGTTGCGAAGCGGCAATTGTTCGACATCCCTTTTTGGGGGAAAGCGGCGCTTGCCTACGGCATGATCCCCGTGGACCGGGAAGGCGGTGCCTCCGCACTTCGGGATATGCTCGCCCGTTCAAAGGCATTGTTGGCGGATGGACGACCCGTTGTAATTTTTCCGGAGGGCACCCGCGTGCGCCACGGTGAAAGCCCTCCGCTACAGTCCGGTTTTGCCGGTCTCTATAAAATGCTCAACGTGCCGGTTGTACCCGTGGCGGTAAACAGCGGCCGCTTAATGCCCCGCAACCATTGGCTTCGCCGATCGGGGACGATTACCTACAAAGTTGGCGAAGAAATACCGGCCGGTTTACCCCGTGCCGAAGTTGAAGCGCGGGTCCATGCCGCGATGAATGCGCTTAATAACTGAAGTCTCGCATCGCGCGACGACTATTAATGCTTGCGTCCAAAATCGGGCGCATCATCATCCTGACCCTGCTCAACAATGGACCGGCGAATATCGCGCGTGCGTGTAAACAGAGCCTCCAATTCATCGCCCTTGTCATAACGGATCGCCCGCTGCAGCGCCGAAAGGTCCTCGGAAAACCGCTGGAGCATTTCAAGCACGGCATCCTTGTTCGACAGGAACACATCGCGCCACATCACAGGATCGCTCGCGGCGATGCGGGTAAAATCCCGGAAACCACCTGCGGAATATTTGATGACTTCGCTTTGTGTCACCCCCTGCAAATCATCCGCCGTGCCGACGATCGTGTAGGCGATCAAGTGCGGCAGATGGCTCGTGACGGCAAGGACCATGTCATGATGCCGGGCATCCATGATCTCGACCTCAGCCCCAAGCCGCTGCCAGAATGTCCTCAATGCCTCCACAGCCGCCTCCGGCGCGTCCTCTGCGGGGGTGAGGATGCACCAACGGCCTTTGAACAACGTAGCGAAACCTGCATCAGGCCCGCTTTTTTCCGTACCCGCCACAGGATGTGCTGGAATGATGGTGGCGTTGGGCAGCACAGCGGCAAGCGCCTCGACCACACTTTGCTTGCACGACCCTACGTCGCTCACGACCGCGCCGGCTGGCAGGTCTGCAACAAACTCTTCGGCTACAGCGCCCATGGCGCCCACCGGCACGCACAATATGACGAGATCAGCGTCGATGACTGCCGCCCCGACGGTATCGGTAATATCATCGCAAATCGCTAACGCGTCGGCGCGTGCACGCACCTCGGGATCGGCGTCAAATCCCGTAATACGTACAGCTGGCATATTCGCCCGCACAGCGCGCGCGACCGACGATCCGATAAGGCCAAGGCCAACAACAGTCAGACGCGCAAAGGGCAGCATCAGCCATTCGTCTCCAAAATGGCGCGTAGCGCTTGCACCAGCCCACGGTTTTCCTCTTCGGTGCCGATGGTTATACGAAGTCCGTTACCCAATCCCTGTCCGGGCAGCCAACGCACAATATATCCCGCATCCATCAGTGCCAAGTAAACCGTTTCCGCGCTGACCTTGCCTTCAAACATTATCATCAGGAAATTCGCCCAGGACGGAACCGCTTTCAATCCGTGGTTTGACAGGGACGCAATTTCATTTGCCATCCAATCACGCCATTCACGGTTATGCGCGCGGCTGTGGTCAACAAAGGCCGTATCGGACAAGGCCGCAATGGCAGCCGCTTGTCCAGCCGCCGTCACGTTGAACGGCGCACGGATCCGGTTCATCGTCTCGATCAAATGCGGCTGGCCATAAGCCCAACCGATCCGTTCGGCGGCCAAACCATATATCTTGGAAAATGTCCGGGTGATAAGGACATTGCCATGCTGGCGGGCCAGATTGAACGCGGCTGGACCATCATCTTCGAGATATTCGCCATAGGCTTGGTCCAACACCAGAACGCAGTCCGAAGGAAGGCCGGCATGCAAACGCGCCATGTCTTCGTCGGTGCAATAGGTGCCCGTCGGATTGTTCGGGTTGGCGACAAATACGACGCGCGTCCGCTCGTTCACCAGCGCCAGAAGCGCGTCGACATCCGTGCCATAATCGCGGTCAGGTGCGACGACCACTGTGGCTGCGCACTTCCGGGCAGCTATATCGTAAACGGAAAAACCATAGCGGACGTAAATGATTTCATCCCCCGCCCCAGCATATCCCATGGCAGCCAGATTCAGAAGTTCATCGGAACCGGTGCCACAGACAATGCGGTCGCTCTCAAGATGATAATGCGCACCTAGCGCTTCGCGCAAAGCATTGCTCGCAGGATCGGGATAGCGTGCCAGTGACGATTTGGCGTCAACAAGCGCCGCCGTAGCATCTTCGCTGCAGCCCAACGGATTCTCGTTGGCGGAAAGCTTGATTAGGACGCGTCCATCGTCTGACTTCGCTTTACCGGGTGTATAGGCGTGGATGGCATTGATCCACGGTTTGGCTTCTGGGTTGCTCATGCGCGCCGCCATAGACGTGGCAACGCGGGAGCGCAACGCCCAGCCAGCCGGATCGCTATTTGGCAGCCATCGCGCTGCAAATGGAATTTGTCCCGTGGAAAAGTGCAGATATATTGTTGTCACCGGTGTTTACGCTGATATGGCAACGCCATGCATGGGGATGAGCGTTTCGGACTCGATAGGAAGATTCGCCTACTGGGGCCAGTCAAGCTGGACAGTGGCGCCGAGTTTGCGCCGGTTGACTTTGCCTATGAAACCTACGGCACGCTGAACGCCGACAAATCCAACGCTATTCTGATCTGCCATGCCCTCACGGGAGATCAATATGTTGCCTCGAAACATCCGATAACCGGCAAAGATGGCTGGTGGACGCGCATGGTGGGAGCCGGAAAGCCCATTGATCCCGCGCGGCATTGCATCATCAGCATCAACGTCATGGGCAGCTGCATGGGTTCATCCGGTCCGGCCAGTGCCGATCCGTCGACTGGCGGTCCTTATGGAATGGCGTTCCCGGTTATCACCATTGGAGACATGGTGCGCGCGCAAGCCATATTGCTCGATCATCTTGGTATTGGAACATTGTCGGCTGTTGTTGGCGGATCGATGGGGGGCATGCAGGCACTCAGTTGGGCCGCTCTCTATCCTGAGCGCGTTCGTTCTGCCGTTATCATTGCATCGACAGCCCGCCATTCCGCGCAGAACATTGCTTTCCACGAAGTAGGGCGTCAGGCCATCATGGCTGATCCGCGCTGGAACAATGGCGCTTATTACGGACGTGAGGCACCAGCTTCGGGCCTCGCCGTCGCGCGCATGGCCGCACATATCACCTATCTATCCGAAGCCGGATTGACGGAGAAATTCGGGCGCCGCCTTCAAAATCGGCCAGACGGAACGATGGGTTCGAAAAGCTTCGGTTTTGACGCCGATTTCCAGGTGGAAAGCTATCTGCGCTATCAAGGACTCAGCTTTGTCGACCGCTTCGACGCCAATTCCTACCTTTATATCACCCGCGCTATGGATTATTTCGATCTGGCCGAACCGCATGACGGTGTTCTGGCCAAGGCCTTTGCCGCCACCAAGGCCCGTTTCTGCCTGATCAGTTTTGACAGCGACTGGCTTTATCCTACATCGGAATCGCGGCGCATTGTCCATGCCCTGAATGCCGCCGGTGCAGCAGCAAGTTTTGTCGAACTCTCCAGTCCTTTCGGGCATGACAGCTTCCTGCTCGACGCGCCTGAAATGAACCGGATTGTCGACGGATTTTTGCGCGCAGGGGAAAATCTGTGACGATGCTGCGGTCCGATCTAGCGATTATCGCCCGCAATGTGCGCAGCGGTTCTCGTATCCTTGATGTCGGCTGCGGCGACGGGCAGTTGATGGCGGCATTGCGCGATCATAAGCAGGTGGACGCCCGCGGACTGGAGATTGATCCTGTCAATGTCGCGACCGCTGTCTCGCGGGGCCTATCGGTCGTGCAAGGGGACGCAGACAGCGATTTGGTGGATTATCCCGATGGCTGCTTCGACTATGTCATTCTCAGCCAAACGCTGCAAACGACGCGTCGCCCGGATTTTGTGCTCGATCATATGTTGCGGATCGGAAAGCAGGCCTTTGTGTCCTTTCCCAATTTCGCCCAATGGCGGATACGGATGGCGCATATGTTTGGCGGCCAGATGCCGGTGACCGAGCAACTCCCACACCGTTGGTATGACACGCCGAATATCCACCATGTGACCATCGATGACTTCCGCGATTTCCTGAAAGACCGCGGTGTGGTGATCGAAGGGCAATGGTTCCTGTCCGGAAACAAGCCACGCAAACAGGCGCTGGCCAATTTGATGGCGGAACATGCAGTTTTCCTGCTTCGCCGGGGCTAGCTGAGCGGTACGCAAAGTCACGCACTGTTGCTCTTGAATGGGGGGTGTCGGCAATTTGACAGTCGGACTTTTGACATCAGGCCCCTGCAACCTAAATATCTAAATTACTTGCATAATCTCCAAATTGGCACGGCAATTGCTCTACTTCCATCGTGCGCACCTGAATGGTGCACCGACGAAAGGAAACGGTCATGCCGTCATTGGACAATATGTTTGGCATCCATGCCACCGCCCTGAAGTTGCGCGAACAGCGTATGACGATGCTCGCCTCGAACATCGCGAACGCCGCTACGCCCGGCTATAAGGCCCGCGACATTGAGTTTTCGTCCGCTCTGAAACTGGCGGAACAGGGACAGTCCCCTGAAACCGCTATCCAGTATCGTATTCCCGTCCAGCCTTCTCTCGATGGAAACACTGTCGAACTGGCCACCGAACAAACCGCTTTTGCAGAAAATGCGCTCGCCTACCGGTCGAGCCTTTCCTTTTTGCAGGGCCGCATCGGCACGCTGACCCGCGCGCTAAAGGGAGAATAGGAATGGCCGAAAATCTATCCATCTTCGATATCAGCGGACGCGCAATGTCCGCGCAGCTTGTTCGCCTGAACACCACCGCGTCCAATCTTGCCAATGCGGGAACGGTATCGGGCAGCGAAGGCACCGCCTTTCGTTCGATGAAGCCGGTGTTTCGCACGGTCATGGGTGAAGCCGGTAAGGCCACAGTGCAGGTCGATCGCATCGACAGCAGCAAAAGTACGCCGGTCAAACGCTATGAACCCGACCATCCGCTGGCCGATAAGGACGGCAATGTCTGGGAAGCAGCCGTCGATAGTGCGGCTGAAATGGTCGAGATGCTCGAAACATCACGCCAATATCAAAACAACGTGCAGGTCCTTGCAACCGCCAAGGGTCTGATCAGCGAAACCTTGCGGTTGGGACAATAATCATGACGAGCTTATCTGCTGTAAATTCCCGGAACCTGCCGGTCCTGTCCAAGGACATGGCAGAAAAGAAACTAGGTCAAAATGATTTCCTGCGCCTGATGACGACGCAGTTGAAGGAACAAGACCCGTTTAACCCGGTCGATAACCAGGCAATGGTTGCGCAAATGGCGCAATTTTCAAGCGTCGCCGGGATTTCCGAAATGAACACATCGCTGAAATCCATTGCTGAGCAAATTTCGGCGCAAACGGCACTTCTAACCAACCTCTCTTCCTCCGCTACCCCTGCAGCAACCGCTGCAACGAACCCGGGAGTTTAAACCATGTCCTTCTATACCTCCTTATCAGGCCTCAAAGGCGCGCAGACCGACCTTTCGGTAATCTCGAACAACCTTGCCAACGTCGGGTCAACCGGCTTCAAAAAAAGCCGCGCGCAATTTGGCGACCTGTTCGCCAGCGCGCCTACGCAGACAACCAAGATGATCGCAGGACAAGGAACGCGCTTGAATGCCGTCGTCCAGCAGTTCACTCAAGGCACGTTGGAGGCCTCGGACAAAACCCTCGATCTGGCTATTGCCGGCGAAGGCTTTTTCGTTTCGCGCGGTGACCCGCCCCGGGCAGCCGTAACCTATACCCGAAACGGTGCGTTTCAGGTGAATGCGAACCGGCAGGTCGTGGATACCATCGGTTCCACCTTGCAACTGCTGCCTGTCGACGCAGCCGGAAATGTCACGTCTGCTACTTTGGGAAGCGCATTCGATTTTGTTTTGCCGGCCAACGCCCCGGGTAACCCGACGGTTGCATTGGTAAACGTATCGGTTGGGATAGACGGTTTGGTGACGGCCACCTATGCCGATGGTTCCGATGAAGTTCTGGGTAAGGTCGCAATGGCGAGCTTTACCGCGCAGGAAGGCTTGCGTCCCGTCGGCGACAGTCATTGGCAATCCACCGGTGACAGCGGCGCTCCTGCCATTGATGCGGCGACGAACGGCCCGCTCGGCACGATACGCTCAGGTGCCCTGGAACGCGCCAACGTTGATGTGACCGAAGAGTTGGTTGCGCTGATTTCAGCGCAGCGTAACTTCCAGGCGAACGCCAAGGCGATCGAAACTGCGTCCAACATGACGCAGGCAATCGTGAGCATCCGTTGATTTCTTGTCTCCCCGAAATCGTCATCCTGAACCTGTTTCAGGATGACGAACCCGGAGCGAAAGGCTGAACCATGGACCGTTTGATCTACACAAGTCTGACAGCAATGCGTGGGTCTATGGCCCGCCAAACAGCAATCGCCAACAATTTGGCCAACGCAAACACGCCGGGGTTCAAATCCGATCTGGCCGAGGCCCAATCGCTTTGGCTCGATGGACAAAGGCTCGACACCCGCGCCTTTGCTTCGGAAGAAGTGCTCGCTGCGGATATGCACGCAGGCACAGTGGTTTCAACCGGTCGCGATCTCGACATTGCAATGTCGGGCGACTCCATGCTGGCCGTTCAGGCGGAAAATGGAGAGATCGGCTATACCAAACGCGGGGACCTTTTGCTTTCTGCCAGTGGACTTCTAACCACAGGTGACGGTCGGCCGGTACAAGGTACACAAGGCCCTGTCACTCTACCCCCAGCCGACAGCATCAACATTGATGAGCAAGGCAATGTCTGGATCGTCCCACAAGGCGGCGACGCCAGCCAGCCGCAGCAAGTCGACAAATTGCAGATCGTCAGCCCGGCAGGTTCGGATATCGTCAAAGGCCTTGATGGCCTGTTTCGCGTCAAGGGCGGCGGCGTTCTACCCGATGATCCCGATGCCCGTCTTACCACGCGCAGTCTGGAAAGCTCTAATGTGAGCGCCACCGAAGCATTGGTCAAAATGATCGAAGCCAGCCGGTCGTGGGACACACAACTCAAATTACTCGGCGACGCGCGCGATATGGACGCTGCGACCGCCGACCTCATGTCATTGCCGCAATAAGGAATAACGACCATGTCAAACGGAGCCCTACACGTCGCCCGCACCGGTCTGGATGCGCAGAATATGCGCATGCAGGTTATCGCCAACAATCTGGCCAACGTTAATACCGTCGGATTCAAAAGAGACCGCGCCAGTTTCGAAACTCTGGCTTATCAAGCCATGACCGTTGCAGGGGCCGCCTCGTCCGCCGAAAACAAATATGCGATCGGTCTCAATCTGGGCACCGGTGTCCAGGTGAACGGCACCGCGCGGATCGATACGCAGGGCACGCTGACCACGACCGGCAATGGCCTCGATGTCGCTATAGAAGGCGCTGGCTATTTCCAAGTGCAGATGCCCGATGGCCGTATTGGCTATACCCGTGCCGGCGATTTCAGCATGTCCGCTGAAGGTACGCTCGTCACGCCTGACGGCATGCCGGTGCAACCACAGATACAGATCCCTGAAGGATCGACAGCAGTTTCCATTGGCGCTGATGGCACCGTGTCGGCACAAGTCGCAGGGCAGGCTGACCTTACCGAAGTGGGCCGCATCGAAATTGCCCGCTTTGCCAACTCGGCCGGCTTGCAGAATATCGGCAATAACCTGCTGGTGGAAACACCTGCATCAGGAGCACCCCAGGTGGGCGGTGCTGGTGAGGAAGGGCGCGGTTCGCTGCGTTCGGGCGCTCTGGAAGCCAGCAACGTCAATGTCGTCGAAGAACTGGTCGACATGATCGAAACGCAACGCGCCTATGAGGTCAACAGCAAGATGATCCAGGCCACAGACGAAATGATGCGCAATGCAACACAGAGCCTCTAATATGCGCTGGCAGTTTGCCTCGGTGCTGACGTTCCTTGTCGCAGCACTGCCTGCGACGGCAAAGGAACGCAAAGTGGAGGAAAGCTTCACACCAACCGCACCCGCCGCTCCAGCCAGCGTGCCGACAAACGGCGCGATCTTTCTTTCGGAAAATTACAGCCCCCTGACATCTGGCGCGCGCGCCAGCCGTATCGGGGATTTGTTGACCATCGTTCTCGTCGAAAGAATGAGCGCCACAAAAAGCAACAGCGCGACGACCGGCCGTACCGGAAGCGTCGGCCTGACGCCCCCCACAACGGGTCCACTCGGTCTATTTAATCCAAGCGATATAAACATGAGCGGCGATCAGTCGTTTAAGGGCAAAGGTGAAGCCTCGCAATCCAATGCCCTGTCCGGAGAAGTAAGTGTGACCGTTGCCGCGATTTACCCCAATGGCACGATGCTGGTACGAGGCGAGAAGTTCGTCACGCTCAACCGTGGCGATGAAAAAGTTCAATTTTCCGGGATTGTCCGCCTAGCCGATATCGGCGTGGACAATAGGATTCCCTCCACCCGCGTAGCCGATGCGCGTATCCGCTATACCGGCAAGGGCGAAATCGCCCGGGGCAGCCAGCAAGGCTGGTTGCAACGCTTCTTCTCCAGAATAAGTCCGTTCTGATGCGCGCGCTGCTCATCGTCATCGCCCTGTTCTTTTCCACCTCGGCCCAGGCTGAGCGGATCAAGGATATGGGCCAGTTCGAAGGCCTCCGTGCCAACCAGCTCACCGGCTATGGTGTGGTCGTTGGCCTCGCCGGAACCGGAGACGACAGCCTCGACTATGCGACGCAAGGGGTCAAAGGTGCCATCTCACGCTTTGGCGTGAACCTGCCTGCAGGTATTAACCCCGCCCTGAAAAACGCCGCGGCGGTCATGATTACGGCCGAATTGCCACCTTTCGCGAAGCCGGGGCAACGTCTTGACGTCACCGTATCCGCGCTGGGTAAGGCCAAGTCGCTTCGCGGCGGTACGCTGGTTATGGCTCCACTTTATGGTGCGGATGGGCAAATTTACGCCATGGCGCAAGGCAACCTCGTTGTCGGCGGCCTTGGCGTCGATGCGGCTGACGGGTCGAAGCTGTCCGTCAACATTCCTTCCGCAGGCCGAATTGGCAGCGGGGCGACCGTTGAGCGCAGTGTCGACACAGGCTTCGCGCAAAGCCCACACCTGACATTCAACCTCGCGCAACAGGATATCAGCAATGCCGGCCTTGTGGCCGATGCCATCAACCGGCAATTGGGCGGCAATGTCGCCCAGGCTGTTGATGGTGCTTCGATCCGTATCAACGCCCCCACCGGGGGTGAAACGCGTATCCGGATGATGGGCATTATCGAGAATATCGAAATCAAAAAGGCACAACCGCCGGCACGCGTGATTGTTAACGCCCGCACAGGCACGGTTGTAATAAACGGCGCCGTTCGTGTCGGCCCCGCTGCGGTCAGCCATGGCAAGTTGACGGTAAAGGTCGATGAAAACCCCACCGTTGTACAGCCGGCGCCATTCAGCCGCGGCCAGACCGCACTGGAGCCATCAAGCGACATTGCTATCCAGGAAAATACAAACCCTGCCTATTTGTGGGACAAGGGTGCATCCCTGTCGGACATCGTGAAAGCGATTAACAAGCTCAACGTCTCACCGGGTGATCTGGTGGCGATATTGGAAGCCTTGTCACAAGCCGGCGCCTTAAGTGCAGAATTGGTTGTCATATGAAAATTGCGCTCAATCCCGCCAAACCTGTTGCCCCTGCCGCAAAGCCGGATCCGGCTTTGCGTAAGGCTGCTGAGGCTTTCGAAGCTGTTATGCTTCGCCAGATGATGGCGAGTATGCGGCAGGCAAAGCTGGGCAACGACGTCTTCGGATCGAGCGCCACAGACAATTTCCGCGAAATGTCGGACGCCAAACTGGCCGACAATATGGCCGGCCTTCGCCAGTTCGGTATTGCCGACATGGTCGAACGCCAGTTGACCAAATCCGCGCCAGCAGTACCCACTGCACCCGTTCCGGCGGCCGTGGGGACCAAAGGCGGCGCGCTTGCTGCGGCATCTGCAGAGAATAAAGGAGCGATCAGATGAGCGACCTTCTCGCAATCGGGGCATCGGGCATTAAGGCCTATGGGCAAGCTTTGTCTGTCGTGGGCGACAATATCGCCAACGCGCAGACCGAAGGTTATGTCCGCCGCAACGTCCGGCTGGCCGAAGCTCCCTCGGGTGGTGATATCGTTCTTTCGCGCAACAGCATTCGCCCGGGCGGCGTGTTGGCTGCAGGTGTTACCCGCGCAACCGACCAATGGCTGATCGACGACGCACGTATTGCCGGTGGCGAAGCCTCCCGCCAAAGCGCGAGGCTCGACTGGGTCACGGCCACCGAAAGCGTGCTCGCCGATGGCGGAGCCGGTATCGGAAACTCGGTCACATCCGTTTTTACGGCCGCAGAGCAATTGAGCGGCAATCCCGGCAGCGACACATTGCGCCGTCAGTTTCTGACGTCGGTAGATGAAAGCGCTGCCAATTTCCGCCGCACCGCCAGTGCCTTGGGTTCCGCCGCCGCCGGCGTTGCAACCGAAGCGCAAGGCGCCGTAACGCAGCTAAACACCGATCTTTCGGCACTATCGCGGATAAATGACGGCTTGCGCCGCGCACGGCCCGGTTCCAGCAACGAAGCAACCTTGCTCGACGAACGCGACCGCTTGGTCGGCACCATTTCGAATGCGACCGATGTCGCCATATCCTATGACTCGCGCGGTGCCGCTATCGTCAAAACAGCGTCGGGTGACACGCTTGTCGATGGAACAACGACCGCTACCGTTTCGGTCAATGTCGCAGCGAACGGGACACTGAGTTACGGCATCAACCCCGGCGCAACAACTCTTACTCCCGGATCGGGCGCGCTCGCCGGGTTGAGCGATGCCGCCGCCCATATTGCCGACCAACGCACCGCGCTTGATACTCTTGCGACCCAGTTTTCGACCGAATTGAACGCCGCGCATCAGGCGGGTCTGGATGCCAACGGAAATCCGGGCGCTGCGCTGTTGAACCTGAACGGTGGAGCGGCCGCCATGGTCGCTGTAGCGCTCGCCCCCGATGACGTAGCCGCTGCCAATGGCGCGAGCATGAACGGCAATATCCTGGCGTTCAATAATTTGCGCGGTCCGGGGGGCGTTGAACAAAATATCTCCGCCATGATAGCCGCACAGGCACAGACCACAGCATCAGCCCGTGCACAGGAAGCCGCCGCAAGCAGCCGCCGGGACGGGTCCTTCGCTGCGCGCGATGCCATTGGTGCCGTCGATCTCGATCGCGAGGCTGCCGAGTTGTTGCGCTTCCAGCAGGCCTATGAGGCCGCTGCACGCACCATCCAGGTCGCCCGCGAAACCATGCAATCCCTTTTGAGCATCTTTTAAGGTGAGGCCATCATGATCAACGCAACTGGCAACCGAATGACGCAAGAGATCCAGCGGCAATCCCGCATGGCGCAGCGCATTGCGGACAAGCAAGTCCAGATTTCGACGGGCAAACGCCTTCAGCGTGCATCCGACAACCCGGTGGCCACGACCCGTATATCCGATCTTGCGCGGTCGCAGGCGAACGACACGGCGCGTGCATCGAATATCAATTTGGGCATATCATTGACTTCCCAGGCCGACGGCAGCTTGCGTCAGATGTCAGCTTTGCTCGCACGCGCCAAGGAACTGACCCTTGCCGGCGCCAATGCGGCGACCTCAGCAACGGACCGTGGAACTATCGCGGTCGAGCTGGCCTCCCTGGCAGATGAAATTGACTCGATGGCGCTCGTAAAAGCGGCCAACGACCAGCCTTTATTTGCAAGCGGATCGAATATGGCGATCCGTTTTGACGACAACAGCATATTTGCGCCCGTGCCGACCCGTGCCGAAGTGTTTGAAGTCGGCGGCGTTTCCATTAGCCAGACTATCCGCGATACCGCGACCGCTATCGCTGCGGGCAATATGGCGCAGGTAGCCGCAGGAAACACGGCCGTCGATGGCGCTATAAACCATGCTTCCGATATGATCGCCGTCGTCGGTTTGAACGCTGCGCGTCTCGACCGCCTGAATGAGAACAGCGCATTGCGCGCGATCAGCACCGCTGAAGAGCGCTCGGCACTCGAAGATACGGACCTGAGCGCGGCGATTGCCGAACTCAACGGTATGACGTTGACGCTCGAAGCCGCGCAGGCGGCCTTTGCCCGTATCAACCGGCGCACACTGATGGACTTTCTGAGCTAAGCCCAGAACAGTCCGGCGAACTAAGTTCGCCATCCATTTTTTCGCGAAATTCGCGTTCTGCTTAAAAAAACTACTTAATATCCGACACCTTCAGCCGTTTACCATGATTGATAAACGCGCACAGGGGCCAGCCATTTCATGTTTGCAATAATCGGTATCATTGTCCTTTTGGTCATGGTGTTTGGCGGTTTCGCCCTCACCGGAGGCAATCTCGGACCCGTGATGCATGCGTTACCGCATGAAATGCTGATTATTGGCGGCGCCTGTATGGGCGCGCTCATCATCGGCAACTCGGGCAAGGAGCTCAAAGGTTTAGCCGGTGGTCTCGCCAAGGTCTTCAAGGGACCGCAATATAAGAAGCAGGATTATCTGGACTGCATCTTTCTAGTGTCCAAGCTGATGAAAATGCTCAAGACCGAAGGCCCGGTCGCCGTCGAACCTCATATCGAAGATCCCGCAAACTCGACGCTCTTTTCCGAATATCCAAGGCTGTTGAAGGACCAGGTACTGGTCCATCTGATCTGCGATACGCTGCGTCTGGTCGTGGTTTCCTCAGGGACGCTCGACCCGCATGCGGTCGAAGAGGTCATGGATAACAGCATCAAGAACCACCATCACCATGTCGTTAAGCCGGCAGAGGGACTCCAGGGCCTTGCCGACGCCCTGCCTGCCCTTGGGATTGTGGCAGCCGTTCTCGGCGTTGTGAAGACCATGGGATCGATCGACAAGCCGCCTGCAATTCTGGGGGGCATGATCGGGTCGGCGTTGGTCGGAACCTTTTTGGGCGTTTTGCTCGCTTATGGTCTGGTCGGACCATTTGCGAACCGTGCAATGCAGGTCATCGAAGCCGATGCGGCTATCTATCATGTCGTCAAGCAAATGATCATCGCATCGCTGCACGGCCATCCGCAGCCGCTTGTGATCGAAGCAGCACGTTCGGGCATCGAACATAGCAACCAGCCAAGCTTCGCCGAAGTGTTTGACGGTATGCGGGGTCGGTAATGGCGAAGTCGAACGAGCCCATTCGCCCGGTCATCGTCAAGAAAGTCTATGAGGCGCCCCATGGCGGCCACCACGGCGGCGCATGGAAGGTGGCTTATGCCGACTTCGTGACCGCTATGATGGCGTTCTTCCTGCTCATGTGGTTGCTGGGTGCGACCACCGAAAAGCAGCGCAAGGCTTTAGCGGATTATTTTTCACCGACCTTGGTTTCCAGCAAACAGGATAGCGCCGGATCGACAAGCTTCTTCGGGGGCGATTCTATTACGTCGGTCGATAAATATCCTCATCGCGCGGGGCAGACCGGTACGCGTAGCATGACGATCCCCCGTGATGCCACAGGCGGGCCGAAGGAAGCCTCCGGAATTGGCCAGGATCGCGCGAAGTTCCAGGAAGCGCGCAAATCGATTCTCAACAAGTTGCAGGAGCGGAAGGAAATACGGCGCGTAGCAAAGAGTTTGCGCTTTACCGAAACGCGCGACGGCTTGCGGATCGACATGGTCGATGAAGCGAATTTTTCGATGTTCATTTCCGGTACGGATATTCTGACCCCGGATGCCATTCGGCTTTTGAATGACGTTGGTGGAACTTTGGCCGAGCTGCCTAACGGACTGATTGTGCGCGGACATACCGACGCGCAGCCGACCTCAAGTCGGCTGGGCGTTAACAATTGGCAGTTGTCGTCGGCACGGGCGGAAGCAACCCGGGCAGCGCTGGCCCGCGCCGGCATTACGCCAAACCGGTTTGTGCGCATCGAAGGGGTCGCAGACCGCGAACCTTATGTCCGCGAGAACCCCTATGACCCCCGGAATCGGCGCATGTCGATCACACTTGGATGGCGTACCATCGCCGAGTAGGGCCGAAAAGATATCCGAAATGGATATATCAGTTTACAAAATTTGACACTTTGCAGTGCTTTTAGTCCGTTTCGGATTCGTTAACGCTTGGCACCGGTTTTGTTAGGATTTCGTTTACCATGATTGACAAGAAACGGGGCCAAGGCAGTCATCCGACAGGAAAAAAGCATGGTAACGTCAACAGCACAAGCACCGGCAAAATTTGAAAAGCCCCTCTCTATAGAGGATATGCTGATCGGCAAAAGTCCTATCATGGGCACCTTGCGCGACATGGTACGCAGGGTCGCCAATTCTTCCGCTTCGGTCATGATTTGCGGCCCATCGGGCTCCGGTAAAGAAGTGGTTGCCCGTGCAATACATAATGCCAGCCCACGCGCCTCCAAACCCTATGTCGCACTCAATTGCGGTGCCATTCCGGCTGAACTGATTGAATCGGAATTGTTCGGCCATGAACGTGGTGCCTTTACCGGTGCACAGACACGCCGGACCGGCCATTTCGAAAATGCCGACAAGGGTACGCTCTTCCTCGACGAAATTGGTGACATGCGTTTCGATATGCAGGTCAAGCTACTCCGCGTTCTGGAGGATGGCCTTATCTCCCGCATTGGCGGCAACAGCAACATTCCGGTCGATGTCCGCATCATTTCGGCGACCCACCAGAAGATCGACAAAGCGATCCTCGACGGCCGTTTTCGCGAAGACCTGTTTTTCCGCCTGGGCGTTGTCGTCCTGCAAGTTCCGGACCTCGCCCAGCGGGTTGAAGACATTCCCCAGCTGATCGCGCATTTCCAAAAGGGCCGCACCGGACAAATCTGCCACTTTGATACAGACGCCCTGCAACGCTTGTCCATGCATGACTGGCCAGGCAATGTCCGCGAATTGCGCAATGTGATTGAACGCGCCAATATCCTGTTTGGCGGCGAAACGATCGACGCATTTGGTGTCGACCAGTTGCTTGGCAAGACGATGCCCAAGCTGGCACCTCTTCCCGTTTTGTCGGTGGTGGAAAGCGCACCTGTCTCGTTCAATGCGCCGATTGACCTCAAGGCACAGGTCGAGCGCATGGAGTTGGAACGTATCCAGATGGCACTGCACCATGCCGAAGGCGTCATTTCGGAAGCAGCTCGTTTGCTTACCCTGAAGCGCACAACCCTGATCGAGAAGATGCGCAAATACCGCCTCGAGAAAATAGCCGCCTAGAAAAACTCGACCAGCGGCACCTGATCACGGCGTCGATACTGCCGGTCTGGCTGTTTAACGTCGGAGGCACGGGGTTCGGCGGAGACCGGCTCTGCACGAATGATTTGAACCGTTGCCGTGCCAACCCGACTCACACGCGCAGGCGGCGTCGGCGCCGTAGCGGGGGTCGCGGCCAATAGCAGAGGCAAAAGGGCAAACACCATCAAAGGTAAACGCTGCTTTAACCATGTGGCGCAAGTGGAATAGAGGGTGAAAGCCCTTGTCATACCCCCAAACAAACGACTGACACGCCGGATTCTTTAAACTGTGCCGTTCTGCGACAGACTTTCCATCGCATGGCGTTGAACAAAGGCTGTTGCGTGTGCGGGACCGCTTTGCTAGGGGCGCTCTCCTACCTGTCGAGGCGCGTGCGGCCATGGCGGAATTGGTAGACGCGCAACGTTGAGGTCGTTGTGGGCGAAAGCCCGTGGAAGTTCGAGTCTTCTTGGCCGCACCAGACAGTCATGTTCGCCCCAGCCGCGCGACGATCGTTACGAAAAACGCGGTCGACCAACCCAGCAGCAACAGGCCGTTGATGCCCTCGATTGCAGCGACCAGACGCCAGTCGGGATTGATATAGCGATCATCAAAGCCGATGCCGGCATAGCTGATGGTGGAAAAATAGACGGCTGTCTCAATATCTGTAACGGCACCAATCGCTTCAAAAAGAAAAGCATAGAGCCATATTTCGATACCATGGAGCGTGAACAGCCCGACAACCAGGGCAAGCGTAAAAAGCATGGTGCGTGTTGACATGGCGGCCAGGTGATGCGCGCGTTCCACTTGAATTTCGTTACGCAAACTTCGTCCCAACAATGCCAGCCCTGCCCCGTGTATGACCACGGTCAGTAGGACGCTCAGCGTCGAGACAAAAAGTTGAACGAACATTTGCCTACATACAGTCAGCGCACAATGTCGCAGTTGGCATCAGCACCAGCCGCGCGGCCGAAATCGGTTCGCCGCAGGAAAGGCATTTGCCATATTGCCCCTGATCCAATCGGCCGAGTGCGGCCCGGACCGACGCCATTTCCTTAAGGACCAAGGCATCTTCGGCAGCGAGCGTGTCTTCACCCTCTATCTCGATGGCCTGCTCTTCTGAATCCGCGCTCATCGGTTTTGTTAGCTGGGCTTCAATACGCCCGGCACGCGATTCCAATTCGCCCAGACGGGCAGTCAGCTTCGCGCGGACATCGGCCTCCCCGGTCATGGCGACACCTCGCTGGCCTTGAGCGCCAGTTGAATCGTATCCAGCAACGACAAGCGCTCTTTCTTCAACTCTTCGGTCCTGTCTTCGGAGGCAGGCTCGATACCGCTGTCGATCCGGTGGATTTCACGGTTGAGCACATGATAGCGTTCGGCCAACGCGGCAAATCGCTTATCCTGTGTCTTTAACGCATGAATTTGTGCAGCGGCGTCCGGGAATTCGTCGTGAAGCTCATGTGGCGTGTGGGACATGTTATTTTCCTTCGTTAATGCACCTATGATGTTAATGGTTGAACGCCCTTTAAGTTGCATTGCGCTAGATCAAGAACCGACGGCGCGCAGAGGTCTTTCGCGATTTCGCGACGGATGGAGGCACTGAGCCAAGGAACAATCGGCACATTCCCGGCTTTAGAAATCTCGAATTGCGCAAACAGCCATCCCGAAATCCATTCGGGTCGCAATGAGCCGAACGGAGAAACACGGTGCCCCTTGCTGAAATTGAAAAACCCGCGACCGAAATTACCGACCTGTTCGAGGATTTTGTCCGCGATGCCGCCTTCCCGTGCGTCGGCGCAAAATCTGCTTTGAATAAGGGGCAGATGCATTTTGTGGTCGCGGACGACATTCGCTCTGCGTGGGACGATTTACGGATCTGGCCGAAAATCGCTTCGCTAGCCAATTCCTACCGCAATGACCCAGTGCTGTTCCAAACGCTCGTCGTTATTTTCCGCAATAATGGACCCTTGAGCGAGCGGCGGTTCGAACGTGCGGTTTGGGACCGTTTACAATCATTGAGCGACAAGGATGACTGGCTCGGCCAGACGGTCGACCCGCGTATCAGCAGCGATCCGGATGACCCCCATTTCGCGGTCAGCTTTGGTGGCGAGGCCTTTTTTGTGGTTGGTCTCCACCCCAATGCCAGCCGCCCCGCCCGGCGCTTCAGCTATCCGGTGATGGTATTCAATCTGCATGACCAGTTCGAACAGTTGCGCAGTGAAGGACGCTACGACCCGTTACGCGATACCATCTTGAAACGGGACGAGGCTTTGGCCGGTACGATCAACCCCATGCTGGCACAGCATGGTGACGCATCGGCGGCACGCCAATATAGCGGGCGCCGCGTAGAAGATGGTTGGGTGTGCCCGTTTAGCCGGAAAGGCGCAGCATCATGAGCAATCTCGAAATCCGGCCCCGCTCCGGCGTCGCCTTTACGATGAACAAGGGCGACTTGCTGACTGTGATCGATCCGCAGGGCGAACAGGTTGCCGATCTGGTCGCCTATGCGCAAACCGATATTCGTGAAGTGATTTCGTCGGGACGCACCCTGGATTACGCATCGCGCCTGTTTCTGACGACCGGCGACCCGCTATATTCCAACCGCAGCAAAGTGATGCTGACGATCGTGCATGACGATGTGGGCCGGCATGACTTTCTGTTGACGCCCTGTTCGGAAGATACATTCCGGATCATCTATGGCGATACGCATCCGCATCAAGGTTGCTTCGGAAATCTCGCGGAGGCCCTGCGTCCTTTCGGCATTGAGCCAGACAACATTCCCGTCGCCTTCAACTGTTTCATGCATGTCGCGATCGACGGAAAAACGGGCGAGATTTCGGTGCAACCTCCGCTCAGCCGCGCTGGTGAGGAAATCCGGTTCCGGGCTGAAATGGATTTGATCATCGGTTTGACGGCCTGTTCCGCGCTGCAGTCGAACAATGGATCGTTCAAGCCCATCGCCTATTCGGTGACACCTGCCGAAGAGGTTATGGTGGCCGAACACGCACAAGCATAGCGGGTTCGGCCCATGAAACTTTTTCCGCTGCGTGATGTTTCCAAAGAACAAAGCAGCCAGAGGAGATGCGAAATGATCGATGACCCCAAAACGCCGGAGCGTCCGGTCGAAGAACCAAATGATTGGCCGGACGAAGTTCCACCCGACAAGGGCGACGTGGATTTCCCCGGCGGCGCGCCTCAGGAACAGCCGGACGAGATCTGAACGGGTCCCTGGATTGCACATTGAGCACGAAAAACCCCCGATGGCGGAATGCCTTCGGGGGTTTTTCTGTTGGTCGGCTAATTTATGTTATGCCCGGCCAGGTGTGAACGACGGTGGATCGCTCGCCGGAAATGACGCATCCGACATATCGTCTACATCTTCCCATTCTTCGCCTGGATGATCCCGCATGGAATCGGCGCCAGCATTGCGGGTCTGGTCGAAATTCTCGACGTCGGTTTCATCGTCGGCAAATGCCGCAGAAAAATCGTCTTTCCAGTCATTGGCTTTCGACAACCATTGATGGCGTGTCGCGTAAAGTCCGGCACCTACAGCAACGCCAATACCGACTGCCGAGACGACCGCTGTCAACCATGTCGGCACTTCCGCTGAACGGGTTTTGCGAAACTTTCCATCGCCTTTGCGCTTCGGGGTGACGCGATGCGATTTCGCGCCTGCGTTCCGCGCCGCATGGGCGCTGCCGTTGGTGCCTTTGGTGCCTGTCTTGGCATTGTCGGACTCTGATTTTGTTCGGGTCGCGGTTACCATTTTTGCTCTCCTACTTGTGATGGGGGTGGAAAGAGGAAAGCGATGCGCAGGCACTTAAGTTCCGGCGTCCAACAACAATATTGCACGGTCGGTCGCCAAACAATCAATTCAATAATTCTCGACTTTCTTCCTTAACGGGAACCTATCGCTTCATTGCTGGTTCCCCCAACACCCAAAGGGAGAATTCAAATGAACATCATTATATTATTGGTAGTTGGCGGAGTCATTGGATGGCTGGCCAGTATTGTTATGCGTACAGATGGACAGCAGGGTATTTTTCTAAATATTGTTGTCGGTATTGTAGGCGCAATACTTGCAGGTTTCATCATTACCCCACTTATTGGCGGTGCCCCCATCACGAACGGCGCGTTCGACATCATGTCGCTGATCTCGTCTTTCCTTGGTGCCGTGGTTCTGCTCGCGATTGTTAATCTCTTCCGTCGCGGTCGGGTACGCTGAACATTTTTAAAGGAGTGAAGTGACTATGAAAAAGAATATTTTGATCTTGTGCGGAGCCGTTTCCATGCTGGCGCTTGCGGGTTGCGATACCCCAGCCGAAAATGCCAACGAAGCTGCCGCCGAAAATATGGACGCGCAAGCGGATGCCACACGTGAGCAAGCCGATGCGACCGCCGATGCCATGGAAGACAAGGCTGACACCTTGGATACCAAGACCGACGGTGTAGATTCTGCCGCTGAACAGAAAATGGAAAATGATGCCCAGGCTGTTCGCGACCAAGCAGAAGTCAAGGCTGATGCCTTGGAAAACAAGGCAGACGCGAAAGACTAATTATCCGGTCTTTCCCCGACTTCAAAACCCGCTGGCATTGTCAGCGGGTTTTTTTGTCAGTCGTCCGAGAGATGGTGGAGATAATTGGGGTTGAAAGCTGCCAGTTTTTTCAATTGCCTTAGGTCCTTCACTTCCAATTCGCCGCGTCGCAAGGTGACAAAACCCGTCCTGTTCAGTTCGGCGACGGTACGGCTGACATGGGGCTGGGTCATGCCCAATGCATCCGCAATGTCGAGCTGCGTTAAGGGGAAATCGCATCGCTGTCCCTGCACCAGCCCCACGGTTTTGAGCCGAAGATAAAGTTCGCACGCCAGATGGGCGACGCTTTCCAATGCATCCCGCTGTCCGACGCTAACCAGCCATTCGCGCTGGATGGAATCGGTCACCAGTGATTCCCACCACAGCGCACGCAACAGCTTCGGGTGCGCATCGCTTATCTCTTCAAACTCTTTCGGCGCCAACCGCGCATAGCGGACAGGTGTGATGGCAGAAATGGAATGATCCATCGCGTTCAGGATGTAGACGTGCAGATCGGCCAAGTCGCCCGGCAGGAAGAAGGCCAGTATCTGACGCCGGCCGTCTTCCATCATCTTGTAACGACACGCCCAGCCGTCGATCAGCAGATTGACCGTGCGTGGCTCATCACCTTCGGAAATGATATCTTGCCCGCGATCGGCAGATGCCACCCGCCGCGATGCCATGTCGTTGATGGCATCCTCGCTGCCGCTGCTTGTACGCATGAACGCGTTTAATTTCGCGATCAGATATTGCCCGGGGTTTTCCAAATGATCGCTCATGTCGCCCGAAATGATCCTATTGCAAGACCAGGTCTAGTGATTGGCTCATTGCGCTGCGGTCACAGGGAAGTGCAACGTCGTGGAACTTCCCATGTTGCGGTCACTGATGAAGGTGACATTGCCGTTCAACTGGCTCGCAAAGCCTTGCATCAACTGGGTTCCCATATCGCGGCCAAGACTTTGGGTGACATCGTAGCCTTCTCCATTGTCCTCGATCGACAGAATCGCCTTTTCTCCGACCAGGGCGAACGTCATTTCGATTTTACCTGGCGCATTCGCCTGAAACGCGTGGCGGAAGCAATTGGTCACTGCTTCCACGATAAAGAGAGCAAGTGGAACAGCCGAGTCAACGGGCAGCGAATAATCATCAGCGCGGAACGACAGGTCCACACTCTGATTTTCCCGGTGCGCATAGCGTAACTGTTTGCACAATTCCCCCATAAGCACCTCAACAGTAACCGAAGGCTCCGCGCTGTCATTTTCCTGCTCGTAGGAAAGCCGGTGGATCAAAGCCAAGGCAACGATGCGGGCGCGCGATTGCTTCAACGCCGTTTGCGCCGCATCATCCGTCATGCGGGAGGCTTGCATGGTGAGCAAACTGGTCACAATCTGGAGATTGTTCTTCACACGGTGGTGGACTTCGCGGGTCAATTTCGTCTTTGTATCAAGCGCCGCCGTCAGTTCCGCGGTCCGGCTGTCGATGACCTCGGCCATCGCATGGAGATCATCGCTCAAGCGGCGTAGTTCGCGCGGTGCCGACGCAAATGCCGCACGATTTCCGCTAAAATCACCCTGCGTGAATTCTTCGCTCAGTTGACGCAATTTCGTCAGCCACCGGATTACAAGCCTGTTCGTCCCGAACCAGATGGCGCACAGCGTTAGCAATATCGTCACAAGCGGCATGATGATGCTCGCGCGAAATTGTGTGAGTGCTGCCGACATGATGCGTGCGCGTGGCTCTGCATAGAGGACATATAATTCTTTGCCGCTTAGCGCGACCGTTTGGTAAACCCATTTTTCGCCCTTTGCGGTGCGGATCACACCGGAACGGCCCGCAGACAGGCCGGGCGGTACGGCGAAGGGTAAGCTGTCGGTATCGCTGGCAACCAGGTCACCGCTGCGCGACAGGATTGCGACCACACCGGTTCGCGCTTCGGGTGCGTCCGAAATGGAGCGGGCGAGCTTTGAAATGTCGAGCCCTGCGCTGAAGGTGCCGTCAAATTCGCCCTTGTCATCCAGCACGGCAACCGCGCTGATGATGATGGGCTTACGCGATACAGTCCCGAATGTAGGCTGGCTCACGGTTACGACTCGCGTCGTTTTCGTATCCTCCCACCAAGGCTCGCCGACGAAGGAAAGACCGTCACGAAAGGGCAGGATTGAACAGCGGGCGCGGCCGGAGGAGTCGGTGCGGACGAAATTTATCACCGGATCATGACCTCGAAATCCGGTTTTCAACACGACATCGCATCGGTCGGTCATATTCCTGATGTCCGGATTTGCCGAGCCCACCATCAAGAGGCGGTTCGAAACCAGAAATGCATCCCGTTCCCGCTCGGCAACCGCTTTGGCATTTGCACCCAATGTCGCCATTGCCGCATCCTGCATCGACCTCCAGTTAGAAATACTCTGTAGGACACTGGTCACGGTAATAGGCAGCAGGGCCGCAAGCACGACCATCAACAGACCCTGTTTCAGGCTGACTGAACGCCCCAAAAACAAAAAAATCCCCCTCCACCGTAAGGCTGCCATCTAGGCGGCCGAAGACATGGCACCCCTGCCCGTCGCGTTTTGCCTGTTTTCGCCAAATTCGCCTTCATCTGGTCCGTTGATAATCGCTGCGAGCGCCGTGCGTCCCCGCGCAAGGCGGCTTTTCACCGTCCCCAAGGCACAACCTGCTATCTCGGCGGCTTCTTCATAGCTGGCACCGCCGGCACCAACCAGGAGCAACATTTCACGCTGTTCGACAGGAAGCTGTTGAAGGGCTTTTTCGACATCCGACATATGAATAGCATGCTGCTGCGCAGGTTCCTGAATCAAGATCCGTTCGGCAGCCTCCGGGTCCCAGCTTGTCATGCGCGCGTTCTTGCGGATCGTTGTATAGAAATGGTTGCGCAGGATCATGTAGATCCATGCGCGAAAATTGGTGCCGGGCTCGAAACTGTCGCGTGCGGCCCAGGCCCGCATCATAGCCTCTTGCGCCAGATCATCCGCTAATTCCCGGTTGCCGCACAAACCGCGTGCAAAAGCACGCAGCGACGGGATGATATCCTGCAACTGCCTTCGGAATTCAGCCGTAGGGGGCTTGCGCCCGCCGTCCTGTTCGACCGCATCACTCATGAGGGCTTTTTGGCTTTCTCGGCCATACGCTCTTCCAACTGGTCTAAAAGTGAGAGGAAGTCGTCAGGTACGGGCTCGCTGGCGATGCCATCGTGCATCTGCCGCAGCGCAGCAGCAATAGGATCGAAATCCGGTTCGACGGCATTATCTAAGCGCATGGGCTTTTTTTCTCTTTTATCAGAATCGGACAATGCACACTCCACCACCAGAAAAACGGATGGAGTTAGCTGCCATATTCAGGCTTAAAGTTATATACCTGTTCGTCATTCCAGCCCCGTAATTGCGCAGTCACCTGGACGTGATAAACCGCGAAATAAAAAAAAGTTCCCGCGGACGGAACAAATTGCGGTGAAATGTGTATTCTCGTTAATAACCGAGGAGGAATCATGTCATTACGTGAGGCGTTAGTAGCCGAATTGCCCTTTTTGCGACGCTATGCACGCGCACTTACCGGATCGCAGTCACTAGGTGATGCGGCAGTTCGGGAAGTTCTCGAAGCTTTGCTCGAGGCACCCGAGGAACTCCAGTCTGATAAGCCTGTCCGCATCGAATTGTTCCGGATTTTCCATCGGCTCTGGCAACCCGCAATGGTCGAACCGCTCGCATCGAAAGGTCGCAGCGGTGTGATCGCGCAGTTTCCTGTCGTTATGCGCCAGAGCTTGCTGCTGACAGCCGTCGAAGGATTTAGCGAGGAAGAAACCGCGACGATCCTGAACCTTGCCTCCGGCGAGATCGGATCCTATGTTCGCGATGCGCGCACAGCCATCACCGATGCCCTTTCGGCCGACGTCCTGATTATCGAAGATGAATCGATTATCGCGCTTCACATCAAGCAAATCGTCGAGTCCCTTGGCCACAATGTTGTCGGCATTGTCCGGACCCATAGCGAAGCAGTCGCCGCAGCGCGTGAAAAGCGTCCCGAGCTCGTGCTTGCAGATATCAGTCTGGCAGACGGTTCAAGCGGCATTGATGCCGTGAAGGAAATTCTAACGGAACAGGATGTCCCCGTCATCTTCATCACCGCATTTCCAGAGCGGCTGTTGACCGGTGCCCGTCCGGAGCCGACCTATCTGATTACCAAGCCTTTCGAACCCGAAACCGTTGTCGCAACGATCGGCCAGGCCCTGCTTTTACACCGCCAACAGGGCGATGAAAAAATTTCGGATAGCGCAGGAACATTCTCTGCAGCCTGACGTTCTACGAATACATCAACAATCCCCCGCTGGCTTCCCACCCCCCCCTCGAAGTTGCCAGCAAATCCCACACCCCGGCCTTCATGGCCGGGGTGTCTTTTTGTGGCCCACGCATTTTCCTGTTAGCACTTATGAAACGGCCCTCCCTACCATGGTGGCGGGGAGGGCCGGCTTATTGAAGGGAATCCAAAAAGGCTCAAGCCTCCATCTATATTAGAGCGCCTGGCTTGCGTGCTTCAGGTTGCTCATCTGGTCATGACCCTGCTTCACCGACTGGTAACAGCGATCGATGACAGCGCGGGTTTCAGGACTGATATCCTGATCGACCATGGCTTCTTCAAACTTGTGCTTGATGTGATCTTCGCCGCGCTCGACTTCCGCGATGATGGCGTCATCATCATTTCCAGTAATCGCGCTTTTCAAGTCCATGAAAACACGATGTGCACCGGCAAGAACCGAACCATCGGTCGTAGGCTCGCCGCCCAGGGTGCGGACGTGCGACTGGAGCTGCTCGGCAACGGTCGAACGCTCATTGGCGCGGTCGAAAAAGATGGATCGATATTGGCTGTGCTCCGCATCTTCGGCAGCCGACCGATATCCGTCGACGCTGTCGATGGTCGTTTTGATAAGGTCGTTGAGTGTGTCAACTTCGCGTTCATTGGGGGTCATGATGACTTCTCCAAAAGAGTGGGGCTGAGCAGAACAAGCAATCAGGGAACTTGTTTCGTTCGAACGCATTTATTCTGTCGTGATCGCAACACATGCTGGCGTTGCACCCACCCCTAACGCCCCCCGCGCATCAGAAAGCTGCGCCCCAGATCCCGTAGGTTATGTTATGATTCAGTTCCCTTATGCGCGGTGACAGCCCAGCCTTCGCCCTCGAATATGCCTCAGTTATAAGCAGGGCAGCTTTTGTGGTCTATGAGCGCCCCTCCGTAGCTTTGGCAGATCATTTGCCGACGGATAAAGGATAGCATCGGATGCTGCATAAAAGACCCTCGCAAAATGGAACAGCGCCGCACAGCTATTGGCTGGAACCTGTTGCCAGCGCCACCGTCAACGCGACAGATGCGCCGGAAGTGCCCGGCAGCGATGATTTCCGTCTGATTGCCGATAATATGCCGGCCTTGTGCTGGATGGCTCGCAGCGACGGCTATATATTCTGGTATAACCGCCGCTGGCACGACTATTGCGGCACGACTCCACAGGCCATGGAAGGATGGGGCTGGCAAAGCGTCCACGACCCCGCCGAATTGCCTGGTGTGATGGAGAGATGGCAGCAATCTATTGCAAGCGGACAGCCGTTCGAAATGCTGTTTCCCATTCGGGGATCCGACGCTGTGTTCCGGCGTTTTCTTACCCGCATCGTGCCTGTGACAAATGAAGCGGGCGAAGTCGTCCGCTGGCTGGGCACAAATGTCGAAGTCGAAAGCCAGCTCAACGCGGAGGCTGCCCTGGAGGTGAGCGAAGCCAAATTGCAGGTGTTGACCGATGCCATGCCGCAAATGGTGTGGTCTACCTTGCCCGACGGCTATCATGATTATTTCAACGCACGCTGGTATGAATTCACCGGCGTTCCCTATGGCTCCACCGATGGAGAGGGTTGGAACGGCGTGTTCCATGCCGAGGACCAGGAGCGGGCCTGGGGTCTGTGGCAGCATAGCCTGAAAACGGGTGAGCCCTATGAGATTGAATATCGCCTGCGACACCATAGCGGTGTTTACCGCTGGATATTGGGCCGCGCGCTTCCCGTCCGCAATGTTCACGGGTCGATCACCCGCTGGATCGGCACGTGCACCGATATTGACGAAGCCAAGCGCAATGCAGCGCTGGGCGAACTTGTCAGCCGCGAGCTAAGCCACCGTATCAAAAATATCTTTGCCGTCATCGCGGGTCTGATTGGCATTTCGTCACCGAAAAGTGCGGATGCCGCCGCTTATGCGAAAGAAGTGTCGGGGCGGATTGCGGCGCTCGGCCGTGCGCATAATTTCGCCCGGCCGCACGGACCCGAATCGGCCATCTTGCAGAATTTTGGCGGACTACATGGACTGCTGGCAGAATTGATGAGTCCCTATGATCATGCCGAAGGTCGTCGCTATGCCATTTCCGGGCAAGATGTTGCGGTCGGCGACCGGAGTGCGACCCCATTGGCATTGCTGATCCACGAACTGGCGACCAACGCCGTCAAATATGGTGCGCTGTCAGAAGGCAAAGGACGCGTTGCCATCACCACAGATGTGCGGGACGACCAAGTTGTAATAATCTGGGCCGAAACCGATGGCCCGCCGGTCAGCAACCCTCCTGCTCAAACCGGGTTTGGCACGCAATTGTCGGACATCAGCATAGTGAGCCAATTGGGCGGTGCAATTGATCGTGCATGGGACCCCGAAGGGTTGAAGGTTACGATTTCGATACCGAAAGCGCATCTGTAAAGTCAAAAATTGGCGCCTTCTTGGTTAAGCGCGCTGGGGAACAGGCGCAACGAGGGCGGAGGGCTCGCTGGTTCACCAACCCGATGTTTGACCAGAAAATCGAGAACGGTGCCGATGGCTTGCTCGTCTACGGGTTTTGAAAGCACACCGATGGTACCTTTGATGCCATCGCGCAATTGGGATGCATTGGCCGTCAGGAACAAGACGGTCGTTCCATATTCCTGGCTCAGCTTGGCGCCGATTTCGGGTCCCGTTGGTCCATCACGCAGGTTCAGATCCACTAGCGCGATATCCGGTTTGCGTTGCGCCAATTGTTCAGCGGTCGCGGCATCGGGGGCGATGCCAATGACGTCGAAACCCATGTTCGACATGATCTGCCGTAGGTTCAAAGCGACGATAAATTCGTCTTCTACAATAAGGATGCGATTGTCTGTCATATTAGTTCTCACGCCATTAACGGCGCAAAAACGGGTTGGTTCCGCTACTTGGCCCATTTTCCGGAGAGAAAATGGGCCATATGTCGCTTTCCGGTCAGGCTTTCGCTTTCAGACTATCCGCAACCGCAACGCCATGGCGTTCGAGCGCCTCGACGATCTTACCCGCACCTTCAAGGTCGCCCCAGAACATCGGTCCACCGCGGTAAATCGGCCAGCCATATCCATAAATCCACACGACATCGATATCCGATGCCCGTTGGGCCTTACCTTCTTCGAGGATTTTATACCCCTCGTTGACCATCGGATAGAGCGTCCGTTCAATGATCTCCTGCTCGCTGATTTCACGCTTCGGCAGATTGGATGTCGCGCGAAACTCTTCGATAATAGCCAGCGCCTCCGCACTCGGCGTGCCGACGCGTTTTGCATCATAGTCGTAGAAACCCTTGCCGTTTTTCTGGCCGAAGCGTCCGGCCGCGCATAGGGCATCGCGGATGGTTTCGACCCGCGCAGGATCGCGGTGCCAGCCGATATCCAGCCCGGCCAAGTCGCTCATCTGGAATGGCCCCATCGGCATGCCGAAATCGGTATGCACCTTGTCGATTTGCGCCGGTGTCGCACCTTCGAGCAGCAATTGCATCGCGGGCTGCTGGCGCGTCGACAGCATCCGGTTACCGATAAAACCGTGGCATACGCCCGCAACAACCGCCACTTTGCCGATCCTCTTGCCGAGGGCCATCGCCGTTGCCAGCACATCGGGTGCCGTCTTTTCACCGCGCACAACCTCAAGAAGCTTCATGACATTGGCGGGCGAAAAGAAATGCATGCCAAGCACATCCTGCGGACGCGAGGTCGATGCGGCGATCTCGTCGACATTCAGGTAGGATGTGTTGGACGCCAATATTGCCCCCTGCTTGCAGATTGTGTCGAGCTTGCCGAACACCTCTTTCTTCACATCCATATTTTCATACACAGCCTCGATCACAAGATCGCAATCGGCGAGCGATTCAAGGGTCAGCGAAGGCGTCAGCAACGCCATCATGCCTTCAACCTGGTCGGTGGTAAAACGCCCCTTTGCCGCGCTGGCTTCGTAATTTTTCCGGATAACCCCGACGCCGCGGTCCAGATTTTCCTGCACCATCTCCACGATGGTGACAGGAATGCCCTTGGCGAGGAAGTTCATCGAAATGCCACCGCCCATGGTTCCGGCACCGATGACGCCGACTTTCTTAACTTCACGCAGCGGAAGGTCTTTCGGCAGGCCATCGATCTTGGCGGCTTGCCGTTCGGCAAAGAACATGTGCCGCTGCGCCGCCGATTGGGAACCACCCATCAATTTCATGAATTCGGTGCGTTCAAAGGTCATGCCTTCATCAAAAGGCAGTTTCGTCGCGGCCTCGACACAGGCGAGGTTGGCATAAGGGGCTTCGAACCCTTTCCACTTGCGTGCATTGGCTGTCTTGAGTTGCTCGATAATGGCGACGTCGCCCTTCACCGGCAAATCGCGGGTAGCCCGCGGGCCGACGGCGATAAGCTCTTGCGCATAGGCAATGGCATCGTCGGCAAGACTGTCTTCACCCGCGATGCGGTCGACAAGGCCCATCGACAAGGCCTTGGACGCGCTCACCGGTTCGCCAAGCGAGCACATGGTAGCAGCTGCCTCAACGCCCACCACGCGCGGCAAACGCTGCGTTCCACCGGCACCCGGCAGCAGGCCAAGCTTGACCTCCGGCACGCCCAGCTTCGCAGACGGCACGGCAATGCGGTAGTGGCAGACCAGCGCTGTTTCCAGGCCGCCGCCAAGAGCTGTCCCATGGATCGCGCCGACGATCGGCTTGATTGCGGATTCGATTGTCCGGAGAACTTGATTGAAATCGGGACCTTGGGGTGGCTTGCCAAATTCGGTGATATCCGCACCCGCGATAAAGGTGCTACCGTCGCAGCGCAAAACCATCGCTTCGATCTCGGAATCGTTCAGGCCCTGATCCACCCCGTCCGAAAGCCCTTGGCGAACATGCCAGGACAGTGCGTTTACGGGAGGATTGTTGACGACAATCACGAGGATATTGCCGATTTTCTGGGTCGTCACGGATTGCATTCTGAACTCCTAAATAGTGGCTTTTGATTTTTTCCGACGTTGGTTGATTTGAACGCGCTTGGCAAGGCCATGCCGCGCTAGGAACGCTGCAATGAAATCACCATCAGGCCATTAACCTTATTCATCATGCACAAAGTTAGATTTTGCGCGCAAATGGGGGGGATGATGGACCAAATCTCAACCCTATTTTCCGATAGGCAGCCCCTATCGGATTCCTTGCCCGATGCCGCAAATGACGGTGACCGGCGGCAGCATAGCCGTAATGTAAAGGTTATGCGCGTCGCCCGGCTGAAGGACGTTAATTTGCACGCGGAGTGCCTTGGCCTAGTGCGGGATGTGTCGCCGGGCGGCATGATGATTGACGCCGACTTCCCGCTGGAAATCGGGCAGACGGTGGCCATCGCCCTGCTCGACGATCAGGAATTGAAGGGTGATGTCATCTGGCTGGATGGCAAAACTGTCGGTGTGGAATTCGCGCAGCCCATTGAAGTCGAAAAGATTTTGGCAAAGCCGTCGATCAAACCCGATGGCCGCCGTGCGCGCTTGCCCCGTTTCAAGCTGGACAAGATAGTCACGATCCGCGCCGACGAAAAGGCGGCCGATGCCCAGTTGCTGGATCTTTCCCAACGCGGGGCCAAGTTCAGTTGCGATCTGAAAATGAAACTGCACGCCAACATTCTGGTGCGGCTGAACCGTGAGAATGCGGTCCGTGCGACGGTCAAATGGCGGGCGGGTAACATGATTGGAGTCGAGTTCCATCGGTTGCTATCCGTCGATGAACTGGGCGTCTGGTTGAAAGATTCCTGACCGGCATCACCAAAATTACCCACGGATTGACATCGGTGGACATATTTTAGTTCAACTTGGATGTATTTTTACATCAGGTGCCGAGAAACGTTGCGCAGGAAGTGCATCGCAAACTTGACAGTATGCCACCCGCTAAAGCAAGAAGTAGCAAGTGGGGATGGATTGCCGAGTAGCATTACTGGTTGGCGGTCTGGTTTTAAGGGTGGACGATGCATAATATTTTACTGATCGTCGACCATAGTTTTTTCTTACATGGGTTCTGCCAGTATCTGGGTGATGCCGGCCATTTCGAAGTTGCAACCGCCATCAGCGCCGATGAAGCGACCGCAAAAATAGAAGAGACACCTCCCGATATCGTCGTTCTCGACCCCCGTATGGGCGAAGGCGCCGGCGTGCAGGTGTCGCAATATTTGCGGCTGCACTATCCCAATATTCCGATGGTCCTGCTGGTCACGCAAATCGATCCTGAACAATCAATCGAAGCCATGCGTATGGGCGTCAAGGGCATTGCCCTGAAAGACAGCGATCCTGATCTGATGGTTCAAGGGATCCGGACCATTTTGGCCGGCGGTTACTGGTTCGAGACGAACATCACGCAACCGGCGCTGCAATATTCGCTGGACCGGCCCAATCGTATCAACCGGAGCGATGATCTCCTGACCAAGCGAGAGCATCAAATCGTCGACCTTGTGTGCATGGGCTTGCGCAACCGGCAGATCGCTGACCAGTGCAGCCTGACCGAAGGGACGGTCAAGATTCACCTCAACAGCATTTTCCGGAAATTGAGTGTGACATCGCGCGCGGAACTGATCGTCAATCGCGAAGGCATGCGGTCGAAGAAATCCTCGTCCGCCAATTAAGGCGGAGCCCCCTCCAGATTACCTAATAGATGCGCGCAGCAGTCGGCCCGTCCTGAAAGGACTGCCCGACACGGTCACTCTACCCCTTGCTAGCCTCAGAAGCACCATTGGCTAGCAACGCGGGAATGGGTGTCGGGCATCCTTGCCCCCCTTGGGTTCAGGATTTAGAATTTATACCCGACCTCAACCCCGATCAGGCGACGCGCACCGGGCGAGATGAACGATCCGCCAAACTCGATCGCCGGGATGGCTTCGTTGATATATTTGCGATCCAGCATATTGTCGGCAAAGGCGGTCAGGTTCCAGTTCTCACCCTCCAGACCGAACCGCAGGTTCAGCACGCCAAAGGCATCACGCTTTGCAACGCTGTAATTCGCATTCCCGACAAAGCCGGGCAAGGCCAAGGCGGAGATCGGCAGCAACTGACTGAAGATCGTCGCGCGGGTCTGGTCCTGCACGGTGTGGAACCATGTCGGTCCGGTAATGCGGTAATCGGCCCGCATCACGAGATCGAGGCTGTCGTTCAGCGGCGTATCGATCTGGCTGCCGAGGTTGATGGTATAGTCCGCGGTATAAGGCGATTTGTTCCCGACCGTGTAGGGCCGTGACGCATTCGCCTTGATCTCGCTGTCAGTCAGGTTGACCGACCCGAACAATTTCCAGCCGTCGACGATTTTGACCGTGCTGTTCAGTTCAACACCCTTCACGTCGACCTTGTCGATATTCGACACCACGCGCAGCAGACCGAAAGATCCGACGAAGAACTCGAAAAACTGCATGTCGGTGATGCGAGTATAATAGGCCGCAAGATCGAAGGTAACGCGGTTATCGAACAGCGATCCCTTGATGCCCGCTTCGAAGGCGCTCGAGCGTTCCTTGCGGAACTGGTCGTTGATCGTCACGCCGGCGCCAATGGCAGGCACGTTGAAATTGGCGTTCACAAGAGCGGACGAACCGGTGTTATTGAAACCGCCCGATTTGAAACCGATACCCCAGTTGGCATAGATGTTGGTCGAGCTGTTCGGCGTGAAGCTCAAGGTTACCTTGGGCTGGATCTGCTTGAAGCTCGCGGATTTGTCGGCGATGCTGCCGGTGGCAGGAAGGCCGGGATTGATCTTCGCGCCCGTGATGGGGTCAAACACATTGGGTACGAGGTTCGACGTGCTGCGATCCTCAACGTCATAGCGCAGCGCGACGCCTGCCTTGAACTTGTCCGATGCAGCATAGTCCACCGAGCCGAAGGCGGCATAAACGTCGGTCTTGAACTTGTCGTAGAAGAGCTGCGATGTCGGGTTGCTGCTGCCCGGTGCGTTGTACAGCGTGGTGCTGACGCCTTGGCCAAGATCGGCACCGAGGCTGACGCCCACTTCACGATCGATGTGCAATCCGTACACACCCAATTGCCAGTTCAGCGGGCCGTCATTGTTGGACGCCAGACGGATTTCGCCGCTGATGTCCTTCTGGTTGCGGATTTGCAGCTGTGTGCCGTCACAGGTTGTCGGGCTGTAGGCGCCGAAGGTCGAACCTGTTGCAGGCGCAAAGATGAAGGGCACGGGAATCTGGCCGATGAAACCCGGGGCGTTGACCGGGAAGCCAGTCAGCGCAGCGGTGCTCGCAAAGCACTGGTTCTGCACAGCCAGATTGGTGGCATTTGCAGGTGCGCCCAGCGCGGGCGAGATATAGCGGGCAAAGTCAGCCGACGTACCATCCGCCGTCAGGCTCTGGTCAACATCGGAATAGAGCGCCCAGGCCGTCAGCTTGGTCGATCCGAAATCATGTTCCAGCTTGGCCGAAAAATCGATCGTCCGCTGATCGTTGGTTGGGCGGATGTTGCTGTAATAGCCCAGCTCATGGTCGTCGACATCTTCAAAGAAGGCGCCGCCAAAGGCTTCGATATGGAATACCGAGTTGAAGTTGATCGATGCACCCGACAATTTGGAATAGCGGGCCTTCAGATCGATATTGGTCGCCTCGCCCAGATCGGCCATGAAACGGCCATCGATGGAATAGACTTCCTGATCATCCACAACCTTGCGGTCGAGGAAGGTGTTCCGGTAAAAACCGTCCGTCGTGCGGTAGTTGCCGGACAATACAAAGCCCGCATTATCGCCCAGAGGCGCAGAGATATAGGCCGTGCCTTCAATCGTCTTTTCATTGGCGTAGCTGAACTTCACCGCACCTTCGAGCGTATCGCCCGGTTTGACCGTCGAGATCACAATGGCACCGGCAGCGGCATTGCGTCCGTAAATAGCGCCTTGTGGACCTTTCAGAATTTCAATCTGGCGCAGCGTTCCCTGCGTCTGGTTCAATTGCGCGGTGTTGGTTTTTAAAATGCCGTCGACGACGAGTGCGACAGAGCTTTCAGCGTCGCGCGCGCCGTTGATACCGCGAATGTTGATCTGCGTATCACCGGCCTCTGCCGTGCCGGTAACGATGGTGACACCGGGCGTCAGTTGCGCAAAACCCTGTGCGTTATCTGCACCTGTCTTGGCGAGTGAATCTGCGTCGATAACCGATACAGAGGCCGGGACATCAACGAGCCGTTCATTCTGCCGGCGGGCGGTGACGATGATTTCTTCTCCCTCGGCACCGTCTTCAGCATCTTGCGCGAACGCCATGCTGGGCAACATTGCGGCGGCCGCAATGGACGTGAGGAGTGCACTTTTGGTGATACGCATGTAACAAAACTCCCTAGTTTTCGCTTTTATTGCTTTAGCGGCAGCTTATTGTATACAAATACCATTCGTCAAGAGGAGCATTACACCTATGTCCCGGGCCTCGGATCGCGCCTATAATCACATCCGCAACATGATCCTGTCGGGAGAATTGTCGCCGGGCGAGCAGATCCGTGAGGAGGCTTTGGCCGAGCTTTGCGGCGTTTCGCGCACCCCGGTGCGCGACGCCTTGCGGCGGTTGGAGGCCGAGCTTTTCATTCGCCGGAACGAATCGCAGCGCAGCTTTGTCGCTGACTGGTCGCTGGATGACCTCGAAGAAGCATTCCAGTTGCGCGCGATGCTGGAGGCTTATGCCGCACGCCGCGCAGCAAAGCGAATTTCCTGGGATCAACTTGCCCGCCTGCGATCCCACAATGATGCGATTCGCCAAGCAATCACGGCGTCCACGCCCGACATCCCCAAATTCCTGGACCATAACCGGCAATTCCACGCCATCGTCCTGGAGGCGGCGGGGTCCGAGCGCTTGGTAGGGATGCTGGCGCAAGTGATTGAGCAACCGGTCGTTCTGCGCACGGCGCGGCAATATGACATGGAAAATCTGAAGCGGTCGCATCATGAACATGACGAACTGCTGATCGCCTTTGACAATCGCGACGGAGAATGGGCGGCCGCCGTCATGACAGGCCATATCCGCCGCGCCTTCCATGCCTATGCTGCCGCGCATTCGGGCGACACCGAAATCCGCCGGACAGATGAAGCCGCATAATCCTGTTTGATTTTGTATACAATTATGGCATCATTTAATTGTGATGAGCATTCCCGGTCGCATAGAATTTGTCGAAGTCGGGCCACGTGATGGCCTGCAGAATGAAAAGCTGCTTGTGTCCACACAGGACAAGCTGGCGCTGATCAGCCGTGCGCTAGACGCCGGTGCGCGGCGGATCGAAGTGACGAGTTTCGTTAACCCGACCCGCGTCCCGCAAATGGCCGACGCCGAGGCGGTATGCGCGGGATTGCCCGTGCGGGACGACGTGACCTTTATCGGCCTAGTCATGAATATGCGCGGCGCCGAACGTGCGCTGGCCACAGGCCGTATCGACCAGCTTGGGGCCGTGGCCGTGGCAACGGATCGTTTCGCGATGGCCAACCAAGGCCAGACCAGCGACGAATCGGTTCAGGCGGCCAAAAGCATTATCGCCCTTGCAAATGCCGAAGGCCGCACCGCCCAATGCACGATCGCAGCTTCGTTCGGCTGCCCTTTTGAAGGTGAAGTCGCGCAGGACCGTGTTGTTGAAATGGCGGCTGCGCTTGCCGAAGCAGGGCCAGTCGAGATTGCCCTTGCCGATACGATCGGCGTCGGCAACCCCGCCCATGTGGCTGAGCTGATCGCGCGCGTGCGGGACGCCATCGCGCCTCTGCCCGTCCGCGTCCATTTCCACAACACCCGCAACACCGGTCTTGCCAATGTCTGGGCCGCGGTAATTGCAGGCGCGAGCATCATCGACGCTTCGGTCGGGGGGTTGGGCGGATGCCCCTTCGCCCCGGGTGCGGCCGGAAATGTTCCGAGCGAAGACGTCGTCTACATGCTGGAACGTGCGGGCATTGATACCGGCATGGATCTGGATCGGTTGATCGAAACCAGTCGCTGGCTTTCGGAAATAATGGGAAGAAAACTGCCCGGAATGGTGGCGCAATCGCCTGCCTTTCCTGTGGCAGCTTAAGGGAGAAGAATATGGGTTATCGTTTGGGAGTTGACGTAGGCGGGACATTTACGGACCTGTTGCTGTTCAATTCCGACACCGGAGCCTTTTGGCGCCACAAGACCCCTTCGACGCCGCACGACAGCAGCGAAGGCATTTTGAATGGCGTTACCGCAATCTGTGGACAGGCCGGGGTAGCGACCGCAGAGATCGACTATTTCCTTCACGGAACAACCGTCGCCACCAATGCGGTGCTGGAAGGCAAAGGCGCACGCGTCGGCCTGATCGTGACCGAAGGCTACCGGGATATCATGCAAATCGCCCGATCCTATGTCCCCGGCGGCCTCGCCGCGTGGATCATCTGGCCCAAGCCCACACCGCTTGCCGCGCTGGAAGATACGGTGACCGTGGGTGGACGCATGAATGCGCAAGGCGAAGAAGTGCGGCCATTGGACGAGGCAGGTGCCCGCGCTGCGCTGACCCAGTTGAAAGACAAGGGCGTCGAAGCCATCACGGTCAGCTTCATGAATGCCTACACCAATGGTGCGCACGAGGCGCGCGTAGGTGAATTGGCGCGCGAGATTTTTCCCGACGCACCCATATCCTTGAGCCACGAAGTGCTACCCGAAATGCAGGAATATGAGCGGACATTGACCACGGTCGCCAATGCTGCCGTCCGGCCGGTGGTCAGCAAATATGTATCGAACCTGCGCGACAAGCTTGCGGTGTCGGGCTTTTCCGGAAAGCTGTCCTTGCTGCGGTCCGATGGCGGCCTGATGTCTGCGCAAAAGGCGCAGGAGCATCCGGTCAACATATTGATGTCCGGTCCAGCAGGCGGCGTGACCGGCGCGCTTTGGGTCGGCAAAAATGCCGGCATCAAGAATATCCTGACACTCGACGTCGGCGGCACCTCCACCGATGTGGCGCTGATCGAAAATCTGGAACCGCGCCGCGTGCGCACCACCGAAGTCGGCCATCTTGCGGTTCGCGCGTCCTCGCTGGATGTGAAGACCGTAGGTGCCGGCGGCGGGTCGATTGCCTATGTCCCCGAACTGACCGGTGCCCTGCGCGTCGGCCCGCAATCCGCTGGAGCGGTCCCGGGACCTGTCGCCTATGGCAAGGGCGGCGAAGCGCCAACCGTGACAGACGCCAATGTTGTGCTGGGCTATCTTCCGGAAAATCTGTTGGGTGGCAGTTTCAAGCTTGATCGTGAAGGCGCGAAAAAGGCGGTGCAGACCATCGCCGATGCATTGGGCATTGACCTGATGGCGGCGGCGCGCGGCATCATCGATATCGTGAACGAAAATATGTTCGGCGCGCTGCGGATGATTTCGGTGCAGCAGGGCTATGACCCACGCCATTTTGCGCTGATGGGCTTTGGCGGCGCAGGCCCCCTGCACGTCAACGCCGTGGCCCGCTTGATGGGAAGCTGGCCCGCCATTTCGCCGGTCTCGCCCGGTGTGCTCTGCGCCTTGGGCGATGCCACGACGCGGATGCGGACCGAGACCGCACGCTCTTTCTCCCGCCTTGCAACGACGACCGATGCGGCGGAGCTGATCGCCATTTTGAAGGAAATGTCCGACCAGACACGCGCCGAGTTGCGTTCCGATGGCATATCCGAGGCGGATATCACCAGCGAGTTTGAAATCGACGTGCGCTATTCTGGGCAAGCCTTTGAAGTGCCCCTGACGATCACGCCCGAAATATTGGAACGGGACGGCATCGACGGCATCCTGCGCCGCTTCGACGAGGAGCATCTGCGGCTGTTCACGTTCAACATGGACACCCCGCACGAGATCGTGAACCTGCGGGCGGTTGCCCTTGGTCAGGCGCTCGACCTGCCTGCGGCCGAATTGCCGAAAGGCGATGGCAATCCGGCCGCCGCCAAGATGCGCGACCATGTCCTGTGGATGGACGGCAAGGAACAGGCGGCCATCATCTACGACCGGGCGAAGCTGAAACAGGGGGATGTCATCCCGGGACCAGCCATCGTTATCGAGATGGACTCGACCACACTCATCGAAACCGGCTGCGTCGCGACTGTCGACAAGGTTGGCAACATCCTGATCAATCTGGCTTGAGGAGAAACAGCCCATGCCCGCCACCATCGTTCAAACCAACCACACCCCCTTCGAAAAGAAGGCCATTGATCCGGTCACTCTCGACATCATTGAAAACGCGCTGCGCAACGCCCGCATCGAAATGGATGCCACGCTTGTCCGCACCGCCATGTCGCCCGGCATTCGCGAACAGGGCGATGCCTTCCCCCTGATTGCCGATCACACGGGCAAGATGATCGTCGGCCAGTTCGGCAGCTTCATCGGCGGCTTCCTCGATAATTGGGAGGGCACGCTGGAGGATGGGGACATGATCTTCCTGTCCGACCCCTATTCCTGCGCCGGTGCCGTCAGCCATAGCAATGACTGGCTTGTCCTGTTGCCGGTGTTCAAGGACGGACGGCTGATCGCCTATACCTCCATGTTCGGGCACCAGTCGGATATTGGCGGCAAGGTCGTCGGCTCAATGCCGATCAATGCGCGCTCCATTTTCGAAGAAGGCGTCCGTATTCCGCCGGTGAAAATCTGGAAGAAGGGCGAGTATAATGAAGACCTGATGAAACTGGTCATGCACCAGACGCGCAAGCCCGATTGGTGTCAGGCTGACCTCAACGCCCTGATCGCCTCCTGCCGCGTGGCCGCACGCCGCGTGATCGAGATGGCGGCCCGCTTTGGTGACGATGTCTATATTTCGGCCACGCAGGAACTGCTGGCCCGCAACCACCGCGCGATGAAATCCCTGATCGCGATGGCGATCGGCGAGGAGCCGGTGAGCTTTGAAGACTATATTTGCGACGATGGCATGGGGTCGGGCCCGTATAAGATCAAATGCACCATGTGGCGCGAGGGTGAAAAGGTCGTTCTCGATTTTGCAGGAACCGACCCGCAAAGCCAGGCGTCGATCAACTTCTATCTGAACGAGAATATGTTCAAGATGTTCTTCGGCATCTACATGATCATGGTCTTCGACCCGCAGATATTGTTCAACGACGGCTTCTATGATCTGATTGATGTTCGCATTCCCGACGGCTCCCTGCTCAAGCCGAAATTCCCGGCGGCGCTGTCGGGGCGCACCCATGCGCTGGGCCGTATCTTCGACATATTGGGCGGTCTGTTGGGGCAGAAGACGCCCGAATTTCTCAACGCCGCGGGCTTTTCCTCGTCGCCGCATCTTTTCTATTCGGGCAATGACAAAAAAGGTGACTGGTTCCAGCTGTTCCAGATCGGCTTTGGCGGCATTCCCGGCCGGCCAATGGGCGATGGACCGGATGGCCATTCGCTGTGGCCCGGCTTTACCAATGTGCCGAACGAGTTTCTTGAGCGTTATTTCCCGCTGCTCATCGAACGCTACGAAACCGAACCCGATAGCGGCGGGGCGGGGCTTCACCGGGGTGGCAACGGCATCCACATGACCTATCGCTTCCTCGCGAGCGGCACCATCTCGATCCATGATGACCGCTGGTTCGTTCCCCCATGGGGCGTGAATGGCGGCGAGCCCGGCAAACGCGCGCGCAAGGTCCTGGAAAAGGCCGACGGCACGGCCCAGATCATCGGCAACAAGGTCGAGGATGTCCATGTCGAGGAAGGCGACCAACTGCACTTCATCACCTGGGGTGGTGGTGGCTGGGGCGATCCGCTGGATCGCGACCCGGCTCTGGTCGGCAAGGAGATCACGCAAGGACTGGTCACCGTCGAAGGTGCCAAGGCCTATGGTGTGGTCGCCGGAGCGGACGGCGCGGTTGACCAGACAGCAACCGAAGCGCTGCGCACAAAATTGCGTGCGGAACGGCCTGCCCTCGAGCTGTTCAACTATGGCCCGGCGGTGGAACAATTGCGCGCCGATTGCGTCTCCGAAACCGGATTGCCTGCCCCCATTCAACCGAAATGGGCAGTTTTGGAGGCAGCGGAGTAACGTGGAAAACACCGGCGCACTCAAGGATATCCGCGTTATCGAATTGGGCCAGCTGATCGCCGGACCCTTTTGCGGACAATTGCTCGGCGACATGGGGGCCGAGGTCATCAAGGTCGAGCCGCCTGGTCAGGGCGACCCGATGCGCAATTGGGGACGCGGCGACGACAAGCTGTGGTGGGAAGTGGTTGCCCGCAACAAAAAGGCCGTGTCCGCAAATTTGCGTATCGCGCAAGGTCAGGAACTGGTTCGCAAACTGGTCGCGACCGCCGATATCCTGATCGAGAATTTCAAACCAGGCACCATCGAAAAATGGGGCTTGGGCCCCGATGTCCTGCAGGCGATCAACCCGCGGCTGATCATCGTGCGCGTGTCCGGCTATGGCCAGACAGGCCCCTATTCGGCGCGTGCCGGATTTGGCGGAATTGGCGAAGCGATGGGCGGATGGCGCTATATTGTGGGTGATCCCGACCGTGCCCCCAGCCGCATGGGCATTTCGATCGGCGACACGCTGGCCGCGACCTATGGCTGCATGGGCGCGCTTGCCGCGCTGCATGCCCGGGAGACTACCGGCAAAGGGCAGATTGTCGATAGCTCGCTTTATGAATCCGTGCTGCAGGTCATGGAAAGCGTTGTGCCGGAATATCATTGGTCGGGCTATATCCGCGAACGGTCCGGATCGTTCCTGCCCGGCATCGCACCGTCCAATGTGTATCAATGCACCGATGGCGAATATCTTATCGGGGCCAATCAGGACGCAGTGTGGGCGCGGCTCGCCGCGGCCATGGGGCAACCCGAACTTGCCAAAGACCCGCGCTATGTCGACCATGTGTCGCGCGGGAAGAACCAGATTGAACTTGACCACCGGATCAACGAATGGACCAAGACATTGACGGTGGAGGAACTGGAAGCATTGATGATCGAATATTCGATCCCGGCGGGTAAAATGTATCGCGCGCCCGAAATGCTCGCCGACCCCCATTTTGCCGCGCGCAATTCGATCATCGATGTGGAAACCGAACGGTGGGGCACGCTGAAGATGCAGAACGCCTTCCCCAAATTATCGGATACACCCAGCCGCGTTCGCTCGCCCGCGCCGTCGGAAGTCGGACAACATAATGCCGAGATATATGGCGGTCTGTTGGCATTGGACGAAGGCGAGATTGCCGCGTTGAAGGCTGCGGACGCTATTTGATGGATGACATCAAGGCCAATTACGCCGGGGCATTTGACGGGCATCTGGCTTTTGGCAAGCGGCCTGCCCTGCTGATCGTTGACCTTGTGATGGCCTATCTCGACCCATCCTCGCCGCTCTATGCCGGTGTCGAAAGTGCGTTGGCGAGCAACGAGCGTCTGGTCGCAATGGCCCACGAACTCGAGATCCCCGTGATCTTCACAAATGTGGTCTACGAACCGGGCGGCGCAAATGGCGGGTTGTTTTACAAGAAGATTCCGGCGTTGCGGGCGTTTGATGCGGGTTCGCCGCTAGGGGCATTTCCGCCGTCCCTGCAACCGGCGGAGCAGGATCTCGTCATCAGCAAACAATATGCCTCCGCCTTTTTTGGCACCGGGCTCGCCGCGACATTGCAGGATATGGCGATCGACACGCTTGTCATAACCGGATTATCGACCTCGGGCTGCGTTCGGGCGACCGCGCTGGATGCGTTGCAAAATGGCTTTGCGCCCTTTGTTGTGCGCGAGGCGTGCGGCGACCGGCATCCGGCCCCGCATGAGGCGAGCCTGTTTGATCTGCAGGCCAAATATGCCGAGGTGGTGGGTGAGGCGGTTGCCGTTGCGCTGATGAAGGGCGAGGTTCGCCCCGCTTAACTGTGCGGATGCCTTTTGAACGATACGTATCGTCCCCAAAAAAGGGAGGAATGACCGCCCTGTTATGCCGTCATTCCTCCGTAAAAGGCGATACCATTGTGCGGGAAGGATGCGTACCACCCGACAAAATCCTGCCGCCCGAAAATCGGAAAAGGCAGGGTTTCCGACGCCGATTTGCGAAAGAGGGAGGCCCTTTCACCAAACCGACGTCAGAACTCAATAATTTGCATTCGATCCCGTTCATTGTTTTGGTGCGAGGGTTCGAAACCGACATGCAAATAAACTTTAGTCTCCCGCCACCGCCTTGATCAGATCACCACAGAACATGAGGCGCGCCCGAAATTGGCTGCTCCACTTATGCGTTGCTGACCAGCCGAAGCGCCGGGCGTGATTTTCGAAGCCGCCACTGCTTCAGCTCCGCAGGTCTTCCGACATGATAGTCCTGGTAGAAATCGACTAGGGTTTTGGGGAAGCGGAGAATATCTTCCTGGCTTTCCAATCCCTCCACCACCAGCGCCGCGCCGTAGGTGCGCGCCAATGCGGCCTTTTCGAGAAGCTCCGGCGTAACCGCCTGCCCGCTTTTCATGCGCAGCTTTACCAGCGCAGGATAGAGCACGGAGAGATAAAGACCGGTGGAGTTACCCTCGCCGAAGTCATCGACCACCATCTGCATCCCCAATCCGTCGAGGGCGCTGGCAAATTCGGCCGCATACAGCATATTGGATATGGCGTGTGTTTCGGTCACTTCGACATAGAGGCGCGGGCATATCGCGGCCGCATCCTTCAGGCGCGCGATGATTTCGGCACAGGCTTCCTTCTTGCTCAATGTCGCGCCCGAGATATTTACGCCGATATTGATATCGTCATTTTCCAACAGCGCGACAATCGCAACATCGAAGCTATGGATATCGAGCCCTATGATATCGCCGGTTACCTCAAGCCATTCGATGATCGTCTGCGTCCGCCGGTCATCGTCACGGGCACCTTCAAAACGGGCCAGCTGCTCGAAATAGAGAGTTTCTTTGGTCGATGCGCAGATCACCGGCTGGTAGACATAGCTGACCGCGTCGATGCTTTCGGCGCACATGATAGGGAAATGTTTCTCGCCATTTGTTTTGGTATGATATGCCATCTTGGCCAATTCCTTTACCGGTCCAACACAACGAAAATTCGTTTACCTAACTTCCCTGCCTTTGCCCTCGGGCGATATGTGAGGGGGAAGACTAACAAGCTAAAGCCTTCCCCCTCGTGGGGTGACGATGGATTAATGGCGCTCACTCAGTTGCGACCCGAGCTTGAGCTTGCGCCCCATCGTCGATGCCGACAGCTGGAGACCCGATGAGGGACCTGCCGACATATCCGGTTGAACATCTGTCAAAGCCAAATTGAATGACCGTGGCAGAGCCCATATTCAAAATAGCTAACCATCTGTATTTAAGCCGCTAAATGGGCCCAGATTGATCGCTTCATATGTTACCGCCAGATCTTTGCACGCGTTCCGGCAGCGTCTGGATTGCTTATAGATAGCACTACTATGTATGTCAATATCAATTTCCGGCTGCATTCGGGGCGTGATATGTTGTTGAAACTAGGCATTTTAGCGCAGCCCGTTGGGGAGCCCGTTGACGCACAGGCTTGGCAGACTGCTCCAAAACGGATGCTGCGCACTTCCGACGACCTGATTCGAGAGACCGCACATCGGTTCAACCGGCGCCGAGGCGTTTATCGGCCTTGAAAGCCGTTCAGGGGTCGTGCAAAGCGCAGGCAACATATCGCGATGCGTGACGGAGTATTTATGCAGGGCAAATTAGTTACCATTTTCGGAGGCAGCGGCTTTTTGGGCCGCTATGTCGCGCAAGAGTTGCTGGCCATGGGCGTGCGCATCCGCGTCGCTTGCCGCAACCCGTCCAACGCCATCTATATCAAACCGCTGGGCAATCTGGGTCAGGTCCAACTGGTCGCCGCCGATGTCCGCAAACCCGGCAGCGTCAAACGCGCTGTCGCCGATGCGGACGCCGTGGTCAATCTGGTCGGCAGTTTCGCCGATATGGATGCAATTCAAAATATCGGCGCGCGCAACATCGCCAAGGCTGCCGCCGAACAGGGTGCTGCTGCGCTTGTCCATATTTCGGCCATTGGCGCCGATCCCGAAAGCATTGCGGAATATGGAAAGAGCAAGGCGGCCGGTGAAGCCGCAGTGCGTGAGCATTTCCCGACCGCCACCATTTTGCGCCCCTCGATTGTCTTTGGTCGTGAGGATCAGTTCCTGAACCGTTTCGCAGGCCTGATCCGCATGCTCCCCGTTGTTCCCGTCATTGGTGGCGCCACACGGTTCCAGCCTGTGTTCGTAGGCGATGTTGCAAAAGCCGTTGCCGCCGCGTTGACGGGCACCAAGGGTCAAACCTTGGAGCTGGGTGGGCCCGAGATCCTGTCCATGTTGGACCTGAACCGCTGGATTGCCAAAGCAATTGGCCGCGATCCGCTTTTCATCGAAGTCCCCGACATGGCCGCGGAGCTGCTTGCCAAAACAACCGGATGGTTGCCCGGCGCGCCCATCACGATGGACCAGTTCCGTATGCTCGGAAACGATAATGTCGTCACCGGCACGGACGGGCTTGCCGCTTATGGCATTGTCCCCACACCCATGGATGTGGTCGCACACGACTGGCTCACCCTCTATCGCAAGCATGGCCGTTTCGGTACAACGTCCACAGAAGCCGCAGCGGATGTGCAGGCATGACGGATTGGCTGGTTGCAATCATCCTGGGCATTGTCGAGGGTCTGACCGAATTTCTCCCAGTATCCTCCACCGGTCACCTCATCCTCGCGACCGAGCTGCTGGGATATGACGCGGGCCGCTGGGCAATCTTCAATATCGCAATCCAGCCGGGGGCAATTCTCGCCGTGGTTGTTCTCTATTGGCGGACCTTCATGGATGTCCTCAAAGGGCTGTTCACGCTGGAGTCCGGAGCGATTGCGTTTGTCCGCAATCTGCTCCTTGCCTTCTTTCCGGCCGTCATTCTGGGCCTTGCCTTTGGCGACATCATTGAGGTGATGCTGGAAAATGCCGTCATCGTGGCGTGGGCGTTGATCATCGGCGGCTTTGCCATATTGGTCGTCGAAAAATACGCCAAGCCCGAAGAAAGCGGCGGCGTTGCCGCGCTGTCGGTGAAACAGTCGGCGATGATCGGGTTGGTACAATGCCTTGCCATGATCCCCGGGGTCAGCCGTTCCGGCGCCACCATATTGGGCGCAATGTCGCTGGGCATTGACCGCAAGACCGCTGCCGAATTCAGCTTTTTCCTAGCCATGCCGACGCTGACCGGGGCGACGATACTACAGCTGTTCAAGCATCGGGATCAGGTGAGCATGGACGATATGGGCCTGATCGGTATCGGTTTCTTCGTATCGTTCGTGGTTGCCTGGATTGTCATCAAGGCATTTCTGGCGGTCGTCACGCGCTACGGATTTGGTCCCTTTGCCTGGTACCGAATCATCGCAGGAACCGCCGCGCTTATCTGGTTGGCGCAGAGATAGGGCCGAAACGGAATTAATTTATTGTAATAAAATTTCGCTGGCGTGAAACTAGCAAAAAGAAATGCCAATTTAAGTCAGTATAACTGACCTATTTAGACGCTTTACACGTGACAGCATGGGTAGAGCGGTCTATGCGCGACGCGATGTAAAGGAGTGCGTCGTGGCCAAAGACCCCATGCTGAAATTCATATCCAAGGCGCAGGCCTATCCGGAAAAGCGCGCGCCCGAGTTGCGTGCCGAGGATTTTGACGAAATCGCCAACCGCTACGCCCCCGAAGCCGCCGCTGACCAGGCCTCGCGCTGCTCGCAATGCGGGGTGCCTTATTGCTCGGTCCATTGCCCGTTGCACAACCACATCCCCGACTGGCTCCGCCTGACCGCCGAAGGCCGTTTGCGCGAGGCTTATGAACTGTCCAACCTGACCAGCACGATGCCGGAAATCTGCGGCCGCATCTGTCCGCAGGACCGGCTGTGCGAAGGCAATTGCGTCATCGAGTTTTCCGGACACGATGCCGTGACCATCGGCTCGGTCGAAAAATATATCACCGATACCGCATGGGAACAGGGTTGGGTCGAGCCCATCGAAGTTGGTGCCGCGCGCGGACAGTCCGTCGGCATCATCGGCGGAGGACCTGGCGGACTGACGACGGCGGAATATCTGCGCGTCGCGGGCTATGATGTTCATGTCTACGACCGCTATGACCGCATGGGTGGATTACTGACCTATGGTATCCCCGGCTTCAAGCTGGAAAAGGATGTCGTGATGCGCCGCATCAAGCGGCTGGAAGACAGCGGCATCATCTTCCACGCCAATTTCGAAGTGGGGCGTGACGCATCGCTGGATGATCTGCGTGCAAAGCATGACGCCGTGCTTATCGCGACGGGCGTCTATAAAGCACGCGATATCAAGACGCCGGGCATTGGCCTTGATGGCATTGTGCCCGCCCTCGACTATCTGACCGCCTCGAACCGCAAGGGCTTTGGCGACACCGTCGAAGCGTTCGAGAGCGGCGCGTTGAATGCCGAAGGCAAGGATGTTGTCGTCATCGGCGGCGGCGATACCGCGATGGATTGCGTGCGCACCGCCATCCGGCAGGGCGCAAAGTCGGTCAAATGCCTCTACCGCCGGGACCGCGAAAATATGCCGGGGTCGCAGCGCGAAGTCGCGAACGCCGAAGAGGAGGGCGTCGAATTTGTCTGGCTGTCGGGTCCCAAGGGCTTTGACGGCACCGACAAGGTCGAGCGGGTCCATGTCTCCAAGATGCGGCTGGGCGCACCTGACGCATCGGGCCGCCGCGCGCCGGAAAATGATCCGGCCGGCGACTTCACGGTGAATGCCGATCTGGTCATCACCGCCCTCGGTTTTGAAGCCGAAGACCTGCCCGTCCTGTTCGGCGCGCAGGATCTGAACGTCACCCGCTGGGGCACCATCCGTGTCGATCACACAACGCAGATGACCAATCTGGACGGCGTCTTCGCCATTGGCGATATCGTCCGCGGCGCGAGCCTCGTCGTATGGGCTATCCGCGACGGACGCGACGTTACGCAGCATATCCACAACTGGTTGCAGGCCAAGGCAAAAGCGGCAAAAGTCGCGGCCTGACCTTTGGGAGAATAACCATGCTGAAATCCACATTACTGGGCCTTTCGCTAACCGTATCCTCTTTTGCGCTGACTGTTTCCGCCTCTGCCGAAACGCCTGCCGCAACGACCGCGCCTGCACCGGTTGATCCGGTGCGCCTGAAACTGGCCGAGCAGACGGTAGCCAAGCTGATCCCGCCCGGCACCTATCAGAAGATCATGAAGGACATGATGGACACAATGGCGGGCGGCATCGTCGACCAGATGATGGGGATGGACGCAGCCACCATGGCGGGGATGGCTGGCGAAGAGGTCGGCAGCGAAGCGGCGGCCGCGGTCAAGGGCAAGACAATGGCCGAAATCCTCGCCGAGGCAGATCCGAATTTCAAGGAGCGCATGGACATCACGATGAAGGTGATGTTCACCGAGATGGGCGACCTGATGAGCGCCATTGAACCAACCGTCCGCGAGGCCTTGGCCAAAATCTACGCGCGCAAATATAGCGCCAGGGAATTGGCCGACATGAACAGCTTTTTCGCAACGCCCAGCGGCGCAGCCTTTGCGGGTAATTTCATGGCGACCTTTACCGACAAGGAAATGATGGATGCCTCGTTCGGCATGATGCCGAAGATCATGGAAGCCATGCCCGCGATCATGAAAAAGGTGCAAGCCGCAACCGCGCATCTTCCACCGCCGCCCAAGCCGGGAGGTGAATCCGCAATGGAGGCAGCGGCAGCCGCAACCGCTGATGTAGCGGGCTCTGATGAAACTGGCGAAGAACCCTGGTATGCCGAAGAGAACTGGCAACCCGCCGCACGCAGCAAGGCAACGAAACTGTCCGACGCTTATGCAAAGGCAAATGCCAAATCCGACGCCGCATACACCGCCTATGAGGATGCGCAGGTTTCCGCCATTGACGAAGCACGCCAGCGCTTCCTCGCGCAAGGATGGAAGCCTGAACCGGCACCCGAGCCCATGGCCGCCGAAGACATTCCCGACAACGCCGTCCCGCCACCCGCAGCGCCCAAATAACGGACCCCACGCATGACACACCATTTCCCCACCCCCGAACATGAGCGCCTCGCACGCGAGGGCATGTATCATCCCGAATCCGAAGGCGATGCCTGCGGCGTCGGCTTGGTCGCGGCGACGGATGGCAAGCCGTCGCGGCGCGTCGTTGCGGCGGGGATCGAGGCGTTGAAAGCGGTGTGGCATCGCGGTGCGGTTGATGCCGATGGCAAGACGGGCGATGGCGCAGGTCTGCATATCGACCTGCCCGTGCGCTTTTTCGACGATGCGATTTCGGACAGCGGCCACCGGCCGATGCCCAACCGCTTGGCCGTGGGCATGGTCTTCCTGCCGCGCACCGATCTGGGGGCGCAGGAAAATTGCCGAACCATTGTCGAGGCCGAGATTATCGATGCCGGTTACACCATCTATGGCTGGCGGCAGGTGCCGGTCGATGTGTCGGTCATCGGCACCAAGGCACAAGCCACACGTCCGGAAATCGAGCAGATCATGATTGCCGGGCCCATGCCCGACGACGTGGACGCGACCGAGTTCGAGAAAAATCTCTACCTCATCCGCCGCCGGATCGAGAAGAAGATCATCGCCGCGCAGATCCGCGATTTCTACATCTGCTCGCTATCGTGCCGGTCGATTGTCTACAAGGGCCTGTTCCTTGCCGAAAGCCTGTCGGTCTTTTACCCCGACCTTCAGGACGACCGCTTTGAAAGCCGGGTCGCGATTTTCCACCAGCGTTATTCGACCAACACCTTCCCCCAATGGTGGCTGGCACAGCCGTTCCGCGGCCTTGCGCATAATGGCGAAATCAACACCATTCGCGGCAACCAGAACTGGATGAAGAGCCACGAGATCAAGATGGCCTCCATCGCTTTTGGCGCGCAGTCCGACGATATCAAGCCGGTGATCCCTGCAGGCTCATCGGACACCGCTGCGCTGGATGCCGTATTCGAAACGCTCGTCCGCTCGGGCAAGGAAGCGCCGACCGCCAAGTTGATGCTGATCCCCGAAGCATGGCAGTCCAACCCCAATATCCCCGCCACCCACCGCGCGATGTATGAATATATGGCCTCGGTGATGGAGCCATGGGATGGCCCTGCTGCCCTCGCCATGACTGACGGGCATTGGGCCGTCGCCGGCGTCGACCGCAATGCCTTGCGTCCGCTGCGCTATAGCCGGACGTCGGACAATCTGCTGGTCATCGGTTCGGAAACCGGGATGGTTGTGCTGCCGGAATCGACGATCCTGGAAAAGGGCCGCTTGGGCCCCGGACAGATGATTGCCGTCAATCTGGACGAAGGCAAACTCTACCGCGACGAAGAGCTCAAGGACCGGATCTCTGCCGAGCAGGATTATGGCGCGCTCGTCAAAGGGTTCCGCCGGATCGCCGATTTGCCCGAAGCGTCGGGCGACGCGTTGCCCATATGGAGCCGCGCCGAATTGACCAAGCGCCAGATTGCCGCAGGCATGACCCTTGAGGATGTGGAAATGATCCTCGCGCCGATGATCGAGGATGGCAAGGAAGCCATCGGGTCCATGGGCGACGACACCCCGCTCGCCGTGATCAGCGACAAGCCGCGCCTGATCAGCCAGTTCTTCCGCCAGAATTTCAGCCAGGTCACCAACCCGCCGATCGACTCCTTGCGCGAACGGCATGTGATGAGCCTGAAGACACGCTTTTCAAACCTTGCCAATATTTTGGACGAAAAGAGCCAGAATGCCGACGTTCTGGTGCTGGAAAGCCCCGTGCTGACCGCGGCCGAATGGCACCGGTTGAAGGCCGCCTTTGGCCCCGTCGCCGCCGAGATTGACTGCACCTATGATATCGCCGCCGGGCAGGAAGGTTTGCGCGCGGCCATTTCCCGCATTCGCGAAGAAGCGGTCGAAGCCGTCCGCATGGGCAAGTCGGAGCTGTTCCTGACCGACGAGAATATCGGACCCGACCGCGTCGCCATCGCCATGATCCTGGCGGCGGCTGCCGTTCACACGCATCTCGTCCGCAATGGCCTGCGCAGCTATTCGTCGATCAATGTCCGTTCCGCCGAATGTCTGGACACACATTATTTCGCCGTGCTCGTTGGCGTCGGCGCCACCACGGTCAACGCCTATCTGTCCGAAGCCGCCATTGCGGACCGCCATGCCCGCGGGCTTCTGGGCGATATCAGCTTGGAAACGGCGGTGGGTAACTACCGCACGGCGGTCAATGAAGGCCTGCTCAAGATCATGTCCAAAATGGGCATCGCGGTGATCTCCAGCTATCGTGGCGGCTATAACTTCGAAGCGGTTGGTCTCAGCCGCGCACTCGTCAACGACTTCTTCCCCGGCATGCCGAACAAGATTTCGGGCGAAGGCTACCACTCGCTCTACGTCAACGCACGCGACCGTCATGCCGATGCCTTCGACAGCGCGGTTGCGCGGCTTCCGGTCGGTGGCTTCTACAAGCAACGCAATGGTGGCGAAGAACATGCCTATTCGGCGGGCCTGATGCATTTGTTGCAAAGCGCCGTCGCCAACGACAGCTATTCGACCTACACCCAATTTGCGCAGGGTGTGAAGGAATTGCCGCCCATCTACTTGCGTGACTTGCTCGAATTCAACTTCGCCAAAGAGCCTGTAGCGATTGACGAGGTCGAGGCAATCACCGAAATCCGCAAGCGTTTTGTAACGCCCGGCATGTCCTTGGGCGCCCTGTCGCCCGAGGCGCATGAGACGCTGGCCATTGCCATGAACCGGATCGGGGCGAAGGCCGTGTCCGGTGAGGGCGGCGAAGACAGCAAGCGGTTCAAGCCCTATGAAAATGGCGACAATGCCAATAGCGTGATCAAACAGATTGCCTCGGGCCGCTTTGGCGTAACCGCCGAATATCTCGGCGCGTGCGAGGAAATCGAGATCAAGGTCGCCCAGGGTGCAAAGCCCGGCGAAGGCGGGCAGTTGCCCGGCTTCAAGGTGACCGAGATGATCGCACGGCTGCGGCACTCGACCCCCGGCGTGATGCTGATCTCGCCGCCGCCGCATCATGACATCTACTCGATCGAAGATCTGGCCCAGCTGATCTACGACCTGAAGCAGATCAATCCGCGTGCACGCGTCTGCGTCAAGCTGGTGAGCGCCGCCGGTATCGGCACGATTGCGGCGGGCGTCGCCAAGGCACATGCCGATGTCATTCTGGTTTCCGGCAATGTCGGCGGCACAGGTGCATCGCCACAGACCAGCATCAAATATGCCGGCACGCCATGGGAAATGGGCCTGTCCGAAGCCAATCAGGTGCTGACCCTCAACGGTCTGCGCCACCGCATCAAGTTGCGTACGGACGGCGGCCTTAAGACCGGCCGCGACATTGTGATCGCCGCCATATTAGGCGCCGAAGAATTTGGCATCGGAACGCTCAGTCTCGTTGCCATGGGCTGCATCATGGTGCGGCAATGCCATTCGAACACTTGCCCGGTCGGTGTCTGCGTGCAGGATGAAGAGCTACGCAAGAAATTCACCGGTACACCGGAAAAGGTCATCAACCTGATGACCTTCATTGCCGAGGAAGTGCGCGAAATCCTCGCCAAGCTCGGCTTCCGCAGCCTTGACGAAGTGATCGGCCGCACCGAATTGCTGCGGCAGGTAAGCCGGGGTGCAGAGCATCTCGACGATCTCGACCTCAACCCGATCCTGGCGAAGGTCGACGCGCCTGACAGTGCACGCCGCTTCTCCATTCCGACCTTCCGCAATGAAGTGCCGGACAGCCTCGATGCCCAGATGATCCGGGATGCAAAACCCGTATTTGAACGGCGGGAAAAGATGCAGCTGACCTACAATGTCCGCAACACACATCGCGCCGTTGGCACCCGTTTCTCGTCCGAGATTACGCGCCTCTATGGCATGAAGGATCTGGCCGAAGACCATGTCCATGTCCGCCTTCGTGGGTCTGCGGGCCAGTCGCTCGGCGCGTTTCTGTGTCAGGGCATTACGCTTGAAGTTTTTGGCGATGCCAATGACTATGTCGGCAAGGGCCTTTCCGGCGGGACGATCATCGTGCGTCCGACGGTCAGCAGCCCGCTGGACAGCCAGCATAACAGCATCATCGGCAACACCGTTCTCTACGGCGCGACCTCGGGCAAATTATTTGCGGCAGGACAGGCGGGCGAACGTTTCGCCGTCCGCAATTCCGGCGCGCATGTCGTGGTGGAAGGCTGCGGCTCCAATGGTCTCGAATATATGACCGGGGGTATCGCCGTTATATTGGGCAAGGTCGGCAGCAATTTCGGGGCCGGGATGACCGGCGGCATGGCTTTTGTTCTGGACCCGGACGACAGCTTTGCATCCAACGCGAATCCCGAGAGCATTGTGTGGCAGCGTCTGGAAAGCGCGCATTGGGAAGAACAGCTGAAATCGCTGATCATGGCCCATGCCCACGCCACCGACAGCGCATGGTCGCGTTCGATCATCGACGATTGGGACCGTCGCCGCGGGGAATTCTGGCAGATCTGCCCGAAGGAAATGCTCAGCCGTCTCGCCTATCCGCTTTCGGACAAGGCGACATTGGAAGCGGCGGAGTAGCGCGCGACAGAATTTACAATCCTTTACCAAAGTTGCTGTCGGATGAGCGGCTTGTTCAGCCTATAATCAGACACGACCGGGTAAACGGCCGCCAACGGCAGCTTCGCCGCCACGCCCCTTGCGGCGGTGAGTGAGGATGATGGTTATGCGTTCCAAAGTGATTGTGATCGGGCTTTCGTTGTTGGGTGCTTCCGCACCGGCAATGGCGCAGGACATTGAATTCCGCCCGGGCACCGGCGTCAGTGCGCAGGAAATTTCCCCGGCCGACGACGGCGCTGTGAATGAAATTGCAGCCAAAATGGCGGATCCGCAAATGCAGGACAGGATCGCAACGGCTGTCGAAACCATGACCCGAACGGTCATGGACATGCCGGTGGGGCCGCTGGTCGACTCCATCGAGAAGGCGCGTCCAGGTACGGTGAAGCGGAACATCCCCCGGGACGCCACGCTCGCCGACATTGCGGACCGCGATGCCGATGCGCTGCCCGAAAAGCTGGGAGAGGGCAGCCGTCAAATGCTGTCCATGGCGGGCAGTCTGGCGCAGGTGATGGCTGCGATGATGCCGGAATTTGAACGAATGGGCCGCGCGATGGAAGAAAGTTTCAAGGCCGCCAAGACACAAGCGCGGAACGCGCGGAACTGAGTGCGAAAAAAGACGAAACCGGTTGGGGGCATTTGACCGGTATAACCCTGCCAAGGGGTTCGTCACGTCTCTACGGGTCGCTCATCTTCGGATGGTGATAGGGACGTGGGCCGGTGCAGGGCCATCTTCTCAAGTGGCTCTGCACCATCCCGTTGCCAAAAGGTCGCCCGGCGGCTTATGGTCAGCGCAATGGCCGTTTCCGAACCTGTAACTCCAAAAGATCTTATGTCCGAAAGCCAAGCGGAAGCGCGGCTGACGCAAGACCGGTTCGACATTTCCGCACTGGTGGCCAAGGCCGACCACCGACGCGAGGCGGGCGACCGGCGGGCGGCCAATGCCTATTATGCGGCGGCACTGCGCATCGCGGCAGCGCGTCCGTCAACCGACAGCGGAGTCTTGCGCGACGTAGCGCGGGCGGAAACCGGCACGCGGTGGTTGGGGGAAATGTTTCAACAGGCGCTTGTTGATGCGCTTGAGGCGGGCGGATACCCGCGCGACAAGCAACATCCCCGTTTTCGCGCCTCGCTGGACATGATGCTCGGCATCACGCAACGCCTACCCGAATACCGCCCCTATCCGCAAAAGCCGATGGCACATTATTATCCGGATGTGGAATATCTGCAGTTTGCCGATACCAGCCACTATGATTGGGTGCCGAAAATAGAGGCCGGGTTCGATGCGATGAAGGCCGAGGCGCTGGCATTGCTGGCCGATCATCAGGGCTTTGAACCTTATATGAAAGCAACCGGAGAGCGGCCCCAGACGGATCATCATGGCCTGCTCGAAAATCCGGACTGGAGCACGCTCTATCTGTGGCAGAATGGCGCGCCGGTGGAGGAACATATAAGCCGCTGTCCCATCCTGTATCAGGCGATAATCGACCACGCGCCGCTCTGCCATATCGGCCCGCGTGCGCCATCCATCATGCTGTCGCTGCTCCGCCCGGGGGCGAAGATTCCGCCGCATACGGGCATGCTGAACAGCCGCCTGATCTGCCACCTGCCCCTGATCGTTCCGCCCGATTGCGGCTTTCGCGTGGGTAGCGAGACGATTGCGTGGCAAGAGGGCAAGATCATCGCGTTCGACGACAGCGTCGAGCATGAGGCGTGGAACAACAGTGCCTTTGACCGGCTCGTCCTGATTTTCGATATCTGGCGGCCCGAAATTACCGCCGAAGAACGCGCGCAAATTACGGCGATGTTCGCCGCGGTCGACAATTACCGATAACGCAAAAAGGAGAGGTCCATGCCGAAAATGTTGAAGGCTTTCACGCTCATTGCCCTGCTATCCTCGGCGGCTCCCGTCTATGCCGATGCCAATGCCGATCTGAAGACGCTGGTCGACGCCTATTGGGCCGATACGCTGAAGGAATCGCCCATCTTTGCAAGCTCCTTGGGGGTCGACACCTATGCCCGTGAGGTCGGCGACTTCAGCCTTGCGGCATCAGACCGTAGAGCCGCGACTGCGGCGGCCTTTCTTGCAAAGCTGAACGCCATTCCCCAGGACCAGCTGGACGCCGCCAGCAAGGTCGAGGCAGGCATTTTGGCACGCAGCCTGAACAGCACGATCGAAGGTAATCGCTTCGGCCAGCGCGCCATCAACTTCACCACCTATTCCAGCTGGCACCAGAGCTTTGCCGGCATGGCGAACAACCTGCCCTTCCGCACCAAGGCCGACTATGAAAGCTACAATGCGCGGCTGGCGCAATATGCGGCGGTGAACGACCAGAATATTGACGTCGCCAATGTCGCCATTCGCGGAAAATACACCCAGCCCTGCGAAACGCTGGAGGGTTTTGAGGCGACGGTGACCGGCCTGATCGTAGCCGACCCCAAAAAGGCACGCCACTTTGGCCCCTATACCCGCGCCAAGCCCGAAAGCCTGACGACCGCCGAGTTCGATGCGTTGGCCGACGAGGCGGCGAAAACAATCGAGACTGTCGTCTATCCCGCCTTGCGCAAGCAGCTCGACTGGTATGTGAAGAGCTACAAACCGGCCTGCGCCAAAGCCCCCGGCGTGTCGGCCCAGCCGGGCGGTGCGGCCTATTATAATTTCCGGATCCGCGAGGAAACGACCACCAATCTGACCGCCGACCAGATCCACAATATCGGCCTTTCGGAGGTCGCCCGCATTCGGAACGAAATGGTCGAGGTCGCGAAAAAGGCGGGCTATGAAAGCCGCGAGGCCTTTATCGAGCATCTACGCACAGATCCGCAATATTATGCCAAGACACCTGAAGAGTTGATGGAAAAAACGGCGCGGGTCGCCAAGTTGATCGACGGCAAAATGCCGACCCTTTTCGGCAAGCTCCCACGCCTGCCCTATGGCCTGCGCGAAATTCCGAAGGAGACGGCAGAGGGGACAACGACCGCTTATTATAATCCGGGATCGCCCGAAGTCGGCATTTCGGGCACCTATTATGTCAACACGTCCAAGCTGAACCAGCGGCCCTTCTGGGAAATACCGGCACTCAGCATGCATGAAGCGGTTCCCGGCCACCATCACCAGATCGCGCTGCAACAGGAACTTCCGCTGTCGGACTTCCGCAAAAATGGTGCCTTCTTCACCGCCTTTGTCGAAGGCTGGGGGCTTTATTCGGAGCGTCTTGGACTTGAGATCGGGCTCTATGACACGCCTGCCAAGGATATGGGCCGCCTGTCCTACGAAATGTGGCGCGCCTGCCGGCTTGTCGTCGACACCGGCATTCATGCCAAGGGGTGGACGAAGCAGCAGGCGATTGATTTCATGACCGAGAATAGTGCGCTTTCGGCGGCCAATATCGAGGCGGAGGTCAACCGCTACATCAGCTGGCCGGGTCAGGCGCTGGCGTACAAGCTGGGCGAGCTGAAGATCCGCGAGTTACGGGCGATGGCGACCAAGGAGCTGGGGCCCAAATTTGACCTGTCGGCCTTCCACGATGCCGTGCTGCGCCAGGGGGCGGTGCCGCTCGACGTGCTTGAAAGCCAGATCAGGGACTGGGTCGCCAGCGAAAAGGCGAAGGGCTAGGCGCTCTTATTTGGGCTCAGGCAGTGGCTCTGCGTCTGCTGCCTGACGCTCGGCGGCTTCCTTTGCGTCAAGCTCCGCCTGCAGGCGTGCCTCGCGTTCGGCGCGGCCCTTTTCAAATTCCTTCACCCGCTCTTCAACCGCGGCGGCTTCCGCGTCGATGCCCGCCATGCGCTTGGCGCGTTCGGCGGCGATCAGGCGGCCGAAGGTGATGCCGGGATCCTGCGCCTTTTCGGCATAAGCGCGGTCGATTTCCTTGAGGCCACATCCGGTAAACCCGCCCGCGCCGGAGGGCGAGCAGCTCATCGTGCCGCTGGCACCGACATATTCATAGGCCTTGATGCGTTCCGACATCGCCTGGTTGCGGGGATCATTGGGGTCACCGCGCAAGTTGGAGGGGATGCGATAGCGATCCGCCTCATCCATGCGCGCGCAGACCACGATTTCATCGCCGGTACTTTCCGGGCATTTGTCATTGCCATAGACGATCAGCTGGTTGATCTTTTCGTCGCCCGGCTGGCTGGCGCCGCTGTGCTGCGCATAGGATGCGGACGCGGTCAGCACCGCCGTTGTCGTCAAGACCAGTGTGGCAAATCGTTTCACGATGCATTCTCCGTTTAATCTTGTTTGGCCTTGGGACTTCAACACTGAACGGGCGATGAAGTTCATATCCGTTTGGAAACGGCAATCGCGGTCCGGCAGCCAAGGCGAATGACTGCGCTCATCAGCGGATAGGCAGGGGCGCGCTCTGCACCTTCGGCAAGCGCGGTGGCTTTATGCTCCAGCTCGTCGGCCTGGAAATCGGCAACCATTGCGGACAGTTCGGGATCGCTATCGCCCAATTCTTCCAACTGCTCAGCATAGTGCCGGTCAATTTCGGTTTCGACCGCAACCGTACAGGCCATGGCTGCCTCGGGACCGATCGCGGCGGTCACCGCGCCAAGGGCAAAACCCGCCACATCCCAGATAGGATGCAATAGGGTCGGACGCACACCGCGTTCCGCCATCATCTTGTCAAAGGCCGAAAGGTGCCGCTCTTCCTGCTCCGCCATATGCGCGATGCTGCGTGCGGCGGGGGTACGGTCGCCCATAACGGCGAGCTGCCCTGCGTAGATGCGCTTGGCACCATATTCCCCGGCCTGGTTGACGCGAATCATGCTTTTGATCGCGTCGGAACGCTGGGCTGCGGTTTTCAGGATATTTTGCTGCGCCATATTGTCCACAAGATGGCGATTGCGCCGCCTGTCGACAAGAGGAAATTATACCCGGCCAGCGAAATGCCGAATAAAGTCCACGGCGCGGTATCGCAGCGGACGAGCGGCGCATTCATGATCGACTTGAGCAGTTCGTCGCCGGACCCCGAAATCGTCGCGGTGCAGGACGTCAGACCTTCCCACCATCCATATTCGACGCCAGCATGAAAGCCGCCGATCAGGCCGCTGGTCAAGATGCCCAGCGCCGCCAGCGCGACCAGTGCCTTGCGGTAACCGGGATTACCCACGAAAAAGGCGATAGCCGCAAGCGCGACCGCCTCGAAATGGGGATAGCGTTGCCACCAGCACATTTCACAGGGCGGCAAACCGCCAATATATTGCGAGCCATAGGCCCCCGCCAGCAACCAGGCGGGGAGCAGAAACGCCAGCCTATGCGCAAAACCGATTTTTTGGTTCATCGGTTAATTCTGCGCCTTACCCTTTACCGGCTTTTCGGCCAGCTTCATGGTCTTGGTGCCCAAGCGGTTGAGCGTTTCCATCGCATAATGCAGTTGGAAATCGGTAATCCCCTTGGCCTTCAACTGCTCGGCCGTCAGGGCGAAGCGGGGATCGTCGGCGATATCTTCTTCCAGCTCTTTCGCATTATCCTGCATCTCGTTGATCAGGTGACGACGAAGATCGGATTCGCGAATGGCAACGCGCTTCTTGTAATCAGGGTCGGAAAGCTGCGGGACCTGGATGTCGGGCTTGATGCCGCCTTCCTGAACCGAGCGGCCCGAAGGCAAATGGTAACGGGCAACCGTCAGGCGAAGGCCCGTATCGCGCGTCAGGGGCAGTACATTCTGCACCGAGCCCTTGCCGAAGCTGCGTTCACCCATGACGAGACCGCGGTGATGGTCCTGCAGCGCGCCGGCAACGATTTCCGATGCCGAAGCAGAGCCTGCGTCCACTAATACGATGATCGGTGCGCCGCCGGTCACATCGCCGGGAACAGCGCGTTCGGCCCACCAGCGTTCAATGTCACGCTTGTCGCGTCCACGCTCCGATACGATTTCCCCGCTGGCGAGGAAGGCGTCGGAGACTGCGACCGCTTCGTCCAAAATGCCGCCCGGGTTGGACCGCAGGTCGACAATATAGCCCAAGGGCTTCCCGCCCAATGACTTCTTGATGCTCGATACGGCGGCGACAACATCCGCGCCGGTCTCTTCGGAAAAGCCGGTGATGGTGATCAAACCAATGCGGTCCTTCACTTCCCAGCGGACGGGCTTGAGGTCGATGATGGCGCGGGTGATGGTGACATCAAAGGGCGCGTCGCGACCGGGCCGGACGATGGTCAGCTTGATCGATGTACCCGGTTCGCCGCGCATGGCTTCGACCGCTTCATCAAGCGTACCGCCGAAAATCAGCTTGCCGTCGAGATGCGTGATATAGTCGCCGGACTTGATGCCTGCCTTGTCGGCGGGGGTATCCTTGGTCGGGGCGATAACCTTAACCGCTTCGTCTTCCAGCGTTACGGACAGGCCAAGGCCGCCATATTCGCCGTCAATCTGGGTTTGCAGGCTGCTGAAATCGGATTTGTTCAAAAAGCCGCTGTGCGGATCGAGGCTGGCCAACATGCCCTGAATGGCGCCTTCCATAAGCTGCTTGTCATCGACCTTGTCGACGTAGCTGGATTTCACCTTTTTATACACCGCAAGGAACTGTTCCAGTTCGCGAATCTGGTCTGCTTGCAATTGCGCGGCAGATTTCGGCGGAGCACTTTGTGCGAGCAAAACCGTCGCAGGAACGGCAAAGGTCAAAGCCAGTGCCAAGGTAGAAGGAAGCAGACGCTTTTTCATAGGATAATCCAGTCCTTAAATCAGGACATCTTCTATAGTGTGCCTGAACCAATGGTGAAAGCGCGTTTACCACGAACGTCAAAACTTAAGCCATGAACGTATTTGGGACGCGCTTCAGCGCAGCAGCGCGGCAATATCCATAACGCGGCCGTTCTTGCGTAGTTCCACGCCAATTTCGCCTGTTTGCCTGTCGGCCAGACCCAGAAGGCTGCCTTGCTTGACCGTTTCGCCCTTGGCCACCTTTATGGTTCCCAAATGGGTGATCAGGCTGTTCCAGCCATTGCCATGTTCCAATATGACAATCTGGCCATAGCTGCGGTAGCGTCCGGCAAAGGAAACCTTACCCGCAGCAGGAGCTACAATCTGCGCCTCGGGTGCAACCGAGAGGCGCATGCCACGCTCGCGATATCCGGTTGTATTGAGTTCATTGAAACCGGAGACCACTTTACCCCGCACAGGCAGAATATAGACACGCGCCCGTGCCTCCACCTGCCGGTCATCGGCGAGACGCAGCGCAGGCCCCGACAAGGCGGCTAGTTCCGCTGCAGTCACGCTCCCGAGCCGTTCAGTATCAATACGCCCGACAATGTCCCGCGCCCGCTCCCCCTGGGCAATCGCCCTTTCAAACTCGATGGCAGCGTTGGCGGCAAAATCATCAGCCTTGCCGCGCGCATTCCCTTCAAGGCGTGCCAAAGCCGTCCTGCGATTCGTCAGGCGGCTGCGCGCGTCGCTCAATGTTTGCAGGGCGAGCAACTCCTGCGAACGCAGTTCGTTCTGGCTTGCGATTTGCTGGCGCAAGGCGTTGGTGCGCTGCACGATCTGGGGCTGCACCGTCGCCATCACGGCACGCACATGGATATAATCTTCGCGATGCCCCGGCTGCGCCATCATCAGTGCCGTCGGGCGTCCGGTCATTTGCTGCAACGCGGCGTTCAGGCGCAATATCGGTTCGCTTTGCTTGCCCAGCAGTTTCTGCTGCGCACGTTGCCGGCGGCTGATGATGGCAACCCGCGCATTTGCTGCTTCGATCTGCGCCTCGGCAGCGGCGATCTCGGCGGACAGCACGGCGCGCTGGGCAACGATCCGGTCGGCGGCGCTGGCGGCATTGCTGGCCTCTTGCCGCAACATCTCGCTGCGGCGCTCCGCCCGCACAGCCTTCAGCTTCGCATCACGCAACGCCTGTTCCTGCGCACCCAGGGTCGGTGCATTCTGCGCCATCAACGTGGCGGCAAATCCAACGGGGGCAAGGGCCAGAAGCGTCAGGGTCAAGGCAAAGCGCATGTGCCTATCCCTCGCGATGATAGGGATGGTTGGCGAGTATGGCGGTTGCCCGGAACAATTGTTCGGCAAGCATCGCCCGTGCCATCAAATGCGGCCAGGTCGCTTTGCCAAAGGCAATCAGCTTATCTGCAGTCTCGCGCTCGGCATCGCTAAATCCGTCGGCTGCGCCAATCAGAAAGCGGGTTTCGCGGACCCCTTCATCCTGCCATTTTCCCAACAGGCGCGCGAATTCCATGGAACCCAGCTGTTCGCCTTTTTCATCGAGAAGGATTGTTTTGGCGGGTGCATCCCCCGCCGGAACTTCACCGCCACGGTCGGGAAGTTCGCTATGTTTCACCGGCCAGCTGATACGCTTGAGATAACGCTCAACAAGCTCTGCTTCCGGCGAACGGCCGATCTTCCCGCGTGCAATGATGTGCAAACGCATGGCCATGATCGGCGGGAATGAAGATCAGGCCGACGCGGTTTCAGGCGCGTCGCCGAAAGCCCACATACGTTCCAGATTGTAGAAGCTGCGCACTTCCGGCCGGAACAGGTGCACAATCACATCTTCGGCATCGATCAGCACCCAGTCGGCAGACGGCAGTCCTTCGATTCGCGCATGGCGACCAGCCTGCTTGATCCGCTCGGCAAGCTTCTGCGCCATGGAGGCCACTTGCCGGGACGAACGACCGGAAGCGACGACCATATGGTCGGCGATGTTGCTTTTTCCTTCGAGGGGAATCGAGACAACGTCCTGCGCCTGATCATCGTCGAGCGACTTTAGGATGAGTTCGTGGAGCTTTTCAGGGCTCAATACGGGTCCCTTGGCCTTGGCGGCGGTGGGGACGGAAGCGGAATCTATCAAGTGTGCTCCTTACAGAACAATTTTATGGGTGACGCCATCACGTGCGCCAGTTCCTGAAAATCGCTGATACCAATGAGGGTCGGCGCGGCGAATTGCGGTTGCCGAACGAGGATCTGGACGAAAGCGCAAAAAGACAAGCGCTGGCGTACTCCATCTTGTCCAGTGATGACGCTGGTCCGGACGCCGGACAAACCGCCTGAACCAGGCCATTGCGGGACCCGCAACAGCCTTTGCATCATAGCCGGGTCTTGCGATAACTGCAATCGGCATCAATCGCGCTATATCTCTCCACTGCCGCCAGTGATGAAATTGCAACAAATTATCCGCGCCCATGATCCAGATGAACCGTATTTTCGGATATTTTGCGACGATCTTACGCAGCGTATCGATGGTATAAACCGTGCCCAATTCACGCTCGATTGCGGTCGCCTTTATCGGACTGCGCCGCGCTTGCACCTGCGCAGACCCCAACCGCGCCACTAGCGGGGCCATCCCTGCTTTCGGCTTTAACGGATTGCCGGGCGAGACCAGCCACCAATATTCGTCGAGGTCCAGCGCATCGATAGCAAACAGGCTGATATCCCGATGCCCGCCATGCGCCGGATTGAACGAACCGCCCATCAGGCCGATGGTTTTCAAGGCCGTGTTTGCCCTTGGCCGTGCACCAGCCATTTATAGGTGGTCAAACCTTCCAGTGCTACGGGACCGCGCGCATGCAGCCGTCCGGTGGCGATGCCTATTTCCGCGCCCAGCCCGAATTCACCGCCATCGGCATATTGGGTCGAGGCATTGTGCATGACGATGGCGCTGTCGACTTCGGCGAGGAACCGTGCAGCAACCGCGTCATCGTTGGTGATGATCGCGTCGGTATGATGTGACCCATGTCGGGCGATATGGTCCATCGCCTCATCAAGGCCGCCCACCAGACAGGCCGATATGACCGAATCGAGATATTCGGTATCCCAATCGGCATCGTCGGCAGACACCGTGCGCGGATCGAGTTCCATCAGCGCTTCGTCGGCCCGGACTTCGCAGCCGGTTTCGAGCAGCGCCGCGATCAGGTCGGCAGGCGCGGGATAATCCTGATCGATCAGCAACGTCTCTGCAGCGCCGCAAATGCCCGTGCGCCGCATCTTTGCGTTGACGATGATGGCGTTAGCCATCGCCGGGTCGGCATCCTTGTGCACATAGATGTGGTTGATACCGTCGAGATGCGCCAGCACGGGAACCCGCGCCTCGTCCTGCACCCGCGCCACGAGCGATTTGCCGCCGCGCGGAATGATCATGTCAATGGCACCCTGCGCGCGCAGCATCGCGCCAACCGCCGCACGATCCTGCGTCGGGACCAGTTGGACGGCATCGGCGGGCAAGCCTGCTTCGACGATGCCGGATACCATCGCCTTGTGGATCGCACGGTTGCTGTGCACCGCCTCGCTTCCACCACGCAGGATGACAGCGTTCCCGGCCCGCAGTCCGAGTGCAGCGGCATCCGCAGTTACATTGGGACGGCTTTCATAAATGATGCCCAAGACACCGATGGGGATGCGCACGCGGCGCATGACAAGGCCATTGGGTTGGGTGCGACTGTCGATCACGTCGCCCACGGGATCATCCAGAACGGCTACTTGATCAATCGCATCGGCAACCGCAGCAAGACGACCTTCGTCCAGTTTCAGCCGGTCCAGCATCGCGGCCGAGAGGCCTGCCTTTGCCCCCGCTTCCATATCCAGCGCGTTCGCCGCAATGATGCCTTGGCTTTCCTGCCGCAGCGCCGCCGCCGCTGCCTTCAGCGCGGCAGCCTTGGCCGCGTCGGTCGCCAGCGCAAGCACCCTCGCCGCAGCGCGCGCCTTCGCCGTCATCTCGGCGATCAGCTGGTCCGGAATAGGGTGCTCGGCAGTCATGGGGAAACCCGTAGAGAATCTGCGGAAAAATAGAAAGCAGCCTTGCCAAAAACGCTTTCACCAAAAGGCCGCGAATCGGTCTGTCGATAACTATCTGATTTCGTTAACTATTCTGAATTTTTGATTTTTTACAGGCGGTTTCATCCGGTCACAATTGGTCAAATTGGTAACGATTTCCACAACTCACCGTGTGACTCGCCCGATTCGTCACGACTCGTCCCCATCCGATTCGCCCGCACCCCGCAGACCTGCTACCGGCGCTGCACAAATAAAAAAATGGGGTGGGTCGTGTCGCTACAGACCAGATTGACTGGCTGGAAAAGCCAGATCGCTGGATGGTTTATTGACCGCGAATTTTTCATGCGGGCCAATGGCCAAGTCCGGTTTTTGAAGATTTCCGCACAACTGCAACGCCGCGTTGCAGGGGTGACCGCTTTTATCGTGGGCGCGTGGCTGATCGTCACGCTGGGCATGGCCGTGAACCAGGTCAGCGTGTCCATCGAACGGATGGCGCTGAACGAAAAAGAGGCCAAGGTCGAATCCGCCGAGGAACGCGTGGCCAACTACCGTGGTTCCATCGACGAGGTGACCAAGGACCTCGAGCGTCGCCAGAAAATGCTGGAAAGCCTGAGCGACCAGTATCTCGACGAAATTCCCGCAGCAGCCGCGACCGGCACCGATGCCGCAGCACAAGACGATAAAACCGTCAAAACCATCAGCGCCCTCGTTCCCGAAGCCGCCGGCCTGGCCCGCATCGAAGCGCGGCAGATCCGCTTTGCCGAATTGATGACAAAGGTCGCACAGGCCCGCACACAAAAGGCCGAGGCCGCGATCCGCCAGTTCGGCCTAAACCCCGACTTTTTGGCGCGGCAGGCCACCAGCGCACAGGGTGGTCCGTTCGAATCCTTCTTTGGCAGCTCCAAAAAGGATGTCCGCGATCCGCGCTTCACCAAGCTTGCGATGTCGCTTGGCCGGATGGACGCCATGGAGCGTGCCTTGGCCGCTATTCCAACCTCCATGCCCGCCGCCGTCATGATGATGTCGAGCGGCTTTGGCTATCGTAGCGATCCGTTCACCGGCGCAGGCGCGATGCACAATGGTCTTGATTTCAAAGGCCCCATTGGAACACCCATCTTGGCCGCCGCCGATGGCCGCATAACGCATGCGGGATCACAAGGTGGCTATGGAAATACGATCGAAATCACGCACGCTAATGGTTTGGTAACCCGTTATGCCCACTTGTCTGGATTTAACGTCAAGCTTGGCCAGAAGGTCGCGCGTGGCGCGCAAATCGCGCGGATGGGCAGCACAGGTCGTTCGACCGGCAGCCATCTGCATTTCGAGGTCCGCCTGAACGGTCAGGCTATTAACCCACGGAAGTTTTTGGAGGCTAACCCTGATGTTCTCGAAGTCCAAAGCGTCGCCGGAATCCGTGCAGACACCAGCACAAAGGAATAATGGCAACGTGCGTAACAATTCCGGTCACACCTTTTCCATCATCGCATCCGATGTCGAAATCGTCGGCAACCTGAACGCCCGCGTCGACCTGCATATTGATGGCAAGATCCAGGGCGATGTGACCTGCGGCAATCTCGTCCAGGGCGAGGGCAGCATCATTGCAGGGAAGGTCATCGCCGAATCCGCGCGCCTGTCGGGCAGCGTGGAAGGATCGATCGAAGCCAATGATTTGGTGATTGAATCGACCGCCCGCATTACCGGCGATGTCGTCTACACCAACCTGACCATCGCACCCGGTGGCCAGATCGAAGGCAAGTTCCGGCACAAGTCCTCCGGCGGTGCACCTAGCATCAGCCGCACGACCGTCGACATCAGCAAGGTGGCCGACCCGTTGATCCTGGGCACGGAAGCCAAGGTCGCTTAAACACAGCGGCATCGCTTAAAAAGAGGCGGTCCTTTCGGCCGCCTTTTTTGTTGCCCGCCGTCCACGCCCCGCGCCTCTCACCCTCATACAAAAATGGCCCGAACCATTGGGTTCGGGCCGTAAGTTGGATGTTCGCGGGAGGAACATCTTGAGGAGGCGGGGCGTAAAAGGAGAGGAGAGAACGCCCCGCCGCCAAGCTTTGAAACTCAATAATTGTAGGCGCGTTCTCCATGGCTGGAGAGGTCGAGACCTTCGCGTTCCGCTTCTTCGGTCGGACGCAGGCCGGTGGTGAACTTCAGACCGTAGAACAGCACTGCCGAAACAACGGCGGTCCATGCCACGGTGATACCCACTGCCTTGATCTGCGTGATAACCTGTGCGGCCATGTCGTAGGTTCCGGGCACGGCCGGGAACACGGTGTAGTCGAAGAAGCCCTGACCACCCAGCGACGGGTCAGCAACGATACCGGTGCCGATAGCGCCGACGATACCGCCAATGCCGTGCACGCCGAAGACGTCGAGCGTGTCGTCATATTTCAGCTTGTTCTTCACAACCGCTACGAAGAGGTAGCAGACCGCCGATGCAACGAAGCCGAGCAGGATCGACGTCATAGGTGCTGCAAATCCGCTGGCCGGTGTAATCGCAACCAGACCTGCAACAGCACCTGTCACCGCGCCGAGAAGCGAAGGCTTGCCATGGTGCAGTTGTTCGATGATGCACCATGCAACGGCAGCGGCCGCCGTAGCAACAAAGGTGTTGATGAAGGCGAGAGCCGCAAGGCCATTGGCTTCGAGGTTCGAACCAGCGTTGAAGCCGAACCAGCCCACCCACAGAAGCGAGGCGCCGATCATGGTCATGGTCAGGCTGTGCGGAGGTGTAGCTTCCTTGCCATAGCCGACGCGCTTGCCAACGATGAGGCATCCGACGAGACCGGCGATACCGGCGTTGATGTGGACAACCGTGCCGCCTGCAAAGTCCAGAGCGCCCATGCCCCACAGCAGACCATAGTCGGTCGGTGCATCAACCAGGAAGTCCGGGCCGGCCCAATACCATACCATGTGCGCGATCGGGAAGTAAGCGAAGGTCAGCCACAGCACGGTGAAGATCATCAACGGCGTGAACTTGATACGCTCCGCAAAGGCTCCGACGATCAGCGCCGGCGTGATGCAGGCAAAGGTCATCTGGAAAATGACGAAGGCATATTCCGGAATGTAGACATTGTTGCTGAAGGTGGCCGCAAAGGTCGTTGCGTCGACACCCGCCAGAAACGCCTTGGAGAGGCCGCCGATGAACGGACCGCCGCTGGTGAAGGCAAGGCTGTAGCCGTAGCTGACCCAGACAAGCGCCGCGACCGAAACGATCATGAACACCTGCATCAGCAGGCTGAGCATATTCTTGGTGCGGACAAGGCCGCCGTAGAAGAGCGCAAGTGCAGGGATCGACATCAGCAGGACCAGCGCGGAGCTGATCAGCATCCATGTGGTGTCGCCCTTGTCGACCATCGTCGCCATCTGCTCGACTGTAGGAGCCTTGATGGGACCTTCGGCAACTGCGGCAGTCGCTGCCGCGGCACCATCGGCTACTGCTTCGGCAGCCTCCTGTGCAAAGGCGGGCAGAGCAGCGAACAATGTCGCCCCCGCCGCGCCTATGAATTTGAGTGTTTTGGACATTTTATGGTTCCCCTAGCTTGATAGTGTCGCGTCAGAGCGCGGTTTCGTTAGTGTCGCCGGTCCGGATGCGTAACGCACCGGCAAGCTCGAATTCGAAAATCTTGCCATCGCCAATTGCGCCGGTTTCGGCGGCATGCTGGATGGCTTCGATCACCGCAGGTGCCTGATCGGTTGCACAGGCAATCTCGATCTTCACCTTGGGTACCATGTTGGTTTCATATTCCGCGCCGCGGTAGATTTCGGTCTGGCCCTTTTGACGGCCAAAGCCTTTGACCTCGGTCACTGTCATGCCCGACACACCAAGCGCGGTCAGCGCTTCGCGGACCGGGTCAAGCTTGTGCGGCTTTATCACTGCTATAATATATTTCATGCACACCCCCGTTGGTTGTGCAGTGCAATATGCAAACGCCGTGCCAGAATCGCGGAGTCGCGGAATCGGTCGGTTTTGCGTCCGAACTCACTCTGAATCAAATCGGGAACATGTTAACACTTGCTTAAATATTGAGCAGCAGCATTTGACTGCCTAAATATTGAGCAGCTTTAGCCTATGTGCAGTGCCGCCCAAACGGGCAGATGGTCCGATGCCTGTTTGGAGAGCGGCGAGACATGGCAATCCGCCTCTGTCACCTGAATATCATGGCTCACCACGATCCGGTCCAGCCGCGCCACGGGGCGGGCCGTGTGGAAGCTTTTGGGGGTTTGAACCAGACGATGGTGATGAAAGGCCAGCTCGCTCAAGGCACCGCTGTCCGACCATTGGTTGAAATCGCCCATCATGACCGTGGGCATCAGCCGGGGACAGGCATCAATCGCGGCCAGCAGTGCCCGTACCTGCTTGCGCCGCCAAAGCCCCGAAAGGTCGAGATGGACGCCAATGACGCGCAAGGAATGTCCCGCAACCGACAGCTCCGCCATCACCGCTCCGCGAGGTTCGAGGGTCGGCATTTCGATGGGCTCCGCGCGCCGCACTTCGATCCCCTTGCGGACCAATATGGCGTTGCCGTGCCAGCCGATGGCAGCCGGACGAAAGTGCAGGGGCACCGGCATCCACGATGTTTCCGCCTCCAGCATGGCCAGAGGAAGCGCGCTCACCCGCGCACCGAAACGGCGGTCCACTTCCTGCAAAGTAATGATGTCCGCGTCGATCTCGTTCAGCACGCTGATGATGCGCGCCGGATTGCGGCGTTGGTCCAACCCAACCGCCTTGCGTATATTATAGGTCGCCACCTTGATCGCATGGCTCATGCGCTGTCCGCCTCGCGCAGAATCATTTCGGCCTCGTCCCGTTCATCCTCGTGCACCATCAGGCGGACCGGGATGGCGAATGCGGCGCTGTCGGCAATATTCATTCCGGCATCAAAGGTGACCGCGAGCAGCCCGTGGGATTCGAGAAGTGTGCGGGCGATTTCCGCCTCTATGCCGTTTGGATAACGGGCGAGTTCGACCAGTGACATGCCTCGGGCTAGTTTACAGGGCCGAAATAACGATCGGTCGGTCTGGTCGGCAATCCGTCAATGCTCTTTGTCCGGCCCTTGGTTTTCGTCATCCACGCGTCCGGATCGGCCTGGGCATGATATTTGGTCAGCGTATCGCGCTCACGGTCCAGCGTCATGAAGGGGACGCCCCAGCCGCAACTGCTTTGAACGCTTTCCACGTCGATCACAAAAATCTGTCGTGTGCCGGGCAGGATGGTGAAATGGGCGGCAAGTGCTTCCCATTCGTCATCCTGTGGCAAGACGGGCCGACCACGACCATAGATCCGCAATATCAATGCCGGCCGGTCAAAGTCGCAGAACATGATGGTGATGCGTCCATCCGCCGCCAGATGGGCATGCGTCTCATTCCCGGACCCGCCCAAATCGAGATAGGCAACCCGGGTCGGCGACAGCACGCGGAAGCTGTCATATCCTTTCGGCGACAGATTGATCCGGCCATCGGCGGCAGCAGTTGCTGTAAAGAATATCGGTTGCTTGCCGATCATCTCGACATGCTTGGTGGTCAGGGCATCGGTAAATTCAGACATATTGCCATTTTGACGCAATTACCGATGCAGCGCAACCTAACAGGACGAACCGGGGATCGGAATTCCCAGCGGTCCCTTGCACGCCTTGGGCTTGCGCGCGGGCTGGCCTTCCTCTCCGCCGCCAGCGCCCATGGAACCCATACCGGTCATGAAGCTGGCAAAGGCCCGGAAACGGACCTTGGCGGTCCAGTCGATATTCCACACCGCCTTGGGATCGGCCGGTTTGGGCGGGAAGGAGAAATTCTCCTCCGGACCAAAGGCATTCATACTGCCGAACATCATGCCGCCCGCCGCCGCCTTGGCTTCCGCAGGGATTGAACAGGTTGTCTGTGTCGGCGGCAGGATGTTCTTTGCGGCAATCTGCCGCTGCACTTCGGCCGGGGATAACCAGTCCATGCCGGCGCCGCCATCCTTGCTGCTGGCCGATGTCCACATGACCAGATCGCCGCCCTGCCCCGCACGTTCCATGCCGCCCATGGCCCAGGCGACATAGCCGGTTGCGGTGGGGACGCTGTTCCATTTGAGCAGGATCGCGCCCAATTGTTCCGACGGATTGACCTTCAGCGAGGCCATATAGTCGTTCATCAGCGCGAATTTGATTTCAGGCGTGTAGGCGCTCGCAACGCGATGTTCGCCGCGCAGCGAAGATCCAGACTTGGGTTGCTTGCCATTTTGCCCATTGGGCCACCAGGCGGCATTTGCATCGCGCGCTGCGGCGGCGGCCTGCATACCCCGCATCTGGGCGGGCATATTTGCGGGCATTTGCGCCGTCGGCAATTTTGCAAAATCGATGATGAAGGGCTGCCCCTTGGGCGCCTTGGTGTAGCAGCCCCAGAACATCAGCAAACGGCCCTTCGGCTTTTCCATGCCGCGCGGATCATAGTCGCGGTCAGGCTTCGACGGTTTGCCCGGCGCATCGCCGACCAGCGGCACCGACTTGCCCATCTTGGCGGCAGGCAGGAAGAAATGATCGGCCTTTTCCGGCTGCTGCGGCGACGGTGTCGCGGAAGTCAATTTCAGGTCCAGCATATAATTATCGCCGCCACCGCCCATCAGTCCGCCAAGACCGCCACCCATCATGGCGCCCATGCCCATGCCGGACATGGTCGACACATCCATGCTATATTGCGCCTTGGGACCTGTTGTTTTCTGGGCTGAGCCGGGGACCGTTGCCAGAACGGCGGCAACCGCCGCCAATGAAGCATATCGTGATATTGAACGCATGTTTCCACTCCTGGGTTTCCGGACCTGTTAGCCCGGTCAAACATGCGACCCGATTCTTGTTGCCTTCTGACTATATGCCTGTCGGAAAACGAAGCAAGCCTCTTACCCCGCAGTGCCTCCGACCGTCAGCGCGCTGACCAGCGTCGTCGGTTGCCCGACGCCCGCAGGGACGCTTTGACCCGCCTTGCCGCAAATGCCAACGCCTTCGTCCAGCGCCATATCATTGCCGATGCCGGTCACATTGTTGAGCGCGGTGAAACCATCGCCAATCAACGTTGCGCCCTTGATCGGATCGCCCAGCTTTCCATCCTTGACCAGATAAGCCTCGGTGCAGCTGAACACGAATTTGCCCGACACGATATCGACCTGCCCGCCGCCAAAGCTTTTGGCGAAGATGCCGTTTTTAACGCGGCTCAAAAGTTCGGCAGGATCATCATTTCCACCCCGCATGAAGGTATTGGTCATGCGCGGCATTGGCGCATGGGCGTAGCTTTCGCGGCGGCCATTGCCGGTCGGCTCCACACCCATCAGGCGCGCGTTCATGCGGTCCTGCATATAGGCGCGCAAAATGCCGTCTTCGATCAGGACATTTTCCTGCGTCGGCGTGCCTTCATCATCAATCGACAGCGACCCGCGCCGGTTCAGCATCGTGCCGTCGTCGACCACTGTTACGCCGGGCGCAGCGACGCGCTGGCCGATCTTGCCCGAAAAGACCGACGAGCCTTTGCGGTTGAAATCGCCTTCCAGACCATGGCCCACTGCCTCATGCAGAAGGACGCCGGGCCAGCCCGGTCCGAGCAGGACGGTCATCTCGCCCGCCGGGGCCGCAACCGACCGCAAATTGGTGAGCGCCTGTGCCAAAGCCTCGTCAATGGCATGTTCCCATTCATGGTCCTCGAACAGCTTGTCGTACAGATAGCGACCGCCAAAACCATAATTGCCGCTTTCGCGCCGATCGCCATCCTGCGCAACGATGGAGACGTTCAGCCGCACAAGCGGGCGCACATCGGTGGCGATGAAGCCATCGGCGCGCACGATCTCGACGACGGTCCAGCTGCCCGACAGGCTGACGCTGACTTGGGCGACGCGCGGATCGCGGGCGCGGGCGGCGGCATCGATTTTCTGGCAGAGCGCGACCTTTTGCGCAAAGGGCACCAGTTCCAGCGGATTGCCGTCGGTATAAAGGTGCCGGTTATTCTTGCGCGGCGGGGCGGCAGGCTGATCCTTGGCGGGGTCAAGCAGCTTCAATGTTTCGCCCGCACGCCGGATGGCGGCCTCGCTCATATCATTGGCATGGCTGAACCCCGTCATCTCGCCCGAAACACCGCGCAGGCCGAATCCCGAGCCGGTGGAATAATCCGCCATTTTCAGACGGCCATCGTCAAAACCGAAACTTTCGGTCGCGCTATATTGCAGATAGAGCTCCCCGTCATCGCAGGCCTTGAGCGCCTCGCGCGTCAAACGCTGGGCCGCATCGGGGTCAAGCAGGCCGGGTTGATACAGATAGGAACGGGGATCGGTATAAGTCATGCCCCCTATATGGAGAAGCAATGCTGGCGCGAAAAGGTCTAATATAAAACAATGCGGCGGACCGGTGGGGCCGCACGCCCTTCCCTCTGCAATCAACCCTGCTAAAGCGACGGCGATGAAAAGCCGATTCCAGTTTTCGATTTCCGCCACCAGCGGCAAGGCCCGCACCGGGACCATCCAGATGATGCGCGGCGAAATCCGCACGCCTGCCTTCATGCCGGTGGGCACCGCCGCGACCGTCAAGGCCATGCGCCCTGCCGAAGTCCGCGCGACGGGGGCGGACATCATCCTGGGCAACACCTATCATCTCATGCTGCGCCCGGGCGCCGAGCGCGTGGCGCGGCTGGGCGGGCTGCACAAATTTTCCGGCTGGGACCGGCCGATCCTGACCGACAGCGGCGGCTATCAGGTGATGAGCCTGTCGGCTTTACGCAAAATCACCGAAGAGGGCGTTTCCTTTTCCAGCCATCTGGACGGGTCGAAACATATGCTGTCGCCCGAACGGTCGATGGAAATCCAGCGCTTGCTTGGGTCGGACATCGTCATGGCCTTTGACGAATGCCCCGCTAACGGGGTCAGCCGCGACGAGGCGATCAAGTCCATGGAATTGTCGATGCGCTGGGCAAAGCGGTCGCGCGATGCCTTTGATGCGGGCGGCGCCCATGCCGAGCAGGCCGCGCTGTTCGGCATCCAGCAAGGCTCGCTCGACGAAGAATTGCGCAAGCGGTCTGCCGATGCGCTGATCGATATCGGCTTTGACGGCTATGCCGTGGGCGGCCTTGCGGTCGGTGAGGGGCAGGAGGCGATGTTTGGTTGCCTCGACTATGCCCCCGACCAATTGCCCGCCGACCGGCCACGCTATTTGATGGGGGTGGGAAAGCCTGACGATCTGGTCGGCGCGGTCGAACGCGGGATCGACATGTTCGATTGCGTCCTGCCCACCCGCAGCGGACGCAATGGTCAGGCTTTCACCCATTCCGGCCCCATCAACATCCGCAACGCCAAATTTGCAGAGGATCAGGGCCCGATTGATGACCGCTGCACCTGCCCCGTCTGCGCGACATGGACGCGGGCCTATGTGCACCATCTGATCCGGTCGGGCGAGATATTGGGCGCGATGCTGATGACGCAGCATAATCTGCATTATTACCAGATGCTGATGGCCGATATGCGCGCCGCCATTGCCGACGACCGCTTTGCCGCCTTTGCCACCGACTTCCGGCGAGATTATCTGAAGACATGAACGCCATCCGTAACGCCATCGACCGCGCCTCCGCCAACAGCCCGTTCCTCGCAGGCTTGATGGAGCGCAATCCCGATCTGATGGCATTGATCGAAGCAGGCGACCTCGACGCCGCGCTGGACAGCGCATTGGCGCGCCAGTCGGAGACGGTCGGTTCGGCCCTCCGGCGGCAGCGGCAGGGTGTGGCACTGGTGACGGCGCTTGCCGACCTTGCCGGACTATGGGACCTGACCCGCGTCACCCGCATCCTTTCCGATTTCGCCGACCATGCGCTCGACCAGGCCATCGCCGCAGCCATAGAGGAACGCGTGCCCGGCGCCCCCAATCAGGGTTTTGCCGTCATCGCGCTGGGCAAGCATGGCGGGCGGGAGCTGAACTATTCGTCCGACATCGACCCGATTTTCCTGTTCGACCCGCAGACGCTGCCCCACCGCGAACGCGATGATGTGGCCGAGGCTGCGGTCCGCTATGGGCGGCGCGTCATCGAACTGCTGTCGGCGCTGGATGCCGACGGCTATGTCTTTCGCGTCGACATGCGCCTGCGCCCCTCGCCCGAGGTCAGCCCCATCGTCCTGCCGGTCGAGGCCGCGATCAGCTATTATGAATCGAGCGCGCTGGCGTGGGAGCAGGCCGCCTTCATCCGCTCGCGCGTCTGTGCGGGGGACCGGCCGCTCGGCGATTATTTCCTCAATGCCATCCAGCCGTTCATCTGGCGCAAGTCGCTCGATTTCGGGCAGCTCAAGAACATCACCGCGATGACCGCGCAGATCCGCGACCATTATGCCAAGGGGCAGAAAATCGGTCTCGGCTATGATCTGAAGCGTGGCCATGGCGGCATCAGGGAATGCGAATTTTTCGCGCAGGCGCACCAGTTGATCCATGGCGGCCGCGACGTCGCCCTGCGCAATCCCGATACCCGCGAAGCCTTGGCCGCGCTTGCAAGTGCCGGCTGGATCAAGCCGGAGGAATCGGACACGTTAAGCGCGGCCTATGAACAGTTGCGGACCGTCGAACATCGCCTGCAAATGCACAGCGACCGGCAAACACACAGCATCCCCGACAATCGCGACACCGCCGATGCCGTCGCGCGGCTGCACGGGCTGGCCGATGCCGACGCCCTGATCGAGATCATCCGGCCCATCTCGACATCGGTGGCCGCGATCTACGACCGGATGGTGGACGCCAGCGGCAGCGAGGGGCCGCGCATGGCCGAAGACGGCCTGCCGCTGGAGGAGCAACTCGCCAATCTTGGTTATGCCGATCCGGCGGCGGTGATGCAGCGCATGACCCGCTGGCGCAGCGGTAATATCCGCGCGATCCGCAGCCCGTCGGCGCGCGACGCGTTCGAGGCTGTGCTGCCTGCCTTGCTGAAGGCAATTGCCGACGCCCCCGATTCCGACCGCGCGATTGCCCGCTTCGACAATATGATCGAGGCGATGCCGAGCGCGATCAACGTGTTCCGCCTGCTGGAGGCGCGGCCCGGACTGCTGCAACTGGTGGCCGATATCTTGAGCTACGCCCCCACGCTGGCCGACGACCTCGGACGGCAGAGCCGCTATCTCGACGCGCTGATCGACACCAGCGCCATGGATTTGCCGGGCGATGTTACCCGACTTCTCGTTGCAATGAAGCGCCGGATCGGGACCGCAGATTATCAATCCACTCTCGACATCGTCCGCGACTATGTGGGCGAGAAGCGCTTCGCTCTGGGCGTCCAGTTGATCGAAGGGCGGAACGACGCGCTCGATATCGCGCGCAGCTATGCCCATTTGGCAGAGGCGGCGTTGCAAACCCTGACCGCCGCCACCGTGGCCGAGTTTGAAAAGACCCATGGCAGGGTTCCGGACAGCGAGCTTGTCATTCTCGCGCTCGGGCGGCTTGGCGGCGAGGCGTTGACCCATGCGTCGGACCTTGATCTGATCCTACTCTTCACCGGCGACCATCTCGCCGAATCCGACGGCGCGCGGCCCTTGGGTGCCACCCAATATTATAACCGTCTGGCGCAGCGCGTCATCGCATCGCTGAGCGTGCCGACCGCATCCGGCGCGCTGTATGAAGTCGACACCCGCCTGCGGCCCTCGGGCGCCGACGGTTTGCTCTGCGCTTCGGTCAAAAGCTTCAGCCAGTATCAGCGGGAAAATGCGTGGACGTGGGAGCATATGGCGCTGACCCGTGCCCGGCTGCTCTTCGGTTCGGATGCCGCATGCGGCGAAGTACGCGGCATCATCGCCGATGTCCTGAACGCCGGGCGCGATGTCGGCAAGACCCGGACCGAAATCGCCGACATGCGCAAGGACATGGCCGCCCATAAGCCGCCCAAAGGCGAGCTGGATGTAAAGCTGCTGCCCGGCGGGCTCGTTGATATGGAGTTCATCATCCACATGCTGCAACTCACCCGGCACGAAGGTCTTGTGCCGCAACTGGGTCCCGCCATCGACATGCTGGTGCGCGCCGGACATTTGCCCGCCGATTTTGCGCAGGCCTATGCGCTTTTGGGCCGCTTGCTGGTGATGGTCCGGCTGGTGGCCCCCGACTGTGCCGCCCCGCCCGCTGCGGCACAAAGCCTGATCGCCCAGGGTCTGGGCTATGCCGACTGGAATGCCCTGACCGGCGCGATTAGGGATTATCGCGGGGTTGTCACGGTGGAATGGGAGCGCCTATTTGGCCCACGTGATTTTTAAAGGATGCCGAAAATGACCGATGTGAACGATATGCTTCCCGATGTAACGGTGCTCGACAGCGCAGGAACTGCCGTCAACCTTGCGGCGCTCAAGGGGCCTTTGGTGCTCTATTTCTATCCCAAAGCCGATACGCCGGGATGCACCAACGAGGCGAAGGACTTTACCGCGCTGGCCTCCGAATTCGCGGCTTTGGATTGCCCGGTCTATGGCATGTCGAAAGACAAGCCGGCAAAGCTCGCCAAATTCGCCGCCAAATATGACCTGAATGTCACGCTGCTGTCAGACGAAGCCAGCGACGCCACCGAACAGATGGGCGCATGGGTCGAAAAGTCGATGTACGGCAAAAGCTATATGGGCATTGACCGGTCGACCTATCTGGTCGGCAAGGACGGCAAGGTGAAGCAGGTCTGGCGCAAGGTGAAGGTGAAGGATCACGCCGCCGAAGTCCTCGCCGCAGCAAAGGCGCTTGGGTGAACGCACCGATCGCCAATCCTGTTACCCTCGGCCAAGCATGCCAATCCGTCCTCCTCACCGCTGATCCCCATGCCAAGGTCATGGCGGCGCGGGCGGCGGCGCGTCACTGGCGGTTGGGGCGATTGGCGCACCGCTTCGACGTGCCGATGCCCGATGCCCCTGCGCGTCCCGAACATCCGCAGCTTTTGGCACCCGGCCGGATGCCCAAAAGACGCAAGGGCGGGACCGAGGCCAACCGCATCGCCCTGTTGCACGCCCTGGCCCATATCGAATTTGTGGCCATTGATCTGGCCTTCGATCTGGTCGGCCGATTTGGCGACCAATTCCCCGCAGCCTTTGCCGATGACTGGATGAAGGTCGGTGCGGATGAGGCCATGCACTTTGTTTTGCTCGACCGGCGGCTGCGGCAATTGGGCAGTTTCTATGGCGCACATCCGGCGCATGATGGCCTTTGGGAATCAGCCCATGAGACACGCCATGATGCCCTTGCACGGCTTGCCGTTGTGCCGATGGTATTGGAAGCGCGCGGCCTCGATGTGACGCCTGCGACCATCGCGCGATTCGAATCGGCGGGTGATTCGGTGTCCGCAAAAATCCTGAATCGCATCTATAATGACGAGATTTCCCACGTTTTTGCGGGAACAAAATGGTTTGAGACGAGTTGTTCCGAGCGTCGAATCCTACCAAAAGATTATTGGAAACTGCTGGTAAACCGTCACTTTCGTGGGTCCGTTAAGCCCCCGTTCAACGACTCAGCGCGTTTGAGCGCCGGTTTATCCCGCGATTATTATGCATAGGTTGCATTGCCCGGAACTCTCCGTCACCAATCCTTCACATAAGGGGTGGGCAGAAAAACTGCCTTGGTGAAACTTCGGGGCTGCGCAAAAGCGCGGGTCGCAACATAAGGTACTAAAACACTATGGTACGCAGCGCTTTGGCCAATGGCCAATCACTGACCTTCAAAGTTGTTTCCGCGCTTGGCATCCTGGTCGCCGCTTCGGCAATGACCCCCGCTTACGCAAATTCAGCAGCCGCTTCCGACACCTTCCGGGTAAAGCCAGAAGATCTGAAAGCCAACCAGACTGCCCTTGGCACATCCGATCCCGAATTCCGCGCACTCAACGACAGCTGGGGCCGCATCGTTGGCGCATCGACCAAGGTCGAAGTTGCCGTACCTTCGATCAATCCGGTCGAAGCCATGAAATTCTCGAGCGGTTTCGGTTACCGGAACGCTCCGACACGCGGCGCAAGCCGTAACCACAAGGGCATTGATATTCCCGGTCCCGTGGGCACCCCCATTTACGCAACCGCCGATGGCACCATCGGTCGCGCGCAGTGGGTCAGCGGCTACGGCAAATATGTAGAAATCAACCACGGCAATGCCGTACAGACACGCTACGGCCATCTGTCGGCAATGAACGTGACGCCAGGTCAGCGCATCCGCAAGGGTGACATTCTGGGTTATATGGGCTCCACGGGTCGCTCCACCGGCAGCCATCTGCACTATGAAGTGCGTATCGCTGGCGAAGCCATCAATCCAACGGCTTTTCTGGCACCGCAAACCGCCGATCAGGCCACATCAAATATCTTGCTTGCCAGCAAAACAACTGATAGCAAAGCCATAGGCGGGCCAGCTGAAGACGAGTAAGCTTTCCGGCTAAACGCATCACCTTTGGGAGAGGGTGTAAATTTGGGGGCTGGCAAAGGAAACTCTGCCGCCCCTTTTCTTTATCTGCTGCACAGCCTACATGGGGTGTATGTCTGAAACTCCCGCCATATCCATGACCGATAACGCCGCCCGCCGGGTTGCGGAAATTGCCGTCAAGCTGGGCAAACCGCCGATCTTGCGCTTGTCTGTCGAGGGCGGCGGCTGTTCAGGCTTCCAATATCGCTTTGGCCTCGCCGAAAGCGTCGAAGCCGACGACATCCGGGCCGACGGGTCGGGCGCTTCGCTGGTGGTAGATCCCATCAGCCTCGATCTGGTGCGTGGCTCGGCAATCGACTTTGTCGAATCGCTTGGTGGCAAGTCCTTCCAGGTCACCAACCCACAGGCCCAGGCCGGGTGCGGCTGCGGCTCCAGCTTTTCGGTTTAGAAATTCCGCTGCGGTGCAGAACCGCACGCAAAATTTCAATTCACCCCAGATGTGCTCTGGCGCTTCGGACCAACTGCGCTAAAACGGGCTATGCGTATCGCGACTTATAATATCAATGGTGTCAAAGCCCGGCTGCCGCGTTTGCTGGAGTGGCTGGACGAAACCAAACCCGACATTGCCTGCCTGCAAGAGGTGAAGTCGCAAGATGACGGCTTTCCGATCGGCGAATTTGAACGCGCAGGCTATGGCGCGATCTGGCACGGGCAGAAATCCTTTAACGGCGTTGCCATTCTCGCACGCAATGCACAGCCTGTCGAGGCGCAGCGGACACTGCCCGGCGATCCCGAGGACGAGCATGCCCGCTATCTGGAGGCGGATGTCTTTGGGGTGCGCGTCGCCAGCATCTATTTGCCCAACGGCAATCCGCAGCCGGGACCGAAGTTCGACTATAAGCTGAAATGGATGCAGCGCCTGCGGGCGCGCGCAGCCGGGTTGATGGCGGCGGAGATACCGGCGGTGCTGGCGGGCGACTATAATGTCATTCCGACGCCGAAGGATATCTGGTCGTCCTCTGCGATGCTCGACGATGCCCTGCGCCAACCCGAGAGCATTGCAGCCTACCGGACCTTGCTTGCCGAAGGTTGGACCGACGCGCTGGCAACGCACTATCCGCAAGGCGGGGTGTGGACCTATTGGGATTTTCAGGCCGGCGCATGGCAGCGCGACCATGGCTTCCGCATCGACCATCTGTTGCTCAGCCCATTGCTGGCTGACCGGCTGGTTGCCTGCGGCGTCGATAAAGACCATCGTGGCCGCGAAAAGGCCAGCGACCATGCGCCAACATGGATCGAACTGGCGGCGTAAAAAATTTGTTGTAGCAGTCGCTACATTTTGTTAGACAGCATCCGACCGGCGGAAGGATGCCTCTTGTGATTCATAGCCAGCCCAATCGTATCGGATTAACGTCGCGGCAGACGCTGTTGCTGGTTTTCGCTGGCGCATCGCTGTGGTTTCTTGCCGCAGTGCTTCTGCGCATCATCGCGCCGATGGGCGCCCTTGAAGGGACAATGCGCGGCGTCAGCTATGCCTTGGTCATCCCCGGGACCTACCCCTTTGTTCTGCTCACCAAATGGCTTGTCGCGTTGCGCGATGACCAGATGGCTATAGGGATCGCCGTTGCGACGACGACCGCGCTGCTGATCGATGGCATCGTCGTCGCGTGGTTCCCTGCTGTCTATGGCGGACATCTGCCGCAGGTGACGAACTGTACCGCGATCATCTTGTGGGGCGCTGGTGTTGCGCTTCTGCTCGGTTTTTTCATTAATAAGGGAGAGTATAAATGACGCTGTTTCGCCTGTTGCTTTTGACGATCATTGCCGTTGTCGGCGTCTACACCGTCATCGTTGTGTCCAACCATGGCTTGGGCCTCTTGCCCATCTTCTTCGGCGACATCGCCAAGATGGAATGGCCCGGCCAGTTCAATATGGACTTCTTCTCCTTCCTGACCCTTGGCGCAACATGGGTCATGTGGCGGCACCATTTCTCGCTTGCCGGCATCGCACTCGGCTTCTGCGTATTTGCAGGCGGCGCGCCGTATCTGTGCACCTATCTGCTGGTGGCGAGCTTTCAGGCGAATGGCGATGCGAAGGAAATATTGCTCGGAAAGAAGCGGGCCGCAGCCTGAGTTCACACCGCCTTGGCGTTGATGTCGTCCAACCCAAGGCTTTTCAGCAAGAGCATGCCTTCAATCGTGACGAGCAGCCGCGCCGCATCGACGTCGCGCTGCTCTTCGCTTTCGGACAGAAGCTGCGCCTTGCCCCATTCGTAAAAGCCGCGGCCGATCTGTTCGCCTACGCCACGGAAATAGGCATCGCCCATCGCCGCGCGCGACGCAACCTCCAGCCAGATGCGCATATAGGGCCATAATTCGTCCACGAAGAGGATGGCGGCAAATTGCCTACGCAACACATCCACGGGCAAAAGTTCTGGCGCAACCCGATCGCCCAATTTCAGAACCAGCCGTGCGGATATTTCCTCCAGCACAGCGGTAATGATCTCCGCCTTGTCCGAAAAATAATAGAGCAGCATCCGATCGCTCGTCCCGGCGGCCTTTGCCAGCGGGCGCAAGCTTGATGCCGACAGCCCTTCGGCCAGGACATGGTCCGTAAGGCGCTGGATAATGTCCTGGCGGCGGGAGTCGGGCTTTTTCACCGTCTTAGTATAGGGCAACCGGTGCGCAGGCCGCAAAGGCAAAACCGGGAATTGACAATTATTCTAATTTCTGTAAATACAGAAATAACGAAAAGGACGAGTCGCCATGGGCGTTGAAAAATATCCGGAAGCACTTGAGTTCATCCTGCACTGGGGTGAAATGGGCACGCATTGGGGCGCCAACCGCTCCGTTGCGCAGGTGCACGCGCTGCTCTATCTCAGCGACCAGCCACTGGATGCCGAGGCGATTTGCGAGGCGCTCGATCTGGCCCGCTCCAATGTGTCGACCGCGCTCAAGGAATTGCAGGGCTATGGCATTGTCCGCCGGACCCATATTCCGGGCGATCGGCGCGACTATTTTACCGCGGAAACCGAGCTTTGGGACCTGTTCATGGCGATCACTGCCGAGCGTAAAAGGCGCGAGATCGATCCGACGATCACCAAGCTTGCGGAACTGAAGGACCGCATGGCGGCGAACAAGGATCTCCCCGCCCATGTGCGTGAGCGGATCGGACGGATGCACGAATTTATCGCGACCCTGACCGGATGGTATGAACAGGTGCGCGGCCTCAAGAAATCCACGTTGATTTCGCTCATGAAGCTGGGTGCAAAGGTCGCCCGCTTCGTCCCCGGATCAAAGGACTAACCCCAGCTGGAGAAGACCCATGCCACCTGAACATTCGCATATCTAATCATTTCGATTTTTACAGAAATTAAAGAAAGTTATTTTCTAACGTGAAAGGACAAAGTCATGACCTTATTAGCTTATGGCCTCTATCTCATCCTCGCGATCGGCATGACGATCTGGGTCGCATGGACGCTTAGCACCAACGGGAAAATCTATCTGATCCGATGCTTCGGGCATGATGCGGAACTGGCGACCTCTGTGAACCATCTGCTGGTGGTCGGCTTCTACCTCGTCAATCTGGGCTTTATCGCTCTCGCCCTGAGCGGCGCGGGGACGGTCAAAGATGCGCCCGAACTGATGCGCTTTCTGGGCTGGTATGTCGGATTGGCGGTGCTCGTTCTCGGCGGCATGCACTTCTTCAACATGGGCGCGGTCACGCGGCATGGGAAGAAAGTCGCCGATTGGGTGCATCAGCAAGCCCCTGCCCCCACGCCCGATCCAACCCCCGAGCGCATTGTCGCAAGAACGCGGAGCGATAGCTTGCTCGACTAGAGCCAAAACGCACAAATAGTTGCCGTCGCCGCTGCGCCGATATGGACAGCGGCGGCGGTTATGCCTATCGGCTGGTCATGTCGATTCAGCCATCAGATTCCATCCTCATCATCGATTTCGGGTCGCAAGTGACCCAGCTCATAGCCCGCCGCGTGCGCGAGGCCGGGGTCTATAGCGAAATCGCCCCCTTCAACGCGGCGCAGGCGGCTTTTGAACGCATGCAGCCCAAGGGCATCATCCTGTCGGGCGGCCCTGCCTCCACCACCGAGGCCGGCTCCCCCCGCGCACCGCAATGCGTCTTTGACAGCGGCCTTCCCATCTTGGGCATCTGCTACGGTCAGCAGACCATGATGATGCAGCTCGGCGGCCATGTGACGGGCGGCGAAGGCGGCGAATTTGGCCGCGCCTTTATCGAGGTTGAAAAGCCCTGCACCCTGTTCGACGGCGTCTGGGGCGAGGGCGAAAAGCATCAGGTGTGGATGAGCCATGGCGACAAGGTCACAAGCCTTGCCCCCGGCTTCGAAGTCGTCGCCACCAGCGATGGCGCACCCTATGCTTTCATCGCCGACGAGGCACGGCGCTATTACGGCATCCAGTTCCACCCCGAGGTGGTGCACACCCCCGATGGCGCAAAGCTGATTTCCAACTTCGTGCATAAGGTCTGCGGGCTTGCCGGCGACTGGACCATGGCCGAATTCCGCGCCACCAAAATTGCCGAAATCCGCGCGCAGGTCGGCTCCGGCCGTGTCATCTGCGGCCTGTCGGGCGGCGTTGATTCCTCCGTCGCCGCGATCCTGATTCACGAAGCGATCGGCGCCCAGCTGACCTGCGTGTTCGTCGATCACGGCCTGCTGCGGATGAACGAGCGCGAGCAGGTCGAAACGCTGTTCCGCGACCATTATAATATCCCGCTGGTGGTGGTCGATGCCGAGACGCGCTTCATGGCGGGCCTTGCCGGTGTCACCGACCCTGAAAAGAAACGCAAGTTCATCGGCGCGGAATTCATCAACGTGTTTGAAGAAGAAGCGAAGAAAATTGGCGGCGCAGACTTCCTTGCCCAGGGCACGCTCTACCCTGATGTGATCGAGAGCGTCAGCTTCACCGGCGGACCGTCAGTGACGATCAAGAGCCACCACAATGTCGGCGGCCTGCCCGCGCGCATGAACATGCAACTGGTCGAACCGTTGCGCGAGCTGTTCAAGGATGAAGTCCGCGCATTGGGCCGCGAACTCGGCCTCAACGACCAATTTGTCGGCCGCCATCCCTTCCCCGGCCCCGGCCTTGCGATCCGCATTCCGGGCGAAGTCACCAAGGAACGCTGCGACATCCTGCGCAAGGCCGACGCCGTCTATCTCGAAGAAATCCGCAACGCCGGTCTCTACGACGCGATCTGGCAGGCCTTCGCCGTATTGCTGCCCGTCCGCACGGTCGGCGTGATGGGCGACGGGCGGACCTATGACAATGTCTGCGCCTTGCGCGCCGTCACGAGCACCGACGGCATGACCGCCGACATCTATCCGTTCGACAGCGCGTTCTTAAGCCGCGTGTCCACGCGCATCATCAACGAGGTCAAGGGCATCAACCGCGTCGTCTATGACTATACATCAAAGCCCCCGGGCACGATCGAATGGGAATGATGGCCGAATATGTCGGCGAAATCCGCGCCAGCAACCACCAGCATCCCGACCATGACACCGACCATTGGCCAAGCTGATGCCGCGCACGCCCGACCTGTCCGCCAGCCAGTTGAGCGAAGTCATCGAGATGGCGCTGTCCGACCATGTCGGCTTTTCGCTGATCGAACAGCAGCATGGCGTCTCGCCCGATCAGGTCAAAGCCATCATGCGGTCACATCTGAAACCGGGAAGTTACAAAAGCTGGCGCAAGCGTGTGCGCGAATTTGGCGACCGGAGGGAGCATTATAAATGACACCAACTGCAAAAATCCTGCTGCTCGGGTCGGGTGAACTCGGCCGCGAATTTGTCATCGCCGCCAAACGGCTCGGCTGCCATGTCATCGCCTGCGACAGCTATGCTGCGGCCCCTGCGATGCAGGTCGCGGACCAATGCGAAATATTCTCCATGCTCGACGCCGCCGCGCTTGGCGCCGCGATTGAAAAGCACCAGCCCGATTTCATCGTTCCCGAAATCGAGGCGATCCGGACGGAAATACTGGCCGATTATGAAGGCAAGGGCTTCACCGTCGTGCCCTCGGCCCGCGCCGCGCAATTGACGATGAACCGCGACGCCATCCGCGATCTGGCCGCATCGGAACTGGGCCTCAACACATCGCGCTATCTCTATGCCGAAAGTCGGGAGGAACTGCACGCCGCCGTTGCCGAGCTTGGCCTTCCGCTTGTCGTCAAGCCCGTCATGTCTTCATCGGGCAAGGGCCAGAGCACGATGCGCAGCGAGGCCGACATCGATACCTCCTGGGACTATGCCGCCGCCGGCATGCGCGGCGACCGGCTGCGCGTGATTGCCGAACAATTTATCGATTTCGATTATGAAATCACCCTGCTGACGATCCGCGCGCGTGACGGCGTCCATTTCTGCCCGCCCATCGGCCACCGGCAGGAACGCGGAGACTATCGCGAAAGCTGGCAACCAACCGCCATGTCGGCGGCGGCGTTGCAGGCGGCACAGGACATGGCCGCCAAGGTCGTCGATGCCCTGGGCGGCTATGGCCTGTTCGGCGTCGAATTTTTCGTCAAGGGCGATAGCGTCATCTTCTCCGAACTGAGCCCGCGGCCCCACGACACCGGCATGGTGACGCTGGTGTCGCAGACATTGAACGAATTCGATCTGCACATCCGCGCCATATTGGGCCTGCCCATTCCGGAGATCACCCTGCTCGGCGCGTCGGCCAGCGCCGTCGTCCTCGCCGACCGCGACTGCAGCGATTTCAGCATCACCGGATTGGCCGACGCACTGGCGCTGGCCACCCCCGACACCCATGTCGACGCCCGCATCTTCAGCAAACCCGTAACCCGCCCCTACCGCCGCATGGGCGTAACACTTGCACGGGTGACCGACGGCGATACCGACAAAGCCCGCGCCGTGGCGGTCGCTGCGGCGGGCAAGATTGTGATCAACTATGGGGCGTCGGAGTAAGGGTGGCCATTTCCGGCATGCGGAATGACTGGGATAGTGACCGACCCTAACCCGTTCGGCAAAAAATTGGCGCGGCGCTTTAGGATGGGTCGTGCCGATTTTTTCGTCAGAAGAAAAAAGGAGAAAAAGGAAAAAAGAAATCCACCCGACACACCACCCGTATCCGGCCCTTCTTTCTTTTTTCCCCTCTTTCTTCCACCCAATTCCCTTGGCACTAACGTGCTTTTACAGCTCCGCTGCGGCAGCCAAGGAGCCAGTTGTGAGCTAGTGCCTTAACGAATGGCAGGTTTCAGCATGCCCAGAAACTATCGGGGATGACCGGAATGTTGTGGGGAGCTGACGGACCGCTGCCTCAGAAGGCGTTACAATTTTCGCTTTGGGCGTATGATTCTGCCGCCGGTTCAATCAACTCGGCAATGTTTGGCACATAGCCAGAGAGGTCTCGGGCGAGTGCATTCGTTATTACGGCATAATGACATGGCGAATTACCCATCCCAGAAACAATACGACCGCCTCGTTTCCTTTCGAAAGCGAGAGCTGTTCCGTCAGTCCACCCGCGCGCCTCTCCCCAATAGCCATCAACCTGATTGTCAAAAGCACCAGTCATCCGCAAATAGGCAGGTAAAGGAATGGAAAATTGCGAGGTCGATTTAGTTTTGGTCTCTTGATCCCAAATAATTGCTGAGCCTTCGACCTTCTTGCCATTATTCGACAACGCCACAGCGAACCACCTTTTGCCAAACGAAGGCATTGCAGCGAAACGGAGGGAGTCATTAGACAAATCGCGAATTTCGGGAACACCTGCCAGCAGTTTGTGTGCCTCAGATAAAACGGCGCTTTCGTTGCCCTTCGGCAGCGGACCATTTCGCGTGCTATGCGCCTGCATAGTGGCAAAAAGATAAACGATGTAAATGATAGCAACTAAAGCGACGAGGACGCCGAAGGACTTGAGCGAGGTAATCGCAACCTTGCGAAGGCGTAATGACAGCATGCTCACATTGATAATGTGACAGTTGTTTCCAATGTCCGCAATGTTGTCGTGTCCGGAAAGTCTGCTTTCGATCTGGATATCCCATTAGCAGACATATTCGCCTCTCTCTTTTAGACGGAGTGGAGAGGGGGAGGTCGCGCATTGCCTTCACCGTTGGAGCCCCTCTCCAACTGCGCCTAGGCCTTTCGGCCAAGGCTTCGTATCCTCTCCCCTAAAGGGGAGAGGGGAAATCTCACACAAAGGCGCGAAGAAGGATTACCCATTTCCCCAGCCGTCACCCTGAACTTGTTTCACCTTCGTGTCTTCGCGTCTTCGTGCGAACCCAATAATCCCGGCCATGCAATAAATGCTGTCATCTGGTCTCTCTACGGAATATGCAGGAACAGCATGGCACGCCCCCTGTAAATATACCGAGGAATCAATGGCTAAAGTCACCCTATATGGCATCCCCAATTGCGATACGGTCAAAAAGGCCCGCACCTATCTCGACGGGCGGGGTGTGGGTTATCATTTCCATGATTATAAAAAGGCAGGCGTCGAGGCCGCCGATCTGGAACGTTGGATTGCGCAGGTCGGCTGGGAGAAATTGCTGAACAAGGCGGGCACGACATTCAAGAAGCTGCCCGATGCGGACAAGGCGGACATTGACGAAAAGAAAGCCATCGCGCTGATGCTGGCCAATCCTTCGATGATCAAACGCCCGGTGGTCGAGGGCGGAGCGTCGTTGCTGGTCGGGTTCAAACCGGACATCTATGATGCGGAGAAATTCTGAACCGGTGGACAGCGGCTGTCATCGCACTGACACAGCAGCGCGCAATAGACGGCGCATGCGCTATCTTGTCCCGATGCTTTCCGCCGCCCTATTGTCCGCCTGTTCGATTACGGAGAGCAAAGCCATGGAAAAACCCCTCGACGGTCCGGTGCTGGTAATCGCCCATCGCGGTGCGAGCGGGGAGCGGCCGGAGCATACGCTGGGCAGCTACACGCTCGCCATCGAACAGGGCGCGGACTTTATCGAGCCGGACCTCGTCCTGACCAAGGACGGGATATTGGTCGCGCGGCACGAAAACGAGATTTCGGAGACGACCGATGTCGCGGCACGTCCCGAATTTGCCGGTCGCAAGACGAGCAAGACCATTGACGGCCAGACAATGACGGGCTGGTTCACCGAAGATTTCACGCTCGCCGAGCTGAAGACTTTGCGCGCCAAGGAAAGGCTGCCGCAACTGCGTAAGGCCAATATGGCCTTTGACGGACAGTTTGAAATTCCGACCTTTGAAGAGATATTGGACCTTGCCAAGGCGCAGAGTGCGAAGACCGGGCGGACCATCGGCATCTATCCCGAAACTAAGCATCCCAGTTATTTTGCCTCCATCGGCCTGCCGCATGAGGCACCGTTGCTTGCCCTGCTGGAACGCTATGGCCATGTCGACAAGGCCGCGCCGGTGTTCATCCAGTCGTTCGAGGTCGAAAATCTGAAGGCATTGCGCGCAAAGACGAAGGTGCGGTTGATCCAGTTGATGGATGAAAAGGGCAGCCCGCCCGACCGGCCCGACCTCAATTATCCCGCGATGGCTACCGCCGATGGTCTGAAGGCAGTGGCGGCCTATGCCGATGGCGTCGGGCCGAACAAGGCGCTGGTCATCCCGCGCACCTTGCTCGGCAATCTGGGCGAGCCGACCACACTGGTCCGCGACGCGCACAAGGCCGGTCTTGCCGTCCACCCATGGACCTTTCGCCGCGAAAACTACTTCCTGCCGTTAAGCGCGAAATCAGGCGTCGATCCCCGCGCGGTCGGCGATGTGGTGAGCGAAATCCGCGCCTATCTGGCGACCGGCATCGACGGTTTTTTCAGCGACAATGTCGCCGAGGCTGTGGCCGCCGCCAAGGACTAGCGCACAGCATAAAGCCGCATCGTGCGCCACAAGATCGTCACGGCAACCGCCATCAACGCAGCCGCCAACATATAGGGCGCGCCCGGAAAATAGAGGCCGGTTGAATCGGCATAGGCCCCGAACACGCCGGTCATGGCTGGCGGGCCGATGATGGAGGTCAGGCTGACCACGCTGCCGATGGCGCCTTGCAATTCACCCTGAGCATCTTCGGCGACTTTTTCGGTCATCAGGCTTTGCATTGCCGGGAATGTCAGCCCGCTGATCGAGCCTATGATCAGGCCCACTATGGCAATCGCGGTGGAGCCTGCAAAACCGATGACCAGATAGCTCGGAATCGCGAACATCAGGCTCCATCCAGCGGTCTTGACGGCACCGAAGCGGGCGATGACTTTTCCGACCAGCAGCCCTTGGATAATCGCGAGCAATATTCCGAATAGGGCGACGGTGGCCCCGATGGTCAACGGACCCCAATCAAATTTCAGGGTTCCATAATAGCTCCAGACCGCGAAATTGGACTGGGCGGCAAATTGCATGAAGAAAATGGTGATGAGGCAGCCGAAGACGAGCGGTGCCTTCATCATCTGCTGCATCGTGCCGAAGGGATTGGCCCGCTTCAAGCTGAAGCGGCGGCGCTTTTCGGGCGGTAATGTCTCGCGAAACGCATAGGCTCCATAGGCGGCCCCGATCAGGCACAGCACGCTGGCAACCCAAAATGGCACCCTGTCGCCCCAAAGGCCGAACACACCGCCGAGCGCGGGGCCCAGGACAAATCCAGCGGCACCTGCGCCGCCCATCAACCCATAGACCGCGCCGCGCTTTTCCGGTTCGATCACATCGGCGACGCAGCTGTTGGCGGCGGCCCATGTGGCGCCCATGACGCCCGAAATCACCCGTCCGACAAACAGCCACGCCAGTGTGGGCGCCATGGCCATCAGCGCATAGTCGAGCCCGAGGGCTGCCAATGTCGATATGAGCACGGGTTTGCGTCCGAATCGATCGGAAAGTCCGCCGATGATGGGGGAAAAGACAAATTGCATGATAGCATAGGCAAAGAGCAGCCAGCCGCCGATTTCGGCCGCCCGGTCAACCTGGGCACCGCTCAGTTGCATCACCAGCTTTGGCATGACCGGTATGATCAGGCCAATGCCCGCCATGTCGATAAAGACGATGAAAGCGATCAGCCCGAGACCGGGGCGTTGTGCTGCTTTGTCCACGCTCCCTCCCTTGAGGCCTACGCGTAACTCCGGATTTACGAGGCGTCAAATTGAAGGCCTGAACAGGATAGCCGGGGAGCGCTGTTCAGGCCTTCGGTGCTGCGCGGCACAAAGCGGTGGGAGGGGCTAGGGGGTCAGTCTATGTCTTTCTGCCAGCGGAAGACCTCTTCCAGCGGCTTGTTGAAGACATGGGCAATGCGGAAGGCGACCTCCAGCGAAGGGGAGTATTTGCCCTGCTCGATGGCGGCGATGGTTTGCCTTGTGACGCCGACCCGGTCGCCGAGTTCGCCTTGCGTCATTTCGAACATCACAAAGCGGAGCATGCGGATGTCGTTGGTGAAGGGAAGTTCGGCCATGGCTCAATATCCACGGCGGTAATAATAGAGTTGCGAGCCTACGCGGACGAGTTCGGCGATGACGACGGTGGCCATCAGCAGGTTGAGATAGACGCCCGGGCTGAACCGGTAGAATATGGCGATCATGTTGAACCATGCGCCGAGGACCAGCGGGTAATAGGCCAGATGGGTGCCGCGGATGTGTATGCTCCGCTCGCGCTCGTCTTCCTTGAGATTCGCTTCTTTGGGGGCGCGTATGGCGAAGAAGGTTGCCGTCGCGACCATGACGACGACGATGATGATGGTCACCGGCACAAGCATCCCTGCAACCGCCGCGACTCCGGCGTCGGTGGAGACCATCGCCCAGGGATAAGCCAGAAAATACCAGCCAAAGGCAAATGCGAGGGCAAGGAAGGCGGCCCAATGGGTTTTTTCGCGGAATGACATAGCGTGAACTCCAATGTTAACTGATTCGGACTTAATGTTAGCTATTATTAACACGGAGTCAAACATTAATAACACAACTCCGGTTCAAGCTTTTGTCCAGTTAATTTACCCGCTAAGCCCCCGCCCCATGTCCACTCGCCCCCAAACGCTCACTTTCGACACGTCAACCAGCCGTGCGAACCCCACCCCCCAACCGATGAAACGGCTTACCGTGCCGCGCATCCGGCAACGAAAGGGCGGTGAGCCGCTGGTCATGCTGACGGCTTACACTGTCCGGATGGCACAGCTGTTGGACCCGCATTGCGATATGCTGCTGGTTGGTGATTCGCTGGGACAGGTGATCTACGGATTGCCGCACACCGTCGCCGTGACGATGGAAATGATGGCGGCCCATGGCGCTGCAGTAGTTCGCGGTAGCTACCACGCTGCCGTTATCGTCGACATGCCCTTTGGATCTTACGAGGCATCGCCCGAACTGGCCTTCGCCAACGCAGCGCATTTGCTGAAGGAAACCGGCGCCGCTGCAGTAAAGATCGAAGGCGGGCGAGTGCTTGCCCCGACCGTAGAGTTTCTGACCTCCCGCGGCATTCCGGTTATGGCGCATGTCGGATTGACCCCACAAGCCGTGAACATCCTCGGCGGCTATGGCGTCCGGGGCAAAAGCCCGGAAGAAGCTAAATCCATCGTCGAAGACGCTGTTGCTATGTCCGAGGCAGGTGCCTTTTCCATGGTGATCGAAGGCGTTCTGGAACCCATAGCCATCGAGATAACAAACAAGATCGCCTGTCCGACCATCGGCATCGGCGCATCGGCCCAATGCGACGGGCAGGTTCTAGTGACGGAAGATATGCTCGGCCTGTTCGACCGCGTCCCCAAATTTGTGAAGAAGTTCGGCAATATGGGGGCATCGGTCGAAGATGCCGTTCGCGAATATGCGAGTGGCGTGCGGGACCGCAGTTTCCCGGGTCCGGATCAACTCTATCAACCTGCTTGAAGCAGGGCTGGCCTATCGGCACAACTCCCGCTAAGGACGACGCTAGCGGGTGCAAGCCCTTATATAGTTAATACCCAATTTCGGAGGCCCTTTTGGCTTTGACACCGACTGATAAGCGCGCCGGAAGCGATGAAGCTTTCCTGCGCGAAGTGGACGATGCAGTCCGCGCGAGCGATCTGACAAGCTTCTGGACACGCTACGGCCGCTGGCTGCTTGTGGCCTTGGTTGCCGGTTTGCTGGCGTTTGGCGGCTACATCATTTACAAGAACCAGCTACAAGCGGCGGCCGATAAGCAGAGCGAAGAGTTTGTAGATGCCATGGACAAGCTGCGCGCCGGTCAGCAAAAAGAGGCACGCGCCAAGCTCGCCACACTCGCAAAGGCGGATCAGCCGGGCTACCGCGCCATGGCGCAATTGGTGGAAGCAAATTTGCTCGGCGAAGATGGTAAGACCAAAGAAGCCGTTGCTCTTTATGCTAAGGTAGCAGGCGATAGCAGCCTGCCCCAAACCTTTCGCGATCTTGCGCTTATCCGGCAAACAAGTGCCGAATTTGACACGCTTGCACCCCAAGCTGTCGTTGATCGGCTAAAGCCCCTTTCAACGCCAGGCCATGCCTGGTTCGGAAGCGCGGGCGAGTTGACGGCTTTGGCCTATATCAAAATGGGCAAGGACAATCTCGCCGGACCGATTTTCGCGCAAATTGCCAAGCAGGAAGGCCTGCCACCAAGCTTACGCAGCCGTGCCCAACAAATGGCTGGCGCGATGGGTATCGATACCGTTCAGGTTGATGAAAAGAAAAATACGGCAACTGCATCAGCCGACAACGCGACCAAGGGAGAGTGATTAAGTGAAGATCAGCGCAAAATTGCTACTGGCTCTTGCCGCATCTGCATCGCTTGGCGGCTGCGCCGTTTTGGATGGCGTACGTGGCGATGCGGGTAAGAAAAACAATACCCCGACCGTCGGCAATCGCGTCGACATTCTGGGAACCGAGCGCGACATGGAAGTCGATCCCGCGCTTGCCAATGTGGCGGTTATTCTGCCTCCGGCGGTAGTAAACGAAGCATGGGCCCAGCCGGGCGGAAATGCCTCAAAATCCCCGGGACATGTCGAGCTGGGACAAGGCCTGTCCCGCATCTGGAGCGCCAATGTCACTGGCGCAAACCCGCGGGCACGCCTCGCCGCAAGCCCGGTTGTTAGCGATTCGCGCGTCTATGTCGTCGACACAACCGCGCGCGTCACCGCCCTCGACGCGAACAGCGGCGCCCAGATCTGGTCCAATGCTCTCGAGATTGATGACGACGGAAAACCCTCACGCTTCGGCGGAGGAGTCAGCGCGACCAGCACTATGGTTTTTGCCACCAACGGCGTTGGTGATGTTGCTGCGCTTGCCGCCGACACAGGCGCACTGAGTTGGAAAAAGCGCCCGGCAGGACCGCTGCGGGGGGCCCCGACGCTTTCGAATGGCAATGTCTATGTAATGACACAGGACAACCAGATTTACGCCCTTCGCCAGACCGATGGCGAGGCCCAGTGGAATGAAGCAGGCCCTGTTTCCGCGTCCGGCATTTTCGGAGTCGGCGCACCTGCGGCGGCCCAAGGTACCATTATCGCCGGTTATTCCAGCGGCGAACTGGCGGCATACCGCTACGAAAACGGGCGCAGCCTTTGGACCGATACGCTGTCACGCACGGCCATGTCGACTTCGGTTTCGACTCTTACCGATATTGACGCCGATCCGGTGATTGACCGTGGCCGAGTATTTGCCTTGGGTAAGGGCGGCCGTATGGCATCGTACGAACTGGTGACGGGTCAGCGAATCTGGGAAATCAATATCGCCGGCATTTCTACGCCGGTTACCGCGGGCGAGTGGGTCTTTGTCATGACCGACGAAGCACGTCTTCTATGCGTGGCACGCTCCAGCGGAAAGATACGCTGGATTTCCAAGTTGCAGCGGTACGATAATGAAGAAAAGAAAAAGGGCCCCATCAGTTGGTATGGTCCTGTACTCGCGGGAGGCCGCTTGATTGTGGCCAGCTCGCGCGGCAACATCTGGTCGATTTCTCCTGCCGAAGGTACGGCGAGTGAAGTTTTCGACCTCAAATCGCCCGTGTCGCTCGCGCCAATTGTCGCGAACAACACGCTTTACATTCTCGACGATTCGGGCCGCATTTCGGCCTTTCGCGGGTAACTTTAAGGAGTAGTGCCGGCATGTTGCCGACGGTAGCCATTATCGGTCGGCCTAATGTCGGCAAGTCGACATTATTCAACCGATTGGTCGGCAAAAAGCTTGCGCTTGTCGATGACACACCCGGTGTCACGCGCGACCGGCGGGAAGGTCAGGGCCGACTTTTCGACCTTGAATTCACCATTGTCGACACGGCTGGTTATGAGGATGAAGATCCTGATACGCTGCCGGGTCGCATGAGAATGCAAACCGAAGCTGCAATAGCTGGCGCCCAAGTTGCGCTTTTTCTGATCGACGGAAGAGTAGGTGTCACACCGCTCGATGAAGAAATTGCTCGCTGGCTGCGTGGTAGCGCGACCCCGGTCGTTCTTGCCGTGAATAAGGCCGAGGGTAAGCAGGGCGATAATGGTATCCTCGAAAGCTATGCGCTCGGCTTTGGCGACCCCATTGCGATCAGCGGTGAGCATGGTGAAGGCATGGCCGACCTGTTTCAGGCACTATTGCCGCATATTGATGGTGGCGCGTTCGAGGTTCAGGACCCGGAGGCACCAGACGCCATATTGAAATTGGCTATCGTGGGACGTCCTAATGCAGGCAAGTCGACCCTGATTAATAAACTGCTGGGCGAAAACCGCCTGATTACCGGTCCAGAAGCAGGAATTACACGCGATAGCATTTCTATCGATTGGATCTGGACCGATCCCGATCCCAAACAGGGCGAGCCCGATGAGGAAGGTAATATTCCGCCCCTTCTGACCGAACGCCGCGTGCGTCTGATCGATACCGCCGGAATGCGCAAACGCGCCAAAGTTCAAGACAAGCTTGAAAAACTTTCTGTAGCCGATGCACGCCATGCGATAGACTTCGCCGAGGTTGTCGTTCTTTTGCTCGATGCAACCAAGGGTCTGGAAGTGCAGGACCTGAAAATTGCCGATCATGTTATTCAGGAAGGGCGCGCGCTCATCATCGCCATTAATAAATGGGACGTTGCCGAAAACGCGAGCAGCCTGTTCAACGGTATTCGTGGCGCACTCGAAGAGGGGCTTTCACAGCTAAAGGGTGTCCCGTTGATTGCGGTTTCGGCTATGACTGGCAAAGGCCTCGATCCATTGCTTTCGGCCGCATTCGACGCACGTGAGGCATGGAATAAGCGCGTTCCAACCGGCATTCTAAACCGCTGGTTCGAAGCCGCCGTCGCAGCAAACCCGCCACCTGCCCCTGGCGGCAAACGGATCAAATTGCGTTACATGACACAGGCACGTAACCGTCCGCCGACATTTGTCATTTTCGGTAACCGTACCGACGAATTGCCGGCAAGCTACGCGCGTTATCTGCTCAACGGTATCCGCCGAGATCTGGATTTTGGCGCGGTCCCGGTTCGAATCAACTTCAGATCGTCCAAGAATCCTTTCGCGGACAATAACTGACCGGAATTTTGCCAAACAGATTTCGTCAACGCTCTGTTTACTTCTGCCAGTGTAAAGGAAACCGACAGGACCATTTTCGTTGTCCATGGAGCAGCGCGTTGACCGATAAGCCAGATGATCTGATCGACTGGAAGACCTTTACCGAGACCCGCAATCTGCTGGGTGCCGGATTTGTACGTATTCTGGGCTATTTTCGCGAGGACGGCACCAAGTCGGTGGCGGCTATCGAAGAAGCAATGCGGCTCAAAGATTCGGCCAAATTGGTTATACCTGCGCACACACTGAAGGGCGAATCCTGGCAGTTTGGCGCTGATCAATTGGCATTGCTGGCCGAAGAGATCGAGATTGCCGCGCGCCATTATGTCGAAATCCAGATTGATCCATCTGAACTGGTTGAAAAGGTTGTCCGGCTTCGCCCCGTGTTCGAAGCGACACTCGCCGCATTAGAATCAGAGGCGAGCCCGCTCGTCGAACGCCGCCCGGTTAGCTTCGGCCAACGCAACGCACTTGGCGGGATGAGCTACGGCTAAACGGCAACGATTGCGAGATCCTGCTTAAGGTCAATCTTCCGCGGGTTTAGACTGCAACTGCACGTAATTTTCAATGCCCATGCGGGCAATCATGTCGAACTGCTTTTCGAGCATATCAACATGCTCCTCTTCGCTCTCCAGAATGTCGGCGAACAGGTCGCGGCTAACATAGTCGCGTACGCTTTCAGAATAAGCGATCGCATCCTTCAGCAAGGGTAGCGCCTCATACTCCAGTTCCAGATCGGCCTTCAAAATTTCTTCCACCGTCTCACCGATACGCAAGCGACCGAGAAGCTGGAAATTTGGCAAGCCATCCAAAAAGAGAATGCGTTCCGAAAGGCGGTCCGCGTGCTTCATTTCATCAATCGATTCATGCCGTTCAAAATGGGCAAGCTTCGCAACACCCCAATTATCAAGCATCCGGTAATGTAGCCAATATTGGTTGACTGCGGTCAGTTCGTTTTTGAGCGCCTCGTTCAAAAACTCGATAACTTTTGCGTCACCCTTCATGGATAGTCTCCTGTGCGATGGAGGAGCCAGGATAACGATGAAACTCTGTCAAGTGAAGGTAAAAATCCGCAGAATAACCGGAGATTCATAGGCTGCTATTGCTACGCGGTCGCAGATCCTGCGCTAATGATATTACGTGCAAACGACAGGCACTGGCCGCATTTCGGTTTGCGGCCGAGGCGCGCGTAAACATCATTGGGGCGGTCCGACCCCGAGCGTACCGCCGCACGCAAGTCTTTTTCCCGGATAGCATTACACACGCAAACGACCATAGATTCGCTCCTATCGAAACGTGCTTACCGTTAATGCGAATTGATTGCAATAACTTTAGCGGGTCATGGCCTGCACTTGCCCGCGTGCCAGACTGCGCCATAGCCACTCAAGCGGGCCATACCGATATTGGGCAAGCCAAGGTTGGGACCAAAGCAGCATTAATACCCACACGGCAAAGACAATCGGCCATAATCCGACCCGGCTTACAGAGCCGAAAAGGCCAAAGCCATATCCATAAAATAGCGTGGTCATCAGGATGGAGGTTCCGAGATAATTGGTAAATGCCGCCTGCCCCGTGGCGGCGACGCGAGCAATGAACTTTCTATGCGCGGTCCGTGTGATGAACAGGATCAGCAATGCTGCATATCCCACGGTGAGCATCAAGCGGGGAATCGCGCTCCACGCGAGGAATACGGCAAGCGAGCTTATCAGATCATAGTCGACAAACACCAGATATGCAGCCAGCGCAGCACTCGCCGTCAGGCCAGCGGGAACCAGCCGCTTTGCCCATTGCGTATAAGCCGCAGCATCCCACTCCCCGGTAATAAAGCCGTTCTTCTTCATAGCCATGCCGATCATCATCAAGGGCAGGGTCTCGGCAATGGACTGTAATACAGCGGCGAGGGGCGTATACCATTCGGACAGCTTCTCGGTCACAATTGGCCAATATGCTCCCCTGTGAAGGGCGATCTCATCCTCGACATTTAAATCGAAATCATTGCTCCGCAATATTTCATTATATTGCTTCAACATATCGGGATCGGCATCGGGCTGGGTTGCAAAATATTGAAGCACCTGCAGTCCACCCAATTGAAGCCCCCAAAACAGAATGCCCAGACCGAAAAGAATCAACGCCCATTTAATCAATCGGGGAGGCTCCCAATTCCGGAACAGAAAGGCGATGCATCCCACACTTGCGTACAGAAATAATATGTCGCCGAACCAAAGGAAAAAATAATGCGCCAGCCCGAACAAGGCCAGCCAGAACATGCGGGCATAATGCACTTTGGCGGCGCTCTCGCCTTTGGCTTGGGCGCGTTCGATGATCAGCATCATACTCGCGCCGAACATGAGCGAGAAAAGGCCTCGCATCTTCCCATCGATGAAAATGAAAGAGAAAATCCAGGACGCTTGGTTGTCGGCGGACAATCCACCATAGGCCCTTGGAGTCACATAGGCCCATTCCGGCATAGAAAAGGCTACGATATTCATCGCCAATATTCCCATCACCGCAAAACCCCGCATGGCGTCGAGTGTTAGGTAACGGTCAGTCTCTGGCTGCATAACTTCCCCCTGTATTGTCCGATTAATACAGTTGCCCAGGCATCTCGTCCAGCACTTTAAGTTTTTGTTATTGACATTGATGTAGGTAGAAAATATCTAGTCTCTGGAAAATTCATGGAGTCCCCCCGATGACCGCTCTGCCATTTCATCATCCTGACCGCCCCGCAGGTGAATTCCGCCCGCTGAAGGCGCTGCATCACTTCCGCAAGCTGATCGCGGATAAGGAAGACACGGAACAGGTATTCCACATCATCGCCGCGTTGCGTGGCCGCAAGTTCCGCAAAATTGCCAGCTCCTTCTGGCATAGCGAAAAGGGCCAGCGGATTCTCGCAAGCAAACAGCGCCTCATTGATGTGCTGGATGATCATGACAGCATCAAGAAGCTGCCAGCTGGAACGGTAGGCCGCGCCTATGTCGATTTCATGGAACGCGAGGGCCTGAGCGCCGCCGGTCTCGAAGCTGAATATGCCAAATTTACCGACGCCGGTGTGCGCTATGAAGACGGCATTGACCGTTATGGCGACCGGCTTCGGGACACGCACGACATGCTTCACGTGTTAACAGGCTACGGCCGCGATGCGTTAGGGGAGCAGTGCGTTCTAGCATTTACCTATGCGCAGAACCGCAACCTTGGCGTAGGCTTTATTGCTTATGCGGGCGGTTTTGAATTGAAACGACGTGTGGCACGCTCGGCTCCGATCATGAAAGCGGTGCACGAAGGCTATCATATCGGAAATGCTGCGAAGAATATTGTGCATGAAGATATTGTCGAGCTTCTGAAGGAACCTCTCGCTGATGCGCGCAAGCGCTTGGGCATATCCGAACCTGTTGCCTATCGTGCCGCGCACGAGGCTATGCTTTCGGGCGGAGTTGACCCATATAATCTGTTAGCCGCGCCTGCTTAAACAGGCGCAATCCCCAAAATTCCGTTCCTTATCGACGGGTTAACCTCTTTTTCGATTGCGTCGGGCGACTAAGCCTGAAACAATCCCCTTGGTCGTACCGGCAATTTTCGGCTTGAGTCCAAAGGACCATGTCGCCTTTTGGAGGAAAGGGGAGGGGTACCCATGCCCGACACATTCATCGACAGCCGCAATGCGGCAAATTGGGTCAATCATCACGAAAATGTCAGCGTGCCCGTCGCAAAAATACTGACGGTACGAAATGAAACCCCGAAGTCGCCATCCTTTGCCGGAATGAAAGCAACGGCGGGTCGGTTACAGCAGGTCATCCGGGATGCAGTAGCCGCCGGGAAACGCATCAGAGCTGTCGGCGCGCACTGGTCTTTTTCTGACATTCCGGCCGTAGCCAATGGCTGGATAGTCGAGACCAATAAACTCGACTGGCGTTTTGCCTTTACCGCCAGCGACATCCATCCAGAATCCCGCGTGACGCAGGACGAACTTCTACTCTGCCAATGCGGCACGCTTATCGCGCGGATCAACGAAACGCTGGAATCGCCCAACAATGTTCTGCCCAACAGCCAGCGGCGTAAGGCTTTGCGCACGTCCGGCGCGAGCAACGGCCAGACTATTGCTGGTGCTTTAGGCACTGGAGTGCATGGCTCGGCATTGGATGTCGGGGGCATGGAAAGCCAGGTTGCCGGTATCCAACTGTTGACTGCGAACCGCAATATGTGGATCGAGCGCGCGAGCGCACCTGTCATGAACGACGGCTTTGCCGCCCGGCTTGGCGCAGAGCTTGTGCGCGATGATACACTTTTTGAAGCCGCATTGGTCAGCCTCGGTTCGCTCGGCATCGTCCATTCGGTGCTTATCTGCGCAACAGGACGGTATCTGTTAAATACGTCGCTACGGCGTATCCGCTATGGGCAAGTCAAGGCAGCTTTGAATTCGCTCGACTTCCGGGGATCTGGCATTCCCGACGAAAGCCGCCGCCCCTATTTTTTCCAAGCCATCATGGACCCCGATGATCTTTGGGAAGAAGGCGATCGGGCCAAGGTGTTTTGCACGGTCCGATACAAGGAAGTATGCGAGCCCAACCGGCAGGTGGCCTATAATCTGAAAAAGGAAAACACCGACGGCACTGACCTGCCCAAATTGATTGGCGACATCATCAAATTGGATCCAGCGTTCCGCGACTTGGCCACTTGGTTGCTGATGGAGATAATGCTCAAAGAGCAAAGCGAAATAGGCAAGCCGGAAAAATGGAAAACGCCCGGCCAAGCATACACGTTCACCGACGCGCGTCGCGGTGTGGCAAGTAGCGGATTCGGCGTACCCCTAGCGCAGGTTAGCAATGCGTTGGCGATTATGGCCGAAGCCTTCCGCTCCCACAAAAAGGCAGGGGTCGTGCTTACCTGCCGCTATGTACAAAAATCTCCCGGGATATTATCCTTTACCCGTTATGATCCGACCTGTGTAATCGACATTGATGGTATTGATTCGACGGCGACACAAAAGTTGATCAAACTGGTCGCCCAACGCTTTGAGGCGGCTGGAATGCCATTCACAATGCATTGGGGCAAAACGAACCATTTGACTAAGGCCCGCGTGCGCGCCGCCTATGGAGGAAATGTCGACCGATGGAATGCCGCACGGCGAATTATATTGCCCGATCAAGCGGAACGTGACGCCTTTTCCAACGATTTCATCGATGCCGTGGGGCTGAACGCCTAACGCCGGTCCTTACGGATCATCAGCTTCAGTCCGGACCATACGGCATCGACCGCGCAGACCTTTACGTCCACAAGGTCACTGTTGGGTAAAATGATCGCGCGGATCGTATCTTCGGTAATGTCTGTGGTAACCTTGGCAGCTTTCTTTGGCCAACTGACCCAGATAAAACCGGCCGGGTCCAGCACCTTGCGTAGCGCCTCCAGCTTTTCGCCCAAGGCGATTTTGTCGGTTACAAACAAATGTGCCGCGTGAACACCGGAGGTCGGCACAAGCTCTTCGGATAGGGCCAGCCCCGCCTCTCCGATTTCGGCTCGGACGCTATCAGGCATGGAATCAAACCACACACGCATCCCGTCTTTGTAGCCTAGTTTTTGAACAAGTGGCTTACCGGAATATCCTGTGGTCATGGCAAGGATAAGCCGGTGGGAGTGTTCATTGTTCCATCCACTCTTTGAAGAAGCTGTCATGCGCTGCATGCAGGTCAGCCAATTCAACGTCGGCAACCTTGGTTCCACCCACCGTGCCGATTGCCACTGCATTTGGCACAGTTACGCCTGGCGGCGTTGTTAAAACATAACGACCCTGATCTTCACCAAAGGCCTGAACTGTGTCTAACGCCGCCGAAAGTGTGCAGCCTTTTTTCCCCGCCAGCGCCATCTCCGTCAGCGCGACCAGAAGGCCGCCATCGCTGACATCATGGACAGCGCTAACTGTACCTCTCGCAATAAGCTGCCGCACCTGCTCGCCTTGTTGCCGCTCTAAGTCCAGATCGACCACAGGGGCATCGCCATCTTCACGGCCAGCAATTTCACGCAGCCATAGCGACTGCCCGAGATGCGTACCTACTTGGCCCAAAAGCCAGATGACATCGCCTACCGTCTTGAACCCGATTGTCGTCATCGTGCTCACATCTTCGAGCACCCCCACGCCACCGATAGCAGGCGTCGGCAGGATCGCGCTTCCGCCACCCGTCGCCTTACTTTCATTGTAAAGCGAGACATTGCCGGACACGATTGGGTAGTCGAGCGCACGGCACGCGTCCGCCATGCCTTCCAGACAACCCACAATTTGCGCCATGATTTCGGGGCGCTGCGGATTGGCAAAGTTGAGGCAATTGGTGATGGCCAGGGGCGTTGCGCCAACTGCACTAATATTGCGATACGTCTCCGCCACCGCTTGCTTGCCACCTTCATAGGGATTGGCATAGCAATATCGTGGCGTGCAGTCCGTACTCATAGCCAGCGCGCGATGAGTTCCATGTATGCGGACCACGGCCGCGTCACCGCCTGAAAGTTGCGCGGTATCTCCGCCAACCTGACTATCATATTGCTGCCATATCCAGGCGCGTGAAGCCAGGTCCGGGCAGGCCATCAGCTTGAGCAGGTCTGCGCCGATGTCGGTGCTGTCGGGAATATCGCCCAACGGCTTGACCTTGGCCCAAGTTTTATACTCATCTTTCGAGGCGGAAGGCCGATCATATAGCGGAGCATCTTCAGCAAGCGGACCAAGCGGAATATCGCATACCACTTCGCCTTGCCACATCAGCACCATATGGCCGGTATCGGTCACTTCACCGATGACGGCAAAGTCGAGTTCCCATTTGTCGAATATTGCCTTCGCAAACTCCTCGCGGCCCGGTTTCAGGACCATCAACATGCGCTCCTGACTTTCGGACAGCATCATTTCATATGGGGTCATCCCCTCTTCACGGCATGGCACTTTATCCATGTCGAGAATGATGCCGGCTTTGCCATTAGTAGCCATTTCCACACTGGAACTGGTTAGCCCTGCGGCACCCATATCCTGAATGGCAACAATGGCGTCCGACGCCATCAGCTCAAGGCACGCCTCAATCAGGAGCTTTTCCGTGAAGGGATCGCCGACCTGAACTGTAGGCCGTTTTTCTTCAGTATCTTCGCCAAAGTCCGCTGACGCCATGGTCGCACCGTGGATGCCATCGCGGCCGGTCTTGGAGCCCACATAAACGATGGGGTTGCCCACGCCCGTTGCGGCCGAATAGAAAATCTTGTCTTGGTCAGCGATGCCCACGGTCATCGCATTGACCAGGATATTACCATCATAGGCCGGATGGAAATTGGTTTCACCGCCTACGGTCGGCACGCCAACACAATTGCCATAGCCTCCGATGCCGGCAACGACGCCCTGTACCAGATGCTTCATTTTGGGGTGGTCAGGCCGTCCAAAACGCAAGGCATTCAGGTTTGCAACGGGACGCGCGCCCATCGTGAATACATCGCGCAAAATTCCGCCAACGCCCGTCGCTGCGCCCTGATAGGGCTCAATATAACTGGGATGATTATGCGATTCCATTTTGAAGATCGCTGCAAGCTTGGTGCCGTTCGGCCCATCGCCAATGTCGATAACGCCGGCATTTTCGCCAGGGCCGCAAATTACCCACGGGGCACTGGTCGGCAGTTTCTTCAAATGAATACGCGAGGATTTGTAAGAGCAGTGCTCCGACCACATCACCGAGAATATTCCTAATTCCACCAAATTAGGCTCGCGCCCCATCGCATGCAGGATGCGCGCATATTCTTCTTCATTCAGACCATGGTCGGCGACGATTTGGGGTGTGATCTCGGACATGGATGCGCCTTAGCGAGGGAGCAGGATTTTGGCCAGTGGCTTTGGTTCGTTTCAGTCAGAAGCACTGCGGGCCGTCCACCAAGACGCCAAGGTGACAAGACCGAACGCGACAAAGGCCAGCAGGCTGGTTCCCAATGTTACCTCCGGTTCGACCGGCCCGAACCAGTTCACCGCTTGGAAGGCAATCAGCAATCCCGCCAAAAGCAACAGCGGCAACCTCTTGGGTTTCGCTTTAATGGCAAAGAACCACAAGGCCCCGAACGTGAGGATGAGTTCCAGTGGCATTTCGATACCCGGATGGTTCCACAACCCCAATCCCAGCTTCGGCGCGCTACCCGCCAAGGTCAAATCAGGGACATGGACCAGCAGATCCAGAAACCAGTGCGACAGCACCATCAAAGCAGAAATGATGGCAGCTGTTCGGTTACGGCTTAGGATGAAAACAAGAGCGGCGAAGCCCGCCGCCCACAAAGCCGACCCGAGAAGGCTGTGCGTATAGGGCATATGGTAAAGGTCCATGGGATTCATCACAGAAATCCCAGGCGTGACCCGCATGGCTTCGATCCCGAATATCAGAAGAAGGAAAAAGGCCCAGTCCACCAATTGCGCGGCAATGAAGAGAACTGGCAGACTTGGCGCCTCCTTGTGCGTTGCTGCCACCATCGCCGGCGCCCAATGTCCTATGAACATATGCTTTTCTCCCCCAACCGGCCCATTATGCACTGCAAAAACAGGATTGCCTATCCGTTGAGTCGGCTTTGGATGTTTCCAGCCTTTCAAGGATTTTGACGGGAGCAAAATAAATGGGCGCTGGTATTGCTACCAGCGCCCACTGCGTCTGAGGTTGGAAGTCCTTGGCCCAAGGGCCATTCTTTCCGCTGTCTGACGTCCGGTTCCCCAACTTGGCCCGAAGGCCTTGTTGGTTCGCCTTGGCACTTTGGGTATCCCACCCGGCGTTGCGTCATTTGCATGATGCCGCACTTGATGTTCGTTTTCTTTGTGCCCACCGCCTCTGCTACATTTCCTGAGTCTTGCGACCAGACTGCCTGCTGATTTGGTGATCCTGCATTTCCTCTGTTCCGCTCCACTTTCCCGTTTCCGGTCCGGTTTTGCATCGTAGCGGTCCTGCCTGATGACTTAAAACTGTCATGACTTTCCGAGTCGCGCAAAGGGGAAAAAGACGACTTATCCACAGGCGAGCGGATTTGCGGTGGACAAAATGGAGAATAAGATTTTGCCGATGACCGGCCCAAACGAATACGGCCCTCACGCCGTGCATGAGGGCCGTTCGATTCAACCGGGGGCGAGGGAGAGAGGAGGAGAGAGCCCGCCGGTTAAAGTGCGTTTCGGCAATCTCTTGCCGTTGAGTTCCAAATAATCAGGCGTTGCTTTTGCTGCAATTGCGAAAAGAATTGGGCGAGTTGCATGTTTTGCAACTCGCCCAATTTCCGTAACGTCACGTTGCGATCAGGGTGCGATGCCGTTCCCTGGCAAACTGGAATAAGCAATGCCGCCATCGCATGCGAGGGTGTCGCCGACGATATAATCGCCGGAACGGGCGGCTAAAAAGATCGCAAGCCCGGCCATATCTTCGGGCGTTCCGATTCGCGGAAACGGAATATTCTTGGCAACCGCATCGGCGTGATCGCGCGCGGCCTTGTTCATTTCGGACTGGAAAGCACCCGGTGCTATGCCGCTTACCAGAATGTTATCCTTGACCAACTCTGCGGCCAAACGACGGGTCAGGTGGATAACTGCAGCTTTTGACGCTTGGTAGGCGTAGGTCTGCCACGGGTTGATTTTGATCCCGTCGATCGACGCAATGTTGATCACCTTGCCTGGCCGTTCAAATGTTGCCGCCTTCTTCATCAGCGGATGCAGCGCCTGTGTGAGGAAAAACAATCCTTTCACATTCAGGTCCATGACCCGGTCCCACTGCGCGTCAGTGACAGTACCAAAATCTGCGCCCCAAGCTGCACCCGCGTTGTTGACGAGAATGTCGACCTTTTCTTCTCGCTCGGCGATCTGGGCGGCAAGGGACTGACAACCTTCGACGGTCGACAGATCACAGGGCAGTCCGATGACTTTGTCTCCATATTCTGCGACTGTGGCTTCAATCTGGTCCACCTTACGCGCGCTAATGTAGACACGGGCACAGCCTGCATTCAAATAGCCTTCAACTATCATCTTGCCGATTCCGCGCGAACCACCAGTAACAACCGCGACACGATCATTGAGATTGAAAAGAGTCTGTAAATCCATGTGTATTCATCCTTTTAAAGCCCCACAAAAGAAGGGCATGTGACTCAATAGCCGTTCATCGTCGCCACGCGGTCGGCATGATAATAGGCGTCGCCAAAAAACTCGTTGAGGCTGCGGTCCCGCTTCATATAAAGGCCGATATCATATTCATCGGTCATGCCGATGCCACCATGCATCTGTACGCCTTCCCGCACGGCAAGATTGCAGGCAAGGCCCGCCTTTGCCTTTGCGGCAGCTACATAAAGCTCGGCCTTGGCGTGACCTTCGTCCATCAACGACTGGGCCTTCAGCACGATGGAACGCGCGCCTTCCATCTCGCCGTAGAGATGCGCGGCGCGGTGTTGCAGGGCCTGAAACTCGCCGATCACGCGATCAAATTGCTTGCGGGTTTTCAGATACTCAAAGGTCATATCCATCGCACCGGAACCGACGCCTACCATTTCGGCGGCTGCGCCTACACGGCCCGCATCAAGCACCTTGCGCAAGACTGACCAGCCGCCGTCGACTTCCCCGATAACGGCATCGGCATCTACCTGTACACCCTCCAGTGTCACATGCGCGGCCATGGCCGAGTCGACCAGCCGTGCGGCCTCCATCGACAATCCGGCCGCGTCCTTTTCGACCGCGAATAGGGTCAGCCCGTCGGTCTCTCCAGCCGAACCCGCTGTGCGAGCCGCAACGATCAACATGTCAGACGACGTGCCTTGCACGACGAATTGCTTATGGCCCGACAGTTTGAAGCCATTGCCGCTGCGCTCCGCTTTGCAGGCTGTTTTTTCAGGCCGGTGTTTGACCCCTTCATCGATGGCGAGGCCAATCACGGTCTCCCCAGCCAAGATGCCCGGAAACCAGCGGTCGCGCATGCCCTTGTCTGCCAGCTTCAATGCCTCGACTGCCGCGACAGAGGTAGAAAGAAATGGCGAGGGCGACAGATTGCGTCCGATTTCTTCCAGCACGATACCCGCTTCAATATGGCCCATACCCATGCCGCCATCGGCTTCGGGAATTAGGATTCCGGTGAAGCCCATTTCAGCAAATTCCTTCCACAAATCATGGCTGAAGCCATCTTTGCATCCCATATCGCGGAACTTGCGAAAATGGGTAACCGGCGCTTCACTCGCCATGAAGTCACGCGCGCTATCGCGCAGCATGGTCTGATCGTCGTTTAGTGTCATCGCCATGATTACGCTCCCGGCATTTCAAGAATACGTTTGGACACAACGTTCAACATAACCTCGCTGGTGCCGCCTTCGATCGAGTTCGCCTTGGTCCGCAACCAGTTACGCGCTTTGGATCCGCCATTGGAGCGTTCACTTTCCCATTCCAGAGCCTGCGAACCGCCGATCGACATGACCAACTCGTTCCGTTTCTTGTTCAGTTCGGTGCCAACATATTTCATCAAATTCGAATAGGCAGGATGGGCCTTGCCGGTTTTCCATTCGTCCATGAAACGTTCGCCATGGGCACGGAAGGTCAGATTGTCGACATCGAACAACGCCATTTGCGCGCGCAAAACAGGCTCTTCGGCCAGTACAGCCTTCATCGCAGCGCCGATTGATGTTACGCCGCCATCGCCGCCCATGCCGGAAATCATCTCACGCTCATGCCCGAGCAGATATTTCGCAACGTCCCAGCCGCGGTTCAATTCGCCAACAATCTGATGTTTGGGCACGACCACATTGTCGAAAAAGGTCTCGCAAAAGGGCGAGTTGCCGGAAATCAACTTAATTGGCTTTGTTGAAACGCCCGGGGTTTCCATATCAAACAGCAGGAAACTGATGCCCTGATATTTGTTCGTCTTGTCGGTACGGACAAGACAGAAAATCCAGTCCGCCTTGTCGGCGTAAGACGTCCAGATTTTCTGGCCGTTTACTACCCAATGGTCGCCCTTATCCTCGCCATAGGTTTGCATCGATACAAGGTCGCTGCCTGATCCGGGCTCTGAATAACCTTGGCACCAGCGGATTTCACCGCGCGCGATTTGGTTCAGGTAATGCACTTTCTGCTCTTCGGTGCCAAATTTCAGCAGCGCGGGTCCAAGCATCCAGATGCCAAAACTGTTTAGAGGGCTCCGACAGCCCAGTTTCGCCATTTCCTGACGCAGAACCTTCGTTTCCTGAGGACTAAGACCTGCGCCTCCATAGGCCTTGGGCCAATCGGGGACAGTGTAGCCCTTGGCCGCGCAACGCTCCATCCAGAGTTTTTGGGCTTCGCTTTGGAACTTGAAATTGCGGCCACCCCAGCAGATGTCTTCGTCCCCTTTTACCGGGGTTCGCATTTCGGGTGGGCAGTTTTCTTCGAGCCATGCGCGCGCTTCGGCGCGGAATGATTCAAGGTCGGACATGACGCTCTCCTATTAATTGCTTGGCTAAATTTTGGGCTGTGGCGCGCGGAAAGGCAAGCGCTTATCGGCGAGCGAAGCATGCCGTAACGTCATTTCCGCACCGATTGACAGGCAAGGCCGCGGCCCTAGCATAGGTGCAGGAATGAGGAGCCCCCACCGCATGCGATTCGCCGCATTTTCGAAGATTCTGTTCGTCGCATGACCGCTACTGCTCGGCTTCCACGATCGTTAAAAGTGATTCACGGCCTCGGCTCGGTCGCTTATGGGATTAAAGACAACGGTTTTTCTGTCTTCTTGCTGATATTCTATAATCAGGTGCTCGGTATCGATGCAGGCATCGTAGGTACGGTCATCATGGCGGCATTGATTTTCGATGCCTTTGCCGATCCGATAATCGGAGAACTCAGCGACAGGACGCAAAGCAAATGGGGTCGCAGGTTACCGTGGCTGTATGCGTCCGCTATCCCCCTCGGAGTCATTTGGATGCTCCTATGGCATCCGCCTGAAATGGATCAGACGGGCACAATCATCTGGCTTTTCTGCACAGCCGTTCTGGCACGCACACTTGTGTCGATGTGCGAGGTTCCGTCCATTGCGCTCGTCCCGGAAATCACCGCCGACTATGACGAGCGAACCCGTTTGATGCGGTATCGCTTCCTTTTCGGCTGGGCTGGCGGATTACTTATTCTCATCTTTGCCTATGGCATTTTCTTCACCGGACCCAAGGGTGTCAGCGATCCTGTCGGTTATGACGCCTATTCGCTGTGCGGTGCGTTGATGATGACGGGCGCAGTGCTGATTTCGGCGCTGGGACAGCATAAATGGGTGGCAACGCAATCACCCCCGGCGCCGCGCGGTGCCGGGCTGCGACACGCGCTGACCGAAGTAAAAGCGACGTTGTCCAATCGCGCATTTCTCTGGCTTACGTCAGCTGCGTTATTTGGCCTGATTAATCAGGGCATCACCTTTGCTTTGTCCAATTACCAACTCGCCTTTCTTTGGCAGCTCGAACAAATGCAGATGCTCTACTATGCATTAATGCTTTTCGGGACAGTCATCGTCGCCTTCGTCGTCGTACCGCCTTTGTCGGGCCGTTTGGGCAAAAAAAACGCTGCGATCCTGCTTGCGATCATTTCCCTTACCTTCAATTCGGCTATGTACTTAGGTTGGTTGCTCGATCTGGTCCCAGGCGCGCCGGACAACCCTTCGATTCTGTATATGTTCTCCTTCCTCATCGTGTCGAATGGCGCAGCCGTTGGAATGATGATGCTGACATCGTCGATGATGGCCGATGTGGTCGAAGCCTCGCAGCAGGAGACCGGCCGTCGTTCCGAGGGCCTGTTTTTCGCTGGCTATTTCTTCATGCAAAAATGCGCCGTAGGCATCGGGACATTCTTTGCAGGTATGATTCTGACTTTCGCTAATTTCCCGCAAGAAGCAGTACCCGGCAAAGTCAATGCCGCCGTCCTCGACGGGCTTGCGCTTTACTATATGGTCGCGCTGGCGACGCTCGGGATTATCGGCATATCCATCTTGCGGCACTTCCCAATTTCGCGCGAAAGTCACAATGAACGCTTGCGTGTCTTGAACAGTAAGGCAGAGTCTGCCAGTTAACCGTCCAATTAAATTTTAGAAGAGGATGTTGAGTCATGGATTTCGATCTCACCGAAAAGCAAACCTACTGGCGGGATCGCATTCGCGATCATAACGAGCGCTTCATCCGCCCACGCGTCGCCGATTATTATGCCGAACAAGCAACCGGTAGCCGCTGGAAAGTCCTGCAGGTTGTTGAAGAGGAAAAGGCTCGCGCAAAGGCTGCAGGCCTTTGGAACCTTTTCATGCCGCCAACGTCGGGCCGTGTGCACGTAGACGACAGCGTGGCATTCGAAGGCCCCGGTCTGACAAATATGGAATATGCCTTGTGCGCCGAAGAAATGGGCCGAATTGGCATGGCGTCAGAAGTTTACAACTGCTCCGCACCTGACACAGGCAATATGGAAGTATTCCTGCGCTACGGCACTGCCGAGCAAAAGCAGAAATGGATGATCCCGTTGATGAACGGCGAAATCCGCTCGGCCTTTTTGATGACCGAGCCGGCCGTTGCTTCGTCGGATGCCACCAATATCGAAACTTCGATCCGCCGCGAAGGTGACGAATATGTATTGAACGGCGTGAAATGGTGGTCCTCGGGCGCTGGCGATCCGCGCTGCAAAATTGCTATTGTGATGGGCAAGACCGATTTCGAGGCCAAACGGCACGCACAACAGTCGATGGTATTGATGGAACTGGATGCCCCGGGCGTGAAGATCCTCCGACATCTGCCAGTTTTCGGATATGACGACGCACCGCATGGGCATATGGAAATCGAACTTAAGGATGTCCGTATTCCTGCTTCCAATATGCTGCTTGGCGAAGGCCGTGGTTTCGAGATCGCGCAGGGTCGCCTCGGACCTGGCCGTATCCACCATTGCATGCGCACTATCGGAACCGCTGAAGAAGCGCTCGAAAAAATGTGCAAGCGCCTGCAAAGCCGCGTCGCATTCGGCAAGACCATTGCCGAGCATAGTCTCTGGGAAGAACGCATCGCCCGTGCCCGTATCGACATTGAAATGACTCGTCTGCTCTGCCTGAAGGCGGCAGACATGATGGACAAGGTCGGCAACAAGGCAGCGGCTGCCGAGATCGCTATGATCAAGGTGCAGGCACCCACCATGGCGCTGAAGATCATAGACGATGCCATTCAGGCGCATGGCGGCGGCGGCGTATCCAACGACTACGGCCTTGCTTATGCCTACGCTGGACAGCGTACCTTGCGTCTTGCCGATGGTCCGGACGAAGTCCATGCGCGCGCAATTGCCAGGATGGAACTGGGCAAGCATGGCGGGCATGGCAAAGACGGCATGTCGAGCGGTGACATCGGGGTAGCCCGGTGAAAGCAGCCGTCCTGATCGAAGCGGGCAAACCGCTTCAAATCGAGCAAGTGAACATTGCCAACCCCGGGCCGCATGAGGTGCTTATCCGCACCGCGGCCTGTGGGCTGTGCCACAGCGACCTGCACTTTATCGAAGGCACCTACCCGCATCCCCTGCCGGCCATTCCCGGGCATGAGGCGGCAGGTATTGTCGAGGCGGTCGGTAGCGAAGTGCGGACCGTAAAAGTCGGCGATGCTGTCGTCACCTGCCTCTCTGCCTTTTGTGGCCATTGCGAATATTGCGTCACCGGACGGATGTCTCTGTGCCTTGGCGGCGAAACTCGTCGCAAGCCCGGCGAAGCGCCAAGGCTGACACGACCCGATGGCAGCACTGTGAACCAGATGCTCAACCTGTCGGCCTATGCCGAGATGATGTTGGTTCATGAACATGCCTGCGTTGCCATTAATCCCGAAATGCCGCTGGATCGTGCTTCGGTCATCGGCTGCGCCGTGACCACGGGCGCCGGAACAATTTTCAACGCCTGCAAGGTGACGCCCGGTGAAACCGTCGCTGTCATCGGCTGCGGCGGAGTTGGTCTTGCGACCATCAATGCCGCCAAGATTGCCGGTGCGGGACGGATCATTGCCGCCGACCCCATTCCGGAAAAGCGGGCGCTGGCTATGAAGCTGGGTGCGACGGACACCATTGATGCAATGGCGGATGATGCAGCTGCGCAAATTCAGGAATTGAGCAAGGGAGGCGTTGACCATGCGATTGAAGCCGTCGGCCGTCCTGCATCGGGCGAACTGGCCGTCAAATCACTGAAACGCGGAGGTACTGCGACCATTTTGGGTATGATGCCGCTGTCGCATCAGGTTGGCCTTTCGGCCATGGACCTGTTGTCGGGTAAGAAATTGCAAGGGGCGATCATGGGTGGCAACCGCTTCCCGGTCGATATTCCGCGCCTCGTTGATTTCTATATGCGCGGATTGCTGGATCTCGACAGCATCATTTCCGAAACCATTCCGCTGGAACGTATAAATGAGGGATTTGACCAAATGAAACGTGGAGACGCGGCGCGTTCGGTCATCATATTCGACCAATGACGACACAAACACCTATTGATGCCCAAAAGGCTTTTAGCGGCACGGTTGCACCGACAGGCGCTGACATATTGGACGCAAGCAAACTCGCCGATTGGATGAGCGCCCATGTCGAAGGATTTGAAGGACCGGTCGAGGTCCTCAAATTTGCAGGTGGCCAATCCAACCCGACCTATCGCTTGAATGCAAAAAGCGGGTCCTATGTGTTGCGTCGCAAACCCTATGGCCCGTTGCTCCCCAGTGCCCATGCGGTGGATCGTGAGTATAAGGTTATCGCTGGGCTTTATCCGACGGGATTTCCTGTCGCGAAACCCTACGGCCTGTGCACTGACGATGCCGTTCTTGGTAGCTGGTTCTACGTCATGGGCATGGTTGAAGGTCGCACGATCTGGGATGGCGCCATGCCCGGTTCGAACGCCACCGAGCGCACGGCAACTTACGAGGCCATGATCGATACCTTGGCAGCGTTACATAATGTAGACGTTGAGGCCGCGGGCTTGTCCGATTTCGGCAAGCCCGGCAATTATTTTGGGCGGCAGGTCGAACGCTGGACCAAACAATATCGCCTCGCCGAAACCGAAGTGATGCCGGAAATGGAGCGACTGATCGAATGGCTGCCCAAAACCCTGCCTGAACAGACGCGAACCAGCGTCGTCCATGGTGACTATCGTATCGACAATATGATTTTCGATGCAAAGAAACCTGTCGTCCGGGCTGTGCTGGATTGGGAACTGTCGACTTTGGGTGACCCCCTTGCCGACTTCACCTATGTCGCCATGGCATGGGTAACGCAAAATGAAGGCCGCTCGGGAGTTATGGATCTGGATCGAGCCTCGCTCGGCATTCCGGAACTTGACGCTATGGTCGAACGCTATTGTGCCGCCACCGGCCGCGACGGCGTGCCCGATATGAACTGGTATTTCGCCTATAATTTCTTCCGTCTTGCCGGAATTATTCAGGGTATCAAGAAACGGGTGATAGACGGCACCGCCAGTTCAGCGCATGCACAGGCGATGGCCGAACGGGTTTTCCCGTTGGCCGAGTCCGCTTGGAAATTTGCGGAAAAAGCAGGGGCCTAAGCCCTTCGTTAAAAAGGGAGAGACAAATGTCGCTATTCGACATGACCGGCCAAGTGGCCGTAATCACCGGTTCATCGCGAGGTATCGGGAAAGCGATTGCGTGGGAAATGGCCGAACAAGGTGCCAAGGTCGTTATTTCCAGCCGTAAGCTCGATGTCTGTCAGGAAGTTGCAGCCGACATCAACGGCAAATATGGTGAAGGTACCGCAATTGCTATCGCCGCCAATATTTCGTCGAAGGAAAGCCTCCAAAATCTGGTCGATGAAACGCGCAAGTCCTTTGGCAGAATCACAGCGCTTGTCTGCAATGCGGCATCCAATCCTTACTATGGACCGATGGCCGACATTTCGGATGACGCATTTCATAAGATTCTGACCAACAATATCGTCGCCAACAACTGGCTGATTTCGATGGTCGCTCCGGAAATGGTGGAGCGCGGCGAAGGTTCGATAACCATCATTTCGTCCATCGGCGGCCTGAAAGGTTCCTCTGTGATCGGCGCCTATTGCATTTCCAAGGCGGCCGATATGCAGCTCGCCCGTAATCTGGCAGACGAATATGGCCCCAAGGGCGTTCGCGTGAACTGCATTGCTCCGGGATTGATAAAAACCGATTTTGCGAAGGCGTTGTGGGATGATCCGGCAACGCTGAAACGGTCCACGGCAACCGCATCGCTCAAGCGAATTGGCGAGCCCCACGAGATCGCAGGCGCTGCAGTTTTTCTGGCATCGCCAGCAGGGGCCTTTATGACGGGTCAGACAATGGTGATCGACGGTGGCGTCACCAGCAGTGGTGGAGGAGTAGGTTGATGGGTGCTTTGGACGGCAAGGTTGCCATAATAACTGGCGCAGGATCAGGTATTGGCCGCGCATCGGCGCTACGCTTCGCAGCCGAAGGCGCCAAAGTCGTTTTGGGCGATATGGCTGCATCGGTGCATGAGACTGCTGAAATGATCGGCGCTGCAGCGACCGCTGTGCAAATGGACGCAGGCGATGAAGCCGATGTATCCGCCCTTGTCGCCAAAGCAATCGAACTGCACGGACATCTCGATATCGCCTTTGCCAATGCCGGAATCTCCGGCGGTATGGAGGGTATCTTCGATAACACGGTCGAGAATTTCACCAGCGTTTTGCGGGTGAACCTCATTGGTCCGTGGCTGATGGTAAAGCATGCGGGCAAGGCAATGGTTGATGCAGGACATGGCGGGTCCATCATCTTGACTGCCAGCGTTGCCGGTATCCGTTCCGGCGCAGGTGGACCACCCTATTCGGCATCCAAGGCTGGCGTCATCAATTTGGCCATGGTGTCGGCTCAGCAATTGTCGGGCACCAATGTTCGTTGCAACGCAATCTGCCCTGGCCTGACCGAAACCGGTATGACCAAGCCAACATTTGATTATGCCAAAGAAAAAGGCGTCACCGACAAAATCGGCCGGCTGAACCCGCTACGCCGCGGTGCGCAGCCGGAAGAGCTAGCCAATGTGGCGCTGTTCCTTGCCAGCGATCAGGCCAGCTATGTCAATGGGCAAGCTATTGCGGTTGACGGCGGCCTTTCCAGCTCCCATCCGGTAACCCGGCAATTGACAGGACAAACAGCAGTATGAGCGCGGATGAACTAGGATTCCTACCGGACCGGTTGGCCCGGATACCGGAATTTGTGCAAGCAAATTATCTCGACAACGGGAAGCTTCCTTTTGCGTCGTTACTGATTGGTCGCGGCGATGATATTGCGCTCAGTTGGAATTCAGGCGTCGGGGAAGACGCCATCTTCCGCATTGCCTCGATGACCAAGCCCATAACGTCGGTCGCGTTCATGCAACTGGTCGAGCAGGGCAAGGTCGCACTGACGGATCCGGTGGCCAAATATATACCGGAATTTGCCAAGCTCGGCGTCTTTGTAGCCGGCGGTGGCAATGTACCGTTCGTGTCGCGCCCGCCTGCATCGCCCATGCGCATCGTTGACCTCCTGCGTCACACGGCCGGGTTCACCTATAGCTTTCAGGAACGCAGCAATATCGACGCAGCGCATCGCAAGACGGATGTCGAAAGCTGGAACCGTAACACGTCGCAGAGCTTTATCGACATATTGGCGGACATACCGTTGGAATTCGACCCGGGAACCGAGTGGAACTATTCGGTTGCGACCGACATTGTCGGAGTGCTGATCGAACGAATTAGCGGCCTGAGCCTTCCTGACTATTTCCGGCAACATATCTTTGCGCCACTCGGAATGGACGACACTGCCTTCATGGTACCCGCTGATAAGGCCGGGCGCCTCCCAGAGGCCTATGTTTTCGATGCAGAAGCGAAATTGAAGCTGTCGGACAAGGCAGGCCCCGAAAGCCTATGGGCCAAAGGCTGGTCATTTAACTCCGGCGGCGGTGGCCTGGCTTCGACGGTCGCGGATTACCATCGCTTTTGCCGCATGCTCCTGAATGGCGGCGCATTGGATGGCGTTCAGATTATCAGCCCCAAAACGTTGGAATTGATGACAGCGAACCATCTTCCCGGCGGTAGGGATTTGACACAAATGTCAAAATCGCTTTTCAGCGAAGCGGATATGGCGGGCATTGGTTTCGGTCTTGGTTTTGCCACAACGATCGATAGCGCTGCTACGCTCGTCCCTTGCTCCAACGGTGATTTTTATTGGGGCGGAATGTATTCGACCGCTTTCTTCGTGGACCCGGTTGAGGATATCATCATGATCTTCATGACGCAGTTGATGCCCTCCACTACGTATCCGGTACGGCGCGAAATCAAGACGATGATCTATTCGGCTCTTGCCGCCTGAAGTTGTGCAATAGCGCGGCGGGTCGAGGCGACGTAGCTTCCGCCGTCATAGCGATAGGTGCCGATATAATGGATGAAAGCCGGGTGCGGCGGTAGGTCCTCTTCCCAATGGTTGGTATAGCGGTCGTACGGCAGCTGGATCGGATCGGGATCATTGGCGATCACAAAGTTGGACGCGGCTTGTTCGCTGCCCCATTCGCTGAAGCGGGGACCCACAGCCCGGCCGGCGTCCTGCGCAAAGCGCTCGGCCATGGCGCGACCGCTGGTCGATCGCGCAAAACCGGCAAAGCCTGCGCACCCGCGAATATATTTAAGCCCGGCGGCACCCGGCACATCACGCAAGGATGCTTCGATAACAGATTGGATATGTGGATAGATGGGGCCATCAGGATAGATGGTGTCGATCATCTGCGGGATGGTCATGAACCCATGCTGCGCATCCTCGACTCCGCCTCCTAAAGTGAAACTGCGGTTCGCATCAATGGCCGCAGCAATTTCAGGAACAGGGCCAAGCGTAACGGTATCGGAGTCCAGCTGGATCACATAGTGGTCAAGCCGCAAATCCAATATGGCAAGCAGCCGTTCCCAGCAATTGCCTTTGGGGCAAGGGGCAGTGGCGATATCGGCAAAGGTCAATATTTGTGGGTTGCCGCAATGGTGCGCCAGATGCGCCTTATCCACCGCAGTCAATGTACCGTCATCCAGCAGCATGATCTTTCCCCGCTGCAGATGGGCATTGAGTGATTTGGCTGCGACCAGATAGGGCAACATAACCGCCGTTCCGATCATCGAAAACAGGATGACACCATCATCGCGGGGCTGGATCGGCGGCGTGTCCAATATCGACCGCACCGCGCGGCCATGCTGCCACGCGCCGAATCTGCGGCCCAATGCCGACCAATATTCTGCGACGGTCATCCCGCTTCCCTTAAACCGTAGCGATTTCGACTTGATTAACAGGGGTCGGTTTTGCCCGTGCGGCGATTAAGCTGCCACATATAATGCACAGCGTACCGAAGAGCACGGGCCAAGTGAGTTTTTCCGCGAAGAACAACCAGCCAAAAAGCGCGGCCCAAACAAAGCCGGTATATTCGACCGGGATCAATATCTGCGCCTCCGCCCGCGCATAGGCCCAGCTAAGAAGCAGCAGCGATATCGTTGCGAGAACTGCTGCACCCGCCAACATCGGTGCTTTATCAATCGGCATAGGCATCAGGAACCAAGGCGCCGCAAGGCTGAGCGTCGCGGCCACAAACAGGTTCTGGAAAAAGGCGATTTCGATAGGTCCAGCGACTTGCGCCTGTTGACGCGCCAGGATCAGATTATAGGCAAAGACCACCGCAGAGAAGAGCACCGCTGCGACGCCCCACATTTGGCCTAGCGTATAATGACCGCTGAACCTCCCGGCCAATATAACGGCGACCCCTGCAATGCCCGCAACCGATGCCCAGATCGCTTCGCGGCCGACTTTCTCACCCAATAACACCGCCGCCAAATAGAGCGCAATTACCGGCGCGATAAAGCTGAGTCCGATGGCTTCGGCCAAAGGCAATTGGGTGATCGACCAGAAGAAGCTGACCGCCATGACCGATACGATAACACTACGCCAAAGATGGAGCTTAAGCACGGCAGCCTCCGGCCAGCGTTGTCGCGTACCGACAAACAGCACCCCCATGAACAGCGCGCCCAGACAGTTGCGCCACATCACCGCGTTGAACGCGCCCAGCGCAAGCGCGAGGTCTTTCATCGCCGCATCCATCAGCGAAAAGGTCGCAATGCCTGCGCAGGCAACCGTAAATGGTATCGCCGGACGGGGATGCAGCCCGGCCATCAGGTTTCAGGTTCGAACGTCGCGAAATAGCGGTAGATTTCGTCCTCGCTCCGGCTTGCCGCATTGCGCCAGCCGATAGCATCCTTTTTGCTGTTCATGCGCTCGCCATCTGCGGAAACGATCAGGAGGAGTGGCGTATTTTTGACTTTGCGGATGCCAAAACGCTTCGCAATGTCCAGATTACGACCCTTGCCGATTTGCGGCGTTCCTACATCGACATAGACGATGGTATAGCGGTCGCGCATCATGTCCTTGAAGCGGGGCGTGTCTAACCATCCGGCCAGACCAACGCTGTCGTGGCACCAGTTTGCACCCAAGATAACCAGCACCGTCTTGCCATCCTTCTTCGCATCGGCCAGCGCGCGGTCGACATCGGCTTGCGCGTTGCTCTCGGCGATAAAGGCTAAGGCTTCTGGATTTGATTGGCGTTCAGCCGCAGCGGCGGGTTGTTGGGGCAGCGATGCTTCCGGCTCAGGGGCTGCAATCAGCAGCAGGCTGAGCAAGAGAACGCCGGTCATACTTCACCCGCCAATGCGGCCAGCGCATCGCCATCGACGCGGAACGTCGTCCATTCATCCATGGGCTTGGCCCCCAATGCTTTGTAAAAGCGGATGGCGGGTTCGTTCCAGTCAAGCACCCACCATTCCAGCCGCGCGCAGTCACGTTCGACCGCCAATTGCGCCAATCGTTGAAGGAATGCCTTGCCAAGCCCTGCACCCCGGGCCTCGGGCCGCACGAACAGGTCTTCCAGATAGATTCCAGGCTTTCCTTCGAAGGTCGAGAAATTGTGGAAGAACAATGCGAAGCCCTGCGCCGCGCCGTCCACTTCGCCTATCAGAACTTCGGCATAGGGACGCCCCCCTGCACTCTGGCCAAACAGCCGTTCGCCAAGAGCAGCCTCGTCAAAGCGAACTTCATGCGCCAGCCGCTCATATTCTGCCAGATCGCGAATAAATTGGGCGATCAGGGGAAGGTCGGCGGGCGTCGCCATCCGGATTGCATGGTTCATCTGATTTACTTCACATCGATTGATGCTTGGCAATTGTTGCCGCATCCAGCCTTAGAAAACGCGCTGCATTATTATACAAAATGTTCCGCTTTTGCGCCTCATTTAGAAAGGGCGCGTCCTTGATAACCTGAATGCTGCGCTCAATAGTTTCAGGCCAAACCATCTGGTCCGATCCGAACATGATCCGTTCGCCGAAGCCAGCATCGACCAGCGACTGTAGATAGCGGTAAAAGGTTGGCCGTGGCTGGGTATAAACAATTACACCGGTATCCAGATAAACCTGCGGATGCGCGTAGAGAAGCGCCATCGTATCATCGAGATAAGGGAAGCCGGCGTGCATGACGTTCACGCGCAACTTGGGATGTTTCACGAGCACGTCCTCAAGCAATGTCGGGTTTGAAAGCTTGGCCCGATAGCCACTTCCCGGGAAATACGCGATGCCCGGCGCACCGGGACCCATGTGGATTGCAACGGGCACATCATTCGCTTCGGCTGCTGCCCACAAGTCCTTGAGCCGCGCGTCGTCCGGAGCGATGCCTTCATATTGGAAACCCAGTTCGCCCAACACTGTAATGCCGCCACTTTTCTTGATTTCGGCCAATTCCTTGCCGAATTCTGCCGGAATGGGCAGGTCGGGCATTAGGCTGGGCATGACGCGATCCGGCGAAGCCGCCTTCCACGCCTGCAGCAATTTCATTCGGCCGCTGACCACGCCGAAGACATTATGTTTTTCCATTATGGCAAGAGACCGGCGCATGACCTCTTCCGTCGTTTCAGGCGACCAGATGGGATCGGTGCAGTTCGGCTTTTTGAACGTCCCTACAAACATGTCGAGGATCGTCTTGCTATTGTCCCATGTCGGCATCGGATTGAGCGGAGTGCACATCGCCAGTGGAGGCGGCCCCTGATCATCGGCCGTCAGCGCATGGACATGCATGTCAATGATCGGCTCGCGCGCCGCAACATTCCCTGCATAGCCAAGCAGTCCGGCAGCCACCACGGCCGATAACATTTTCTTCATACACGCAAACTCCCCTGATTTGAATTTCAGGGGATTGCACCTCGTCACTTATGCGTCAAGCGGCCTTACCGTGCAGCGTATCCATGCTGACGCTTGCCCCTGCGTCAATCTCCGCCGCCTTTGCTTCGACCAGCTTGACGATATGGCTGATCATGTCCGCATCCTCGACATGGTGGTCGGTCACGCCCGACAGATAGACCATATGTTTGCCGTTGCCGCCGCCTGTGATGCCGATGTCGGTTTCGCGCGCTTCACCCGGACCATTAACGACACAACCCAAGACCGAAAGGCTCATCGGTGTCTTGATATGGCCGAGTGCATCTTCTAATTTCTGTACTGTGCGGATCACGTCGAAGCCCTGCCGCGCACAGCTTGGGCAGCTCACAACCCGCACGCCACGTGTCCGCAGGCCAAGTGCTTTCAAAATTTCGTAGCCGACGCGCACTTCCTCTTCGGGTTCCGCCGACAAGCTGACACGGATGGTATCCCCAATTCCGGCCCACAACAAATTGCCCAGACCAATGGAGGATTTAACCGTCCCGCCAATCAGGCCGCCGGCTTCGGTAATCCCCAGATGCAACGGACAGTCGACGGCCTCGGCAAGACCCATATAGGCGGCCACTGCCAGAAACACGTCCGATGCCTTTACAGCGACCTTATATTGGTGAAAGTCCCGGTCTTGCAGCAATTTGATATGGTCGAGCGCGCTTTCGATCAGCGCTTCAGGACAAGGCTCACCATATTTTTCCAGCAGGTCTTTTTCCAGACTGCCTGCATTTACCCCGATGCGGATGGCGCAACCATTCGCCTTGGCCGCATTTACAACCTCGTTTACCCGCTCGGCCGAGCCGATATTTCCAGGGTTGATACGCAGGCAGGCCGCACCTGCGTCCGCTGCCTCAAGGGCGCGCTTATAATGGAAATGGATATCGGCAACGATGGGAACATGCGCGGCACGCACAATCTGCTTCAGCGCCGCGGTGCTTTCGACATCCGGGCAGGACACGCGAATAATATCGGCACCTGCATCTTCGCAACGACGGATCTGGTCAATCGTCGCGGCAGCATCGCTGGTCAGCGTGTTGGTCATGGTCTGTACGGTGATGGGAGCATCCCCGCCGACGGGTACATTGCCGACCATGATCTGGCGGGACGAGCGGCGCGCAATATCGCGCCAGGGGCGTATCGAAGACATGGCTTTGCCTATACTAGCCCCATCACAGCAACGCAATCAGGCTTCTCTGGCTTATGCGGAAATGCGTCACTATAACAATCCACGGGGTCTTAATTGCGGAGCTTAAATATGAAATATTCTCGTACTGCCGCGGTGATTCTGGTTGCGACCACCATCGCTCTTCCCGCCGCTGCGCAAGCGAAGGACGAAGATGCATGGGCAACGGCCAGTGATGTTGGTGCCTATGGTCTGACGGCCGTTGCACTGGGCCTTCCGCTTATAAAGGGCGACGAACAGGGCGCTTTACAAGCCGCAGGTTCAATCGGCGCTGCCCTGCTGGTCACGACCGGACTTAAGGAAACCTTTCCGGAACTGCGTCCCGACGGCAGCGACCGCAAAAGCTTTCCATCCGGACATACCAGCCGTGCCTTTGCCGCGGCGGCGACAATCTACAACCGTGAAGGTCCCGCTGCCGGTATACCTGCAATGGCCGTCGCAAGTTTCGTAGGGGTTGCCCGTGTTCAAGCGGACAAGCATTTCTGGCACGATGTGCTGGTTGGTGCAGGGATCGGCATGGCTTCGGGATTTCTGATTACCCGGCAGCGCAGCGAAAAACAGGCGATGATTGTCCCGTGGGGCGATACCAAAAGTGCCGGTGTCAGCGTAGCTATGCGCTTTTGAATCCGTGCCCATGGAAAAGGACAAATGATGCGTGCTTTTTTCAGTTCAATATGGTTGCTGTTGATACTATCTGTCGGCGCACCGCTCGCGGCCCATCCCGGTACGCACACCCATGATCTAAAGGACAAAAAAGTGGCTGACAAAAGCTGGACCCTCGTAATTCATGGCGGCGCGGGCAGCATGACCCGCGGCAAATTAGCTCCCGAACAGGACAGTGCCGCGCGCGCGGGCCTCGCCAAAGCGTTGGAAGAAGGTTCGGCTGTCCTGGAAAAGGGTGGCAGTGCGATGGACGCCGTGAGCGCCGCGATCATGGTGCTGGAGGATGACGAGCATTTCAACGCGGGTCGCGGCGCGGTTTTCACCTATAAGGGCGTGAATGAACTCGACGCGTCCATCATGGACGGCAAGACACTGGGCGCTGGCGCCGTAACCGGTGCACGCTATACCAAAAATCCGATCCTGCTCGCACGCGCCGTGATGGAGAAAAGTCCGCATGTGATGTTGAGCAATGAGGGGGCTGATGAATTCAGCCGCGAACAAGGCTTGGAACAGGTGAACCCGGACTATTTCGCGACACCCGAACGCTGGCGCCAGTTGGAAGAGCTGAAGGCGAAGAAATTGGGCTGGTATGATGTCGATTTGAAATATGGAACGGTTGGGGCCGTTGCCGTCGATAGCGAGGGTAATGTGGCCGCCGGGACCTCGACCGGTGGCCTGACCGGCAAGCGCTGGGGACGTATCGGTGATAGTCCGGTCATCGGCGCGGGCAATTATGCCGACAACCGCGCTTGCGGCGTTTCCGCCACGGGGGCCGGCGAATTTTTTATCCGGCTGGGCGTCGCGCATGAAATCTGCGCGCGGATGCGGATGTTAGGTGAAGATGCGAAGACCGCTTCGGATCATGTCATCAAGGAACTTGGTTTATTGGGCGGAACCGGGGGCGTCATCGTCACCGCACCTGATGGAACCGCAACTTTCGCCTTTAACACGCCCGGCATGTATCGCGGGAAGGCGACGAGCAAAGGTGAAAAAGTCGTCGCGATATATGGGGATGAATGAAGGATAGCGCTTCCCTTTTCGGACGAGCACCGCTTTAGCAGCGCATATGAACCGCCTTCTCGCTGCACTATTTGCCCTGATCATTCCTCTCGCCCCAGCACAGGCCTATTGGGAATATGGGCATGAAACTGTGGCCCAAATCGCCGAAACCAATATGCCGGCAAAAACCCGTGGCGCAGTGCAGCGCCTGCTGCGTGCCGCGCCTTTATTAGGGACGCCCCAATGTCCCTTGCGCAATATGAAAGATGTGAGCGTTTGGGCAGACTGTATCAAGGGTGACCGGATGCGGTGGGGCTATACCAACAGCTGGCATTACCAGAATGTCGATATCTGCAAGCCGTTCGACCTCAAAAGTGCATGTGCGGATGGCAACTGCGTTTCGGCGCAGATCGACCGCAATGTTGCTCTTCTCAAGAAGCGGACGTTACCTGCCCATATTCGTTTGGAGGCGTTGGCTTTTCTTGTTCATTTTGTCGGCGATTTACACCAGCCGTTGCATGCCGGGGACCATGAGGATCGGGGCGGCAATGACCTGAAGGCCAGCTATGGCATCATGCCAGGCTATAATCTCCATACGGTGTGGGATGGCTTGCTCGCCGACCGCGCGCTGTCTGCCGCACCCTCCATCGTCCGGCTTTTTCCTGCCGATGAAAAGGCAGCGATGGCGGCGGGCACAACGCGGGACTGGAGCATGGAAAATTGGGCTGTATCGCGCGACATAGCTTATCGGCGGGCGGTCGATGGCGACCCTTGCGGTCCAAAGCCGCAGGGACCGGTCACAATAGACGAAGCCGATGTGACCGCATCGCGCGCCGCGTTGCGCTTGCAAGTCGAACGGGGTGGATTACGTCTGGCAAGGTTGCTTGAAGAAGCTCTGTCCTGACCCATGCGGTCACGGACGCCAGTCCTCAAAATGAGTGGCAGGTTTTGCATCACGTGTGGTGACCAGATAGTCGAACCCGTTCACGATGAATCGCGCCATCTCCGGCAAGTCGCGCTTCTGTTTTCCCGATAGGCGAAGGCGGATCGCCGTCATAGGAATGACCACATGACCCGTTGGTGGCAGGGCATCTACCGATAGCCCCGCCGCGGTCAACAGCGCACCAACGCCTTCGTCCTCATATGGCTTGACCGCTGTCACTCGGTTTTCCGACGGGGCAATGGACCGGACAGACCCTGCAATCGGAATGAAGACGATGTGGAGCGACTTTTTCCCATTTGCAGCGGCAAGACCCGGCAATAGCGATCCCAGATCGTAAATTCCGACCGGCGTGGTTCCGCGACCTAGATGATAGGCGCCCATTTTCAAAAGAACCTTGGGCGCGCGACCTGCCTTTCGATAATTTTCCAGAAAATATCCCTGCATCAAGGCGCTGCGGGACTCGTTTGATGCCGCATAGGAACCACTGTTGTTCAATTGGTATATCTTGGCACTGACCGCAAGCGCTTCGATCAGTTTGAGCGCCTCAGGGTCGTTGGCAAAGGTCTTGGACAGTTCGGCAAAATCCTCTGTGTTCGCCTTTGCCAGCCAGGCATTGTCGAATTCGAGTTTGGAAAGCGCAATCCGGTCGGCTTCCGTAATGCCCATCAATTTGCTGCGTGCGGCCTTGTCGTGCGTTCGGGTGGCAAGCCCTTCCAAGAGGATCATCGGCGCGCCCATAAATTCCTGATCAATGCCCCACAGGCGCGATGTGCCATCGGCGTCGAAAAATCCGGCGGCAAGAGTTGCGTCTTCGACATTGCTGGTAAAAGGCATGGCAAGGCCTTTGCCCCTCAACCCGGCGGCTACAATTTTGAGTCCGGCCAATGTGCTGTTGCCCGAAAAGTGGCGGTGCAGCCAGTCGGCGCTAAGAGGTCCTATTTCCGCCGCATGATATACCGGCATGCCCAAACGCTGCATGTCAGCGGCCAATGCCTTTGCCAGCATCGGCGAATCGGCAAAGCCATGGTCTTCGCCCAAAGCCACAAATTGGGCGTCGACGAGTTCGGCCTTTATCCGTTCGCCACCCGGTCCGGAAACGCCGCTTTGCGCAAAAGACAGAGGTAAGACCTCCACCGTAGGAATTGCCGCATCCGGCTCTGTCGCCGATAAAGGAGCTATCCCAAGGAGCAGCGCGCCTATCACACCTAGTGCGCTCTTTATCACATTATCTCTCCTCTCTGTATCGAGTTGTGTATTATACATATAATACAGCAGATCACAACATGGATAAAAAAGCTGTGCCGTGAAGGCGAAAGCGGTTTAACTGGCATCTGATTCATCAGGCTGGGCGGGCCGCAAATCGTCCGTTGCGAAGGACACCGCATGAGCTGGGAAAAAGAAGTCGAAGATATCCGCCGTCGGGAGGCATTGGCCGAGAATATGGGCGGCATGGAGAAGGTGGCGCGCCAGCATGGGCAGGGGAAGCTCGACGCGCGCGAACGGATCCGGCGGCTGCTCGATACCGACAGCTTTCGCGAGATCGGCAAGATTGCCGGACGGGGCAGCTATGATGATACAGGCGAACTGACCGACTTTGCCGCCTCCAACTTCATCTTCGGACGAGGGCGGATAGACGGACGGCCTGTAGTCGCAACCGCCGACGACTTCACTGTCCGCGGCGGGGCGGCGGATGCGGCATTGCACCGCAAATTCGTGCAGGCAGAAAAAATGGCGCACGAGATGCGCCTGCCCCTGATCCGTATGATCGACGGAACCGGAGGTGGAGGGTCGGTCAAAAGCCTCGAGGATATGGGTTTCACCTATGTGCCCGTCACGCCGGGGTGGGAGGATATTGTCACCAATCTGGAAACCGTTCCTGTCGTCGCGCTGGCGCTTGGTCCCACAGCCGGCATGGGCGCCGCGCGCACGGTTGCGAGCCATTATTCCATCATGGTCAAAGGCCTGTCCCAGTTGTTCGCCGCCGGACCGGTGGTCGCAGCCCAGATCGGCGAAGCGCTGTCGAAGGAGGAGTTGGGCGGCTCTGAGATCCATACCCGCAATGGGGTCGTCGACGAGGAAGTGGCGAGCGAGGATGAAGCCTTCGCTGTTGCCCGCCGATTTCTATCCTATCTGCCGCCGTCAGTCGATCGGCTAGCCGAGCGGACGGTCAGCTCCGACCCGGTAGAACGGCGCGAAGAGAAATTGCTATCTATCGTCCCGCGCGATGAAAAGCAGGTCTATTCCATGCGGGCCGTCATGACCGCAGTGTTCGATCAGCACAGCGTCTTTGAAATGGGCAAACGTTGGGGCCGCGCGGCGATTACCGCTTTTGCCCGGCTGGACGGATGGCCGGTCGCCGTGCTCGCATCCGATCCGACATATCTTGGCGGCTCTTGGGAGGCGCTGACGAGCCAGAAGGTGAAGCGCTTCGTCGAACTCGCTGAACGGTTTCGCCTGCCGGTTGTCCATCTGGTCGACAATCCCGGTTTCATGATCGGGCTGGAGGCGGAGCGGACAGGCACGATCCGCTACGGCGTTGAAGCAATGAACGCGGTCTACAAGGCGAGGATACCCTGGACATCGGTCATCATCCGCCGCGCCTATGGTATTGCAGGGAGCGCGATGTCGAACGGGGAGCGTTTCCAGTACCGCTTTGCCTGGCCATCAGGCGATTGGGGAAGCCTACCCATCGCGGGCGGACTGGAGGCGGCGTATAAGTCCGAAATAGCCGCCTCTGCGGACCCTGCCGCCAAGCTTGCGGAGATCAAGGCGCGGCTGGACGCTGTGACGTCCCCCTTCCGCACCGCGGAGAAATTCAATGTCGAGGATATCATCGATCCACGCGACACCCGGCCCCTATTGTGCGAATTTGCCGATTTGGCATGGCGACGATTAGGGGCATGATGACCTAAATCGCGAGGTCAATCCTTGCCATTACGCCATTTCCAGCCACCCTCGGTGCGGGCGGCATATATTGGCATTGGTCCAAGCGCGACCACCAGGACCAAAGGTAACATGACAAGCGGACGTTCCGCCAGAAATAGCGAAATACCCAATAAGACCGCCATATGGGAAAGCAGCAAAACCCATCCCTGCCATTTGAACGGAAGCCCCGCACCGTAACCAAAACGCTTGGCCCGGAACCATGGGCCTTCTTCCATGAAATGATGCAGCATTTTCTTCAGCCTTTCATCCAAATCTGTCTTCTTGGGTGCAAATTGCCACCCGCCAGACCCAAGCTAGCTTGAGCCCGCTTCCTTCGGCGGACGCCCGCGCTTGGGCGCTTCGCTAACCCCGACCTTGACCCCGCGCCGGGCCAGCGCCTCTCGCAGAAGCACCTCTATTTCGGCGTTGGCGCTCCGGAAATCGGCCGCCGCCGTCCGCTCGACCGCCGCGAAAAGCGCGGGGTCGATGCGAAGCGGAAAGGCCTTTTTCGGAGGAGCGCCCAAGCCGTTATCCTTAGCTGTACAGCGTGCCGGTATTTACGACCGGCTGCGTGTCGCGTTCACCGCACAGCACGACCATCAGGTTGGACACCATCGCTGCCCGCCGCTCATCATCCAGTTCGACCACATTTTTGGCCGACAGCATTTCCAGCGCCATTTCGACCATGCCGACTGCACCTTCGACCAAAGTCTTGCGCGCGGCCACGACGGCTTCGGCCTGTTGACGGCGCAACATGGCCCCGGCGATTTCTTGCGCATAAGCAAGATGTGTGAAGCCGCACTCGTCGACGGTAATACCCGCCACCGCCAGCCGCGCCATCAACTCGGCGCGCAGTTCGGCTCCGACCTGATCATGATTGCCGCGCAAGGTGACCTCCTGGTGGGTGAAATCATCATAAGGGTAACGCGCGCCTATGGTCCGCACCGCAGCTTCGATCTGCGCCAGAACGAAAGCTTTATAATCATCAACATCGAACAGCGCCTGCGCCGTGTCGGTCACACGCCAGACAACTTGCGCCGCCATCTCGATCGGGTTGCCGCGCAGATCATTGACCTTGATCTTCTCCGAAATCAGGTTGTTTGCGCGCAGCGAGATTTTCGCCTTACCCATCCATGGCCAGACCCAGCGGAGACCTTCATTACGGTCGGTCCCTTTATAGGCACCGAACAAGGTAATCGCGACGCCTTGGTTAGGCTGGATCATGTAAAAGCCAGCCGAAAGCAGGAAGAACAGGAATAGCGACCCTATGAGCCCCATGAAGTCGGTCGCTGCCGCGTTGTCACCGCCTTCAATGACCCCGACCAGGGACCAAATGCCATAACCCAGAAAGGCGAGCATCAGCAAAAGAGCGAGATAGCCGCTAAATCCGCCTGCGCGCGCTTCGCGGCTAGCGTTCAAAGTTGTAACCGGTTCCGTCATTAAAACCTCCCATTAAATATGATATCATATTTATATCATTTCACAGGAGTCGCAAGCAAAATCGGAATCCAGTTATTCAACTGATTGCGAGGACACTGGTCAGAATGATCCGCACCAATTCTGCATGGCCCCGCGCTCCAGTTTTGGCATATATTTTTTTCGAATAGTTGCGCGCCGTTTCGACCGTAAGGCCCAGCGCGTCGGCTGCCTCGGATATGCTGGTCGCTTGGGCCAGCATCCAAGCGAGCCGCGCTTCGCTTGGCAAAAGTCCGAACAGATCGACAAGCTGGTCGCATCGATCAGCCTGTGAGCGGCGGTCTCCGCTGATATAGACAATCGCAACAGGCGTCCTGCTGCCGGCAAAGTTGGGACTTTGATGTGGTGTGACCAGCATTTCGACCCATGGGTCCTTGCTGAGATTAAATGCCTGTGGCCGGGCATCACTATTGGCGGCGAAACTTTTCACCAATGCAGTCAGAGCCCGGTCTATGGCAGGAGAAGCGGGAACCAGCCGGTCATAACGGCCGCGGCGGAGAGCGCCGCCCCATTGAAACAGCTGATCCAGATTGTCGGTCGCATCTATGATATGACATCCGGCATCCAGCGACAGCCATCCCATCTTCAGCCGGTCAAAAGCCTGGCCCGTGATGGAAGAGCGGAATCGTTCACGTTCAAGTGCCGCATGGCTGCGCAGGGCAATTTGCAGATGTGGTGCCAGGGCAGTCAGCAATGCGCTGGTTGCTGAACCGATATTTTTTCCGCCCGAACACAAGAGCCACAGGTCCAGTCCACCGGGCTCCGTGACCCGGATGGCACGCAGTTGTTTGAAAGGTTCTGGGTTGTTGGCAAGCGGGGGGATATCAACCCGCCTTGTTTCAGCAAGTTCCAGCAACTCGTCCTGCGCATAGACGCGATTGGGGCGCATCGACCGAAACGCAATGACATCCCCGATTCGCCGGCCTCCTTCCGGCAACATGCTTTCTTCGAGCACTATCGCGTTACCCGCCGACAGTTCGATGATGCGCTCCTCGTCGGAAGGCTGAAAGAGCAGTTTGACAGTATCAGAGCCGGTTTTGGCAAGTAACTTGTTAAGAAATCCACGCCATAGGGGCGTTTCGAACATCCCTTCATAAAGCGATTGCAACAGGCTGTCATCGTCGGTGCGCATCGCTGCACTATATCCTCCCATATGGGAGGTTCAAGTCGCGTTTTTGACGGGCAAGTGATTCGACAACAGATTAAGGAGCTAACGTAGCGATGGCGCGCATATTGACCCATTTGGAACGACTGGAAGCCGAGAGCATTCACATCATGCGCGAGGTAGTCGCTGAGTCCGAACGGCCCGTAATGCTCTATTCGGTCGGCAAGGACAGTGCGGTCATGCTGCATCTTGCGCGCAAGGCGTTTTACCCATCGCCGCCGCCCTTTCCGCTGCTGCACGTCGATACCACCTGGAAATTTCAGGATATGTACAAGCTGCGCGACCAGATGGCCAAAGAGAGCGGCATGGAACTGCTCGTGTATCAAAATCAGGAAGCCATGGACCGGGGCATTAACCCGTTCGATCACGGCCCGCTGCACACCGATATGTGGAAGACAGAAGGCCTGAAATTGGCACTCGACCATTATGGTTTCGACGCTGCCTTTGGTGGCGCGCGGCGTGACGAGGAAAAGAGCCGCGCCAAGGAACGCATTTTCTCGTTCCGCACGGCTACCCATGGCTGGGACCCCAAGAACCAGCGGCCCGAATTGTGGAATCTCTACAATGCCCGCAAGACCAAGGGCGAAAGCATCCGGATTTTCCCGATCTCCAACTGGACCGAGCTGGACATCTGGCAATATATTCATTTGAACGACATACCCATTGTTCCGCTCTATTTCAGCGCGAAGCGGCCTACTTATGAATATCAGGGCCAGTTGTTCATGGCCGACGATATCGAGCGCCTGGAACGTGTGATGGGCAAGCGTCCCGAAATCACCGAGCGTTCGATCCGTTTCCGCACTTTGGGTTGCTTCCCTTTGACCGGTGCGGTCGAGAGTGATGCAAAGACCTTGCCCGAGGTCATTCAGGAAATGCTGTTGACCACCACGTCCGAACGTCAGGGCCGGGTCATCGACAAGGATGGCGGCGACGCCAGCATGGAAAAGAAGAAGCAGGAAGGTTATTTCTGATGTCGGAAGCAGATACCATCTACAAGACCGACGCCCTTATCGCCGAGGATATCGACGCTTATCTCGAAACGCACCAGCATAAAAGCCTACTGCGCTTCATCACCTGCGGCAGTGTCGACGACGGCAAATCAACCCTGATCGGGCGGTTGCTTTATGATTCCAAGATGATCTTTGAAGATCAGTTGGAAGCGTTGCAGGCCGACAGCAAGCGTGTCGGCACCCAGGGCCAGGAAATCGATTTTGCATTGCTGGTCGATGGCCTCGCCGCCGAGCGCGAGCAAGGCATCACCATCGACGTCGCCTATCGCTTCTTTGCCACCGAAAAGCGCAAATTCATCGTCGCCGATTGTCCGGGCCATGAACAATATACTCGGAACATGGTGACCGGTGCTTCCACCGCGGACCTCGCGATCCTTTTGGTTGATGCACGCAAGGGCGTTATCGTCCAGACGCGGCGCCATGCCTATCTGGCGCACCTGATCGGTGTGAAAAACATCGTTCTGGCGGTCAACAAGATGGACCTGATCGGCTATGATCAGGAACGCTATAATTCCATTTGCGACGACTTCCGCGCCTTTGTGCGCGAGGCCGGCATCAGCGAGAATTTCACCTGCATTCCCATTTCGGGTCTTGCCGGCGACAATATCACATCGCGCTCTGCCAACACGCCCTGGTATAGCGGCGATACATTGATGGAGCATTTGGAAACCGTCGAGCTCAACAATACCGACGACCAAAGCAAGGCCTTCCGCCTTCCCGTCCAATGGGTGAACCGTCCCAATCTCGACTTCCGTGGCTTTTCGGGCCTGATTTCGACCGGCTCGGTAAAGCCGGGCGACGCCATCCGCGTGTTGCCGTCGGGCAAAACTTCGACCGTCACCAAAATCGTGACGCTGGAAGGCGAACTGGAAGAAGCTGTCGCCGGACAGTCCGTTACCATATGCTTTGCGGACGAAGTTGACTGTTCGCGCGGCAATGTGATTGCCACGGCTGACAATCCGCCCGAAGTATCCGACCAGTTTGAAACCACCATCGTCTGGATGGATGACGATCCCCTGCATGTCGGACGTTCTTATTGGCTGAAGCTTGGAACGCAGATGGTTTCTGCAACGGTGCAGCAGCCCAAATATACTGTCAATGTGAACACGATGGAGCATCTGGCGGCAAAGACGCTCGAACTGAACGCCATCGGGGTTGCCGAGCTTGCCACCGACAAGCCCATCGTTTTTGAACCCTATACCGACAGCCGCGCTTTGGGCGGGTTCATCCTGATCGACAAGATCACCAACCGCACGGTGGGTGCAGGCATGCTGCACTTCAGCTTGCGCCGCGCGCAGAATGTGCACTGGCAAGCGACTGACATCGGCCGTGAGGAACATGCCAATCTGAAGAACCAGAAGCCCCGTGTTCTCTGGTTCACCGGTTTGTCGGGTTCAGGCAAATCGACCATTGCCAATGAAGTTGAAAAACGCCTGAACCTGATGAACCGCCACACCTTCCTGCTGGACGGTGACAATGTGCGCCACGGCCTGAACAAGGATCTGGGTTTCACCGAAGCTGACCGGATTGAAAACATCCGGCGCGTTGGCGAAGTCGCGAAGCTGATGACGGACGCGGGACTTATTGTCCTGACCGCTTTCATTTCGCCCTTCCGTGCCGAACGCGACATGGTCCGCGCCATGATGCCCGAAGGCGAGTTTGTCGAAATCTTCGTCGATACGCCGCTTGAGGTTGCCGAAGAACGTGACGTGAAAGGCCTCTACAAAAAGGCGCGAAGCGGGGCGTTGAAGAATTTCACGGGTATCGACAGCCCCTATGAGGCACCGTTCAATCCCGAAATTCGCGTCAACACGGTCGAGATGACAGCGGCAGATGCTGCTGAACATATCATCCGTCTCCTGATGCCCCTGAAGTGAGGATGGAGATGAACGACAGCGAATTAGCAGCGCATCTGGCAGATGTAGCAGGACGATTGTTACTGGAGGTGCGGGCATCTGGCCTGCTCAGCCTGAAGGCATTGGGGAAGGCTGGCGACCAGACCGCGAACCAGTTCCTGTGCCACGCGCTACGCGAACAGCGGCCCGATGACGGTTTGTTATCCGAAGAAGAAAAGGATAGTGCCGACCGCCTGTCCAAATCCCGCGTGTGGATCATCGATCCCGTCGATGGCACACGTGAATATGGGGAAGAACGAACGGATTGGGCCGTGCATGTCGCGCTTGCCATCGACGGGGTTCCAACCATCGGCGCGGTTGCGTTGCCCGGACTTGATCTTGTGCTTCGGACAGACCAGCCACAGCCTTTGCCACCCGCCGCTGAAAAGCCCCGGATGCTGGTTAGCCGTACCCGGCCTGCTGCAGAAGCCGTGGCGGTTGCCGAGAAAATCGGAGCCGAGCTTGTCCCCATGGGCAGCGCAGGCGCGAAGGCAATGGCAGTTGTCCGCGGGGAGGCGGAAATTTATCTGCACACCGGCGGCCAATATGAATGGGACAGCTGTGCGCCCGCAGCCGTTGCCGCTGCTTATGGGCTGCACATCAGCCGGGTCGACGGTAGTCCGCTGGTCTACAACCAAGCTGATGTCTATATGCCCGATCTGCTGATTTGCCGCCCCGAATGGGCCGAACCTGTGCTGGGGCTGGTCCGCGACGCCATTTAAATCGGTTTGTCACATCATCGTAAAGTTGCTACCCAGCCAATATGAGCGATTGTGCGCAATGTGTTGTACGTAACCGGGCCATTTGTTCGGGGTTGAGCCCCGATGAACTTTTGGCTCTCGGCCAAAAAGGCCGCAAGCAGACCGTAAAGCGGGGGCAGACGCTTGTTTGGGAGGGAGATGACTCGCTCGTTGTAGCAAATGTCATTTCCGGTGTTCTTAAACTCAGCGTTTCGACCGCAGACGGCCGTGAACAGATTGTCGGCATCGTTTTTCCATCCGATTTCATCGGCCGGCCATTCGGCAAGGAAAGCCCCTACAGCGTAACCGCGCTGAGCGACGCCGAAGTGTGCGTCTTCCACCGCTCGACATTCGACCAGTTCGCGCGCGAGCATCCCGAATTGCAGCATAAGCTACTCCAGCGCACGCTGATCGAATTGGACGATGCGCGGCAATGGATGATGCTGCTGGGTAAGAAAACCGCCGAAGAACGCATCGCCACATTGCTCCTCCGCATATCCGAACGGCTGAGTGCGGACGGATGCACCGGACCGTTGCTCAATCTGGACGAATTTGAGCTGCCAATGGACCGCCAGCAAATGGCCGACATACTCGGTCTTACCATCGAAACGGTCAGCCGCCAGTTGACGCGTATCAAGTCCAGCGGCGTAATAGCGCTCCCCGACCGGCGGCGAGTCGTGATCCATGACCGCCAGGCGTTGCTGGATCTCGCGGAAGCCGCATAAATCCTATCTTTGCCTTTCTTGACCTAGGTCAATGATCGGACTTCCCAAATAGACCATCGCAAACCCGAGCCGCACATAGTTCTGCGGTCGGGGAACGATTATGGATATTCTTTTAACACGCGTTGGAGTGTGGTTTTTTGTCGCGGTCATGGCCTTTGCCGCCATGGCGCTGGGGGCTGACCAGGCTTATTCGGTCCATATGGGCATTATCTGCCTTGCCGCGTTGATTGCGATGGCGGCATCGATGAACCGCTTTGATTTTCTGACGCAAAAATTTCCGACATTAAGCGGCGCCGCCGTTGCATCGCATTATGATGATGACCCGATCCGGTGGGGAGCCATTGCGACCCTGTTCTGGGGTATTGCGGGTTTTCTGGTCGGGCTGATCATCGCGCTGCAGCTCGCTTTCCCTGTCCTGAACTTCAATCTGGAGTTTACGACATTCGGCCGTTTAAGGCCGCTGCACACCTCTGCGGTGATTTTCGCATTTGGAGGCAATGCGCTGATCGCGACGAGTTTCTACGTCGTCCAGCGCACTTGCCGGGCGAGACTCGCCTTCCCCGGTCTCGCCCGTTTTGTTTTCTGGGGCTATCAGCTGTTCATCGTGCTGGCGGCCACAGGCTATCTGATGGGTGTGACCGAGGGTAAGGAATATGCCGAGCCCGAATGGTATGTTGACCTGTGGCTGACGGTCGTCTGGGTCAGCTATCTGGCGGTTTTTGTCGGCACGATCGTGAAGCGCAAAGAGCCGCACATCTATGTCGCCAACTGGTTCTATCTGAGCTTCATCATCACCGTGGCCATGCTGCATCTGGTCAACAATCTGTCCATGCCGGTCAGCATCTTCGGCTCGAAAAGCTACAGCGCCTTTGCAGGGGTGCAGGATGCTCTGACCCAATGGTGGTACGGCCACAACGCCGTCGGCTTCTTCCTGACCGCCGGCTTCCTTGCGATGATGTACTATTTTGTACCCAAGCAAGCAGAACGCCCAGTCTATTCCTATCGCCTGTCGATCGTCCATTTCTGGTCGCTGATCTTCCTCTACATCTGGGCAGGACCGCATCATCTGCATTACACCGCGCTCCCTGACTGGGCGCAGACGCTTGGCATGGTGTTCTCGGTCGTGCTCTGGATGCCCAGCTGGGGCGGGATGATCAACGGCCTGATGACGCTCAACGGTGCCTGGGACAAGATCCGCACCGACCCCATCATCCGCATGATGGTCATGGCCCTCGCCTTCTACGGCATGAGCACCTTTGAAGGACCAATGCTGTCCATCAAGGCCGTGAATAGCCTGTCGCATTATACCGACTGGACCATCGGCCATGTGCATAGCGGCGCGCTCGGCTGGAATGGTATGATCACCTTTGCCTGCCTCTACTATCTGTTCCCACGTCTGTGGAACCGTGAACGGATGTACTCGCTGCGGATGATCAACTGGCATTTCTGGCTCTCCACGCTCGGCATCGTTTTCTACGCCTCTGCCATGTGGGTATCGGGCATCATGCAAGGCCTGATGTGGCGCGAATATGGAGCCGACGGCTATCTCGTCTACTCCTTTGCCGAGACGGTCGCCGCGATGTTCCCCATGTACCTCATCCGGGCCTTTGGTGGACTGCTCTATCTCTCGGGTGCGCTCGTCATGGTCTTCAACGTGTGGATGACGGTCGCTGGCAAAATCCGTGTCGAAAAGCCGATGACCGAAACGCCCCATAATCCTGAAGCTGACCGGCCCTATGTCGCCGTTCCGGCTGAATAAGGAGCACCCCTAATGACAAGCTCATCCAAAACCGGAACCTTCAGCCACAAGAATCTGGAGCGTAACGTAAGCCTACTCGGCCTGTGCGCACTGGGCGCTGTGGCGATTGGCGGCATCGTGGAGATCGCCCCGCTTTTCTGGATCGATTCCACCGTGGAAAAGGTGGAGGGCGTGCGCCCCTATACCCCGCTCGAACTGACCGGCCGCAACATCTACATCCGCGAAGGTTGCTATGTCTGCCACAGCCAGATGGTCCGCCCATTCCGTGACGAGGTAGAACGCTATGGCCCCTATAGCTTGGCGGCAGAGAGCATGTACGACCACCCCTTCCAATGGGGATCGAAACGGACAGGGCCTGATCTGGCTCGGGTCGGTGGCCGTTATTCTGACGAATGGCACCGCGCCCATTTGAAAGACCCACGCAGTGTAGTGCCCGAATCCATCATGCCGCCCTACGCCTTTCTGGCCGAGCGGCCGGTGCGCGCAGGCCAGATGTCTGGCCATCTCACCGCCCTTTCACGGGTAGGCGTACCCTATAGCAAGGAAGCCATCAAAGAGGCCGATACCGATCTGATGGCGCAGGCAGACCCCAATGCCGACGTCGCAGCTTTTCAGGCGCGTTACCCCAAGGCGCAGGTTCGCGATTATGACGGAAACCCTGCCAAAGTGACCGAAATGGACGCTGTGGTGGCCTATTTGCAAATGCTGGGAACGCTGGTCGATCACCAAAAGGCCAAACCCTTTGAGCAACCACGATGAATTACAACGATCTTCGCCACTTTGCAGACAGTTGGGGTCTGGTGGTGATGGGGGTGATCTTCCTCATCCTTATCGCCTGGCCCTTTCGCAAAGCGAACCGGCAACGAAACGAAGACGCTGCCACCATGATTTTCAGGGACGATGACAATGGCTGAGAATAAACGCATCGATGCACCAACCGGAACGCAAACCGTCGGACATGAATGGGATGGCATTGAGGAACTCGATACCCCCATGCCGCGCTGGTGGGTCTTTACCTTCTGGGCCTGTATCCTGTGGGGGATCGGCTATATCGTCCTTTTCCCCGCCATCCCGTTGCTCAACGGATCGACGCCTGGCCTTTGGAACTGGTCAAGCCGGGGGGAATTGGAACAACAGATGAAGGCCGAAACACTGCGGCGCGCCCCCATTACCAACGCGCTTGCGGCCATTCCTGTTGAACAGCTCGCCGGAAATGAAAAACTGTATCAGGCTGCGATCGAAGGTGGCCGGGCTGCATTCAAGGTGCATTGTGTGCAGTGCCATGGCTCTGGTGCTGCCGGGTCCCAAGGCTATCCCAATCTCAACGATGATGACTGGCTGTGGGGCGGCGATTTGCCTGCTATCCATTACACCCTGACCCATGGCATCCGTCAGCCGGACCATGAAGAAACACGCTTTTCGCAAATGCCTGCCTTTGGCGGAGTCTTGAGCGGTGGCGAAATCGACGCCGTCGCGACCTATGTCCAGACATTGTCGGGCAAAGCCAAGCCCAGCGCGCAATCTGCGGCTGGTGCAACCTTGTTCGCAAATAACTGCTCATCTTGCCACGGAACCGATGGCAAAGGCATGCGCGAATTTGGCGCTCCGAACCTGACAGATGGCATCTGGCTCTATGGCGGCGACATTGCGAGCATCAAGACCACGGTTGCCAAAGCACGTTATGGCGTAATGCCGCGCTGGAACAACCGTTTGGATCCTGTAACGATCAAGATGCTGGCGGCATATGTCCATTCGCTGGGCGGTGGTGAAGCTAATGCGGCATCTGCACCGGCAGCGGTCCCCGACCCGGAAAAGGTCGCCGCCAATGTCCAGCCCTGAAGACCTGACCGGCCCCAAACAACCGCTCTACCAAGCGCGCAAAGGCGTTTATCCCAAGGCGGTCGATGGATTTTACCGTCGCCTGAAATGGGCGATCATGGCGGTTACGCTGGCGATCTACTACATCACGCCGTGGATACGCTGGGACAGGGGCGCCTACGCCCCGGATCAGGCGGTCCTCGTCGATCTGGCCAACCGGCGTTTCTACATGTTCCAGATCGAAATCTGGCCACATGAATTTTACTATGTGGTGGGCCTGCTGGTTATGGCCGGAATTGGCCTGTTTCTGGTCACGAGTGCTGTGGGGCGCGCCTGGTGCGGCTATAGCTGTCCGCAGACGGTCTGGACCGATCTGTTCCAGCATGTCGAACGGTTTATCGATGGTGATCGCAATGCCCAGTTGCGTCTGGAAAAGGCATCTTGGGGAGCCGAAAAAATTGCAAAGCGGCTGAGCAAATGGTCAGTCTGGCTCTTCATTGCTTTCTGGACCGGCGGCGCCTGGATCATGTACTTCGCCGATGCGCCGACACTCGTCCGCGACTTCTGGTCGGGTAACGCAGCACCTGTTGCCTACGCCACAGTGGGCATCCTGACCGCAACGACCTTTATCTTTGGCGGATTCATGCGGGAACAGGTCTGCATTTACATGTGCCCGTGGCCACGCATCCAGACCGCCATGATGGACGAAAAGTCCCTGCTGGTTACCTATAAGGATTGGCGCGGGGAAAAGCGCGGTAGCCTGAAAGCCGCGCAAGCCGATCCAGCCGCGTTTGGCGACTGCATCGACTGCAACCAATGTGTGGCGGTGTGCCCGACGGGTATCGATATCCGTGAAGGACCACAGATCGGGTGCATCACCTGCGCACTGTGCATCGATGCCTGTGACAAGGTGATGGCACAGGTTGGAAAACCGCGCGGCCTGATCGATTATTGCACGCTGGACGATGCCGACATCGAAAAGAAAGGGGGCACCGGAAAGCCGGTTCTCAAGACCTTGTTCCGTCCGCGCACGATCATCTATTTCGGCATCTGGTCGGCCATTGGCCTCGCTATGCTGTTTACCCTGGGGCAGCGCACACGGCTCGATCTTGCCGTGCAGCATGATCGCAATCCCGTTTATGTACAATTGTCGGACGGGACGATCCGGAACAATTACACGCTCAAAATCCGCAACATGCAGGCCCGGCCGCGTATCGTCGATATCTACATCGAAGGTCTCCCCGGTGCGCAAGTCTGGACGGACGAAGGCGATCGCGCTTCAGCCCGGCAAAATGTCAATTTCGCCGTCGACCCCGATGCGGTCCACAAAGTGCGGCTGTTCATCGCGGCGCCCGCCAAAGGTCCCGCCCGCACGGAATTCCAGATAAGCGCCCGCGCCCGCACAGGCGATGAACGGGGCGACAGCGACACCCTGATATTCGAACGCCCGAAGGATGACCAATGAGTATTGCTAAACCACGCATCTTTACCGGCTGGCACATGACAACAATATTGGTCAGCTTTTTTGCCGTTGTCATGGCCGTCAATTTCACCATGGCCCGTATGGCCATCAGCACCTTTGGCGGAACCGTCGTCGATAACAGCTATGTTGCCAGCCAGAATTACAACATATGGCTGAACGCCGCCGACCGGCAGGAACGGCTTGGCTGGCAAGTTGTGGCGCGTTTGGACAGCGAAAGGCACATCCGCGTGTCTGTCGAGAAAAATGGCGCCGCTCTGGACGGTGTCCGGGCAAGCGGGGATGCCTTGCATCCCTTGGGACGCAAGGAAGACCAAGCCCTTACTTTCGTCACCGTTGGTGACGGCGAATTGCGATCGAAAGAAGCTTTGCCGCAAGGACGATGGAATGTGCAGCTCGCGCTGCGCAAAAACGCCGACATCTTCCATGTGCGGGAGCCATTGCAGTGACCGCCACTACGCCAAACCGCGATCCTGTTCTGCTTCCCCAGACGGAGTTTGCTGTACCGGGTGTGCGCTGTGCCGGATGCATATCCAAATTGGAAAATGGTCTGGCGCTTAATCCTGGCATCGCTGCTGCCCGGGTCAACTTTACCGCTAAACGGGTGTCGATCACCCATCTGCCCGATATGACTTTGCCGCAGCTTGTCAAAATCCTGGGCGACATTGGATTTGAAGCCGTTCCCATAACAGGGGATGTTATAGACGGGACGCAGCAGGAATCGCGGCAGATGTTGCAGGCAATGGCGGTTGCCGGATTTGCCATGATGAACATCATGCTTCTGTCGGTATCGGTATGGTCAGGGGCGCAAGGGTTCACGCGGGACCTGTTCCACTGGATTTCGGCTCTGATCGCGTTGCCGACAGTGGCTTATGCCGGTCGCCCCTTTTTTCGCTCGGCCTGGGCTGCCTTGCGCAAAGGGCGCACCAATATGGATGTGCCTATATCGATAGGCGTCCTGATTACGACTGCGCTCAGCCTGTTCGAAACCTTCACCCATGGCCCGCACGCCTATTTTGACGGCGTTGTCATGCTGCTTTTCTTCCTCCTCACGGGCCGCTGGCTTGATGTGGTGATGCGCAGCCGTGCGCGCGACGGGGTCAGCGCCTTGCTAAAGCAAACGGCGTCCGGCGCGATGGTTTTGGATAAGGATGGAAAGACCCGCTGGGTAGAAGCCAGGGCGCTTTCCATCGGGATGAACATGATCGTGGCTGCGGGCGAACGCGTTGCTGCCGACGGGATCATTGTCAAAGGAAATAGCAGTTTCGATCTCTCCTTACTGACGGGAGAGTCTGCACCGCAGATGGCGCACGAGGGCGACAGCATTCATGCAGGGACGCTTAACATCGACAGTCCCGTGACCATATCCGTCACCGCCACCGGACCCGATACCGCCATCGCCGACATCGCCCGGCTGATGGAACAGGCGGGGCAGAGCAAATCACTCTATGTACGTGTCGCCGACCGGGCGGCACGCCTCTACGCTCCCGCTGTACATACATTGGCAGCGGTCAGTTTTCTGGGTTGGATGTTGGCCGGTGCTGGCTGGCATGAAAGCTTGCTAGTGGCGGTCGCTGTATTGATCATTACCTGCCCCTGCGCACTGGGGCTCGCTGTTCCGGCGGCGCAGATTGTGGTCGCCGGCGCGTTAATGCGCGCAGGCATATTGGTCAAAGACGGCAGCGCGCTCGAACGGCTTGCCGAGATAGACCGCGCCATGTTTGACAAAACGGGGACACTCACCCTGGGACGTCCCGAACCGGTCAATCTTGACGATGCGAATGGCGAACAGAGGTCCATATTACTCGCACTCGCACGCGCCAGCCGCCATCCATTGTCCGAGGCGATACGCCGCACACTGGAAGGTGCCGGGACGAGTGCCGCGTCGCTCACTAACATCCGGGAAATTGCAGGGTCAGGTGTCTACGCCATGGCGGGAACATGCGAAGTGTCCTTGGGCCGGCCCGACTTTGATATGGCGAGTGCGGGCATGGCTGCTCAATTGTTGGTTGCAGGTCAGCCCCCCTTCACCGTCCACTTCACCGATCAGGTGCGCAGCGCCGCCGCCGAGACGATCACCGAGCTTGCGCAATTGGGGATTGAATCAGCCATTTTATCGGGCGACCGCGCAAGCGCCGTTGCGCCAGTGGCGCGGATGCTGGGGCTGACGGCACAGACGGGCATGCTGCCCGAAGACAAGCTGGACGCCATTGCCCGGCAGAAAAGGGCGGGGCATCATGTCCTGATGGTCGGGGACGGCCTTAACGACGGACCGGCGCTGGCGGCAGGTCACGCCTCTATCGCACCCGCATCGGCGAGTGATGTCGGGCAAAATGCCGCGGATGTTGTTTTCCTGGGCGACGCCCTGACCCCTGTCGCGACCGCTGTGCGTGCCGCGCGCCGGACGCAGCAGATTGTGCGGCAGAACTTCGGTCTTGCCATTGGCTATAATGTCATCGCTGTGCCGCTGGCTATTTCCGGCCATGTCACGCCATTGATCGCGGCGGCAGCAATGTCCGGATCGTCGCTGATTGTCGTTGCGAACGCGCTGCGCCTGCGGGCGGTGGTCCAATGACCGGTCTTGCCTTGCTGATCCCGGTGGCGCTGGGGCTTGGCCTTCTGGGCCTTGGCTCCTTTTTCTGGTCGTTGAAAAATGGACAGTTTGACGATGCCGACGGGGCAGCTTTACGGATATTGATTGATGAGGAAGACCCGCTGTGAAGCGTATGGCTGCTCTTTTGGCGATTGCCATATTGGTCATCCCGCCCCTTCCGGCGCAAGGCAAGACGCTGACCGTCGGCGTGTGCGGACAGCCCGGCGTGCGGGTGTCGATTCCTGTAAAGCAACCTCACCCCGGTGAAGGCGATGATCATGGTTGCTGCAAAAAAGGCTGCCATGCGGCCAACGACCGGCGGAAAAAGCTGAACGACAGCGACCCGGAAGACTGCTGCTGAGCATTAAAAAAGGCGGCGCCTCCCCCCGGAAGCGCCGCCTTACGCGGGGCGGCCAATGACCCTTGGCCGCCCTGCGCGTCTCTTAAATGCGGAAGCCCACCCCTACACCGACCACGATTGGATCAAGGCTGATCTTCACGCGCTGCGTGCCGATGGCGGTTGTCGCCAAGCGCGCCGTCGTATCGATGTCGATATATTTCACGTCAAAGTTCAGGAACATCTTCTCGTTCAGATCGATATCGATCCCCGCCTGCGCGGCCCAGCCGAAGCTGTCTTTCAAATTGACGTCGGTCTGGCCCACAGCCGTTTCGAGACCGGCCGACGGCTTTTCGGAATAGAAGATCGTGTAGTTCACGCCCGCGCCAACATAGGGGCGCACTTTGGCTTCCGGGGCAAAATGATATTGCACGGTCAATGTGGGCGGCAGCACCCAGGTGGATGCAAGTTTGCCGATACCGCCTGTCGTGCCGCTTGTACCCGAAGCATTATGCTTGGTGGTCGCAGCAATGAGCTCCAGCCCCACATTGTCGCTGACCATATGGGTGATGTCGACTTCGGGCATTACGCTGTTGTTGACCTTTACCTCTTCGGTGGGAAAGGCCGGCAATATGGGGCCCGAACTTTCGGTCGGCGCAACCATGATACCGCGTATACGGATGAAGGTGTCGCCTGCCTCGGCATGGGCTGCGCTGGTCCCCAAGGCCATGGCCACCACCAGCATGCTTGTTTTCAGGGAGAGAGATTTCATGTCAATTTCCTTATGCTGACCTTGTTGTCAGTAGGGTCATATTGCTGCGTCCAAATTTAAAGTCTTTGACGCAGATCAAGGTCTTGCCGCGGACGGGAATTATGAAGGTGGCATGTGGCCATATTATCCCGAACTGCTCAGCAGACCCGTGCCCCGCTACACCAGCTACCCAACCGCTGCGGAATTCCATGAGGGCGTCGGTCCGGATGACTATGCGAGGGCATTGCGCAATGTCGCCCCGGGAACACCGCTCTCCTTATATTTGCACATCCCCTTTTGTGAGCAGATCTGCTGGTATTGCGGCTGCAACACCGGAGCAGCGTCCAAAGCGCAACGTCTTGCGGCCTATCTTGATGCGCTGGAGGCTGAGCTGGCATTGGTTGCCAAATATATCGGCGGACGGGGTTTTGTGCAGCGAATCGCCTTTGGCGGCGGAAGTCCGAATGCCCTTTCAACGGTCGAATTCGTGCGCTTGCTGGACCGCATCATCACTGTCTTTGCCGCTGGCCAGCCGGAAATCTCGGTAGAGATAGACCCGCGCGGATTTACGTCCGAATGGGCGCTGGTTATGGCCGCATCGAATGTCAGCCGCGTGAGCATGGGCGTCCAAACCTTCACCCCCCATGTTCAGGAAGCCATTGGCCGGGTGCAGCCCCTTGCGCTGATCGAAACCTGCGTTTCATCCCTGCGGTCACGCGGGATCAAGGCGATCAATTTCGACATGATGTACGGCTTGCCGCATCAGTCGCTGGAAGATGTGCGCGACAGCCTGAAGCAGGCCATCGCACTGCGTCCCACACGAATAGCGCTGTTCGGATATGCCCATCTGCCGTCGATGATCCCGCGACAACGGCGGATCGACACCGATGCCCTGCCAGACGCAAATCTAAGGTTCCAGCAATCCGCTTTAGGTTTCGATATGCTTGTTGAAGCGGGCTATGCGCCGATCGGCTTCGACCATTTCGCTCTCCCTGAAGATCCGCTGGCCATCGCCGCGAAAGCCGGGAAGGTACGGCGCAATTTTCAGGGATTTACCGAGGACAGCAACGAAACGCTGCTGGGCTTTGGGGCGAGTTCGATCAGCATGCTGCCCGGATTGCTCGTCCAGAATGAGAAGAATATTGGCGCCTATCGCGACCGGGTAAATGCTGGTGCGCTCGCCGCTTCGCGGGGTTTTGTACCCGATGCCGAGGACATGGAGCATAGCCGCTGGATCGAGCGGTTGTTATGCGACGGCCATGTCGAAGTGCGCGCCGATGCCCATCCCACAGGAGCATTGCAGCCCTTTGAAGAACGCGGCCTTGCCAAATGGCACGGGGATCAGCTTGTGATAGAAGACAGCGGCCGTCCCTACGCCCGCTGCATCGCCGCCGCCTTTGACCGATTTCGCCAATCGGACAAAATATTGGCGGCGTCGCAGGCGGTTTAGCGACCGATGCTGCTGTAACGGAAGCCGGCGGCCTCAATTTCGTTGCTGCGGTAAATATTCCGCAGATCAACCATCGCGTCACCGTTCATTGCCGAACGCAGTTTGGCAAGGTCGAGCGCGCGGTACGCATCCCATTCGGTTACCAACGCAACCGCATCTGCGCCTTCGGCAGCAGCATAGGCGCTGTCTGTCATGACGACTTCGGGGAGAATTTTCGATGCCTCTTCCATGCCTTCGGGATCATGGGCATGCACTTGCGCGCCTGCATCCAGCAAGGTCTGAACAATCGCGATCGACGGCGCATCACGCATGTCGTCGGTATTGGGTTTGAAAGTCAGGCCAAGCAGCGCGACTTTCTTGCCCCGCGCATCCCCGCCCAGGGCAGCGATAATCTTGCGACCCATGGCCCGCTTGCGAAGATCGTTTGCTTGAACGACGGCTTCAACAATGCGGACCGGACTATCGTTATCCTGAGCGGTTTTGAGCAGAGCAAGCGTATCCTTCGGGAAGCAGCTGCCGCCATAGCCCGGACCTGCGTGCAGAAATTTTGACCCGATACGATTGTCGAGTCCAATTCCGCGCGACACGTCCTGAACATTGGCGCCAAGCTTTTCGCAAAGGTCGGCCATTTCATTGATAAAGGTGATTTTGGTCGCCAAAAACGCGTTGGCGGCATATTTGATAAGCTCCGAAGAACGGCGGCTTGTAAAAAGAATAGGCGATTCATTGAGGAACAGTGGACGATAGATGGCGCGCATTGTTTCGCGGGCCCATTCAACATCGGTACCGACAACAATCCGGTCGGGACGCTTGAAGTCGCCAATGGCGGCGCCTTCGCGCAAAAATTCAGGGTTGGAAACGACGGCAAATTCCAGCGTGGGATTGGCTTCGCGGATGATCCGCTCCACTTCGTCTCCGGTGCCAACGGGCACGGTCGATTTGGTCACCACGACCGTCTTGGGATCAATCGCTGCGGCCAGTTCTTCCGAAGCTGCATAAACATAGCTGAGATCGGCATGGCCGTCGCCGCGACGCGAAGGCGTGCCTACGGCGATAAAGACCGCGTCACAGCCCTTCAGCGATGCCTTCAGATCGGTCGAGAAAGAAAGACGCTTCGCATCAACGTTGGTCTTTACCAGCATATCGAGACCCGGCTCGAAAATCGGCATGATATTGGCGTTGAGTTGGTCGATCTTGCGTGCGTCCTTGTCGACGCAGACAACGTCATGACCAAAGTCGGCGAAGCATGCGCCCGACACAAGGCCGACATAACCTGATCCTATCATCGCGATTTTCATACAAATTTCCTGGGAATAGCGTTTCGTTCGCCGCCTCAATATTTGGCGGGGACACAAACGGCAAGCCACTAAAAGGGATAATGGCCCGGTGACCAAAAGGGTATTCGGCACACCAAATGGCTTGCTTCATGGTTAAAAAAAGACCCCGAACGCAGTAACGCGCACGGAGCCCTTTCTTGAATGTATATCTGGCTGGTTCGGGGCGGACATTGTCCGGCCCCTACACCATCCAATTATTTAACGGACGCCGATGACGTCCGGATTGCCATCACGATCGCCTATCACAGTGCCGCCATTGCGGATGGGACCAACGAGCAGGAGCCCGGCAAGATGTGGTGTCGCCATCGACGTACCGCTGATGGTATTATAGCCACCGGCCAGCCATGTGGACCGGATGCCAACACCTGGTTCCGCAAAATCGACCGGCGGGTTGCCGAAGTTCGAGAATGACGCAAATACATCTCCCGTGCCAAAGGCCGACACCGTATAGATATTCGGCCCATTGGCTCGACCGGGCGAGCTGCTTGTGGCGTTGGTCGCTTCGTTTCCGGCTGCGAGTGCAAAGCGGATACCTTTGGCTGCTGCGGCAACTACGGCATTGTCCAATGCCTGACTGATCCCGCCACCCAAGCTCATATTGGCGACATCACCTGCGGCGCCATTTTGCGATACATAGTCGACACCGGCAATAACGCCCGAGGTTGAGCCGCTACCCTTTTTGTTGAGAACACGTACGGCAACAACCTTTGCACCCGGCGCGACGCCGACCACACCGATATTGTTGTTGATGGCCGCAATGGTGCCAGCAACATGGGTGCCGTGACCATTTTGGTCGTCAGGCGTCAGACCGGTAATGAAGCTGCGGCTGCGTGGGACATCGACGTTCAGATCGGGATGGTTCAGCTGGATGCCGGAATCAATGACCCAAGCCGTAGCAAAGGTGCCGTTAATACCACCGCCAACGCGTGTAATACCCCAAGGGGTCTGCTGAACGCCCGATGTAGGCGGTGGAGGGGGCGGAGGCGGAGGGGTCGGCCCTGGAGGCGGAGGAGGTGGTGGCGGCTTCACGCCGTCCTGGCCCTTGCTCGCGTTCACTTCACCCAAAGCATAAACAACCGTGCCACTTGCATCGAGCGGAGTAACCGAGACCACGCGGTCCTGTTCACAAAAGGCAATATCGCTGTTGCGCGTTTTCAAGCCATCGACACCCGTCTTGGTCATCTTGGCAGCAAACCCACGAACAGCATCGCGATATACCTGCTTCAACTGGCCACCGCCATCACGCACGGCGCGGTCGGCCTTTACGCCAACATCAGCTTTTGCAACGACATTGTTTTTGAACACGCAGATATAGCTATCTGCAATCGGATCGCCGTTCCGTTCGGCCGAAGCCGGACTGATGGCGATAACGGAAAAGGCAGCTAGTGCCGTTCCCAGATACAAACTCTTCATTACTGAAACCTCCCAGTTTGGATTTGCCGCCCGAGCGACGCACAGCAAATCTTACAGTATCTCGTCAAACCTAATGCAACACATATTAAGGTCAGGACGTTTGACGCCCCATAATTGAACACATTTGCGCGGCACTCAACGACAATATTCCATTAACCATTAGTTATTGCTGCCAGATGAATAGCGGTGACCGTCAAGTTCGAAGCACGCACTGCGTAAAAGCCGAAATTATCAAGAAAAAGGAGTCTTTTCGGCTCTGCTTTCGAACCGCCGGTTAATTGTTAACCTTGGCGTGGCAAAGCCATTGCTCAAAGGGGGTAGTCCAATAAAGACGCGCCATCCCCCCAATATCAATCGCCCCCGATAATAGAGGCACGCTATATCATCGGGGCGAACTGCTCGGTCGAGAAACGGCAATATTCTCAGGCTGCGGTACATAAAATGTTGAAAAAGAAGGTAATCTGATGTCTAATGCTATCATAAGCTCGAACCATTCCGGACAGGTCGGTTTTGCGCAAGGTCGCCCTACGACAGCCGGCCCGCAAAACTTCTCGACCGTAGATAGCTCTGGCATTGGTGAATTCACGAATGTCTTGCTCCGCCATAAGAAGCTTGTGCTCAGCATCATTGCCATCGTTACCTTGAGCGCCTTCATCTGGCAGATTACCCGCCCCACTCTCTACAGCTCTACTGTGTCAATGCAGGTCGAACTGATCGATGCCGTCGGTGTCAACCAGGCCGACGTGATGGCGAAGAACAACCAGCGTATTGCCAACGAAGTCAAACTGCACCGTTCACGCGCCGCAGCCGAAAAGGTTGTGCGCGACCTGGAGCTCTACGATCGCGCAGATTTCAAGAAAGATATGGGCAAAGATCCTGTCGGCGGAAAGAAGCAAAGAATCCGCAAGGCAGCGACCCGTTTGCTGGAAATGTCCGAAATCACCATGCAGGAAGGCTCGGACCTTGTGGAAATCACGGTAGAGTCACGGTCTGCCGAAATGGCCACATTGATTGCCAACCAATATCCGCTGTCGGTGCAGTCGATCCGCACGAAGAAGGCCGAAGAACGCAGTAAAGAGCTTTTGGCCTCACTGACCAAGAAACAGGAAGAGACAGCAAAAATTGCCGAAGAAACAGCAAAGGCAGTTTCCGATTTCCGTATTGCCAATGGCATGCTGGCCGGTGCAGCCGGGACCGAAGATCTCAGCCAGATCAACCGCATCCAAAGCGAAGCCATTTCCGCTTCGGCAATGAGCGCAGGTTCCTCGTCACGCAGCGCCGGTGTTGCAGCAGCAGCCGGGATACGCAGCATTGCCGGGGCCAGCAATGCCTCGACCCAAGCGCTGGAACGCCAAGAAGCCGATTTGACCACGCAGCTTGCAAGCAAGTCGGAAACCTATGGCAACAGCCACCCCGAAATCATCAGCTTATCGGCAACTCTGTCACGCGTCCGGCAAGATCTGGCCCGTGAACGTAGCCGCGCAGCATCGGATGCAGCGGCGGTTGCGGGTGCCGAAGGTGCCCGTATGGCGCAAATGGCCCGCAGCGATGCGTCGGGCGATGCGGCACGCGCCGGTCAATTGCGCGCGCAGCTCAATGCCCTCACCGGCAAGGCTTACAGCAACATCCGCAATGTGGTGGAACTGGAAACATTGTCGCGTCAGGCCGAACAGGCCGTGAAGGCGTATAACCAGATTACCGAGCGTGTTTCGGAAATTCGCGCCAAGAACCCGCTTGAAGGTGTGAACACCACCGTCGTGTCACCTGCATCGGTGAACGAAAAGCCCGTATCGCCGCAGCCGTTCAAGATTACCACAATGGCGCTTCTGGCATCGGCGGTTCTCGCCTTTCTTGTCGCCTTTGCCATCGACTTGTTTGACAACAAGCTGCGGAACTCAGCGCAAATCCGGAAGCTGTTCGGCTTGCCAACCTTTGGCATGCTGCCCTTTATCGAAGCGAATTTTGGCAGCAAGATCGAAGAAAGCCCGGTCCTGCGGGATCCACAATCGCTCTTTTCGGAAGTGGCACGTGCGGCCTATTTTGATGTCAACGCATTGAGCACGCCGAACCAGTGCCAAACCGTGCTGATTACCTCACCTTTGCCCGGCGACGGAAAGTCGGTGGTATCCGTTACCCTGGCGGCCGCCGCAATGGCGGTTGGCAAGCGCGTCGCGGTGATCGATCTCGATCTGCGCAAGACGGGCCTTATCCAACAAATGAAGCGGGCAGAAACGCCCGACCTGATCGAGATTTTGAAGGGTCATGTCGATTTTTCGAAAATCGCGCCGCCGATGCTGCCCAACGACAGCGACCTGGACCAGATCGACACGGAAACGGCCATCGACACCAGCCGGATTGCGCTGATCAGTGCGACCAAGCCGGTGGCGGAACCCGCCCGCCTGCTCGGGTCGCGCGCGCTGCAGGTTTTGCTCGCCGATCTCCGGAATAAATTCGACTTCATTGTCATCAACGCTCCTGCAACCCTCGCCGTCAAGGACGCGCGGACCATGTGCAGCTTTGCCGACCATACAGTTGTGGTTGCACGCTGGGGCAAGACGACCATTGACCAAATGAATGCGACGATGGAAATGCTGGGCATCAATCGCGTCGCGGGCGTTATCTTCGACCAGGTTAATTATGAAGAGCATGCGCGTGGACGCTATGGCGATGCCATCCAATATTATTGGGAATCGGCAAGCTATTATACCGACATCGGTCGGACCAAGTCCAAAATGCCCGCCTGGTTCAACCGGATGTTCGGCAAAAAATCCTATATCGACTGAATTGGGGCCAGTGCGAACTGGCCTCCCCGGCCTCAGGCAATTAGAATAAGGTTTGGTTTGTGCGCATAGCGGTTATCAGCGATATCCATTCTGCCTACGCCCCCTTTGCCACGGCCTTGTCGGATGCACGGGCCGCCGGATTTGATCAACTCATCCTGCTGGGTGATATCTTCACTTACGGGATCGACCCGAAAGCGTGTGCGGAACTCGCGGCTGAGGCGATCACCAAAGACGGGGCGCTTCTGGTGGGTGGGAACCATGACCAGCTTTATATTGATATGGAGAATGGTCGGACCGACTATTTCGACCGGATGCCCGAATGGATCAAGCAATCAGCCGATTGGACGTGGCAGCAACTGGGCAAGCATTGGCCCGACACGCTGCCCATCGTGCAGGAATGGCATAGTGGCCCGCTGTTCATGGCGCACGCCAACCCCTTTGGTTATGGCGACTGGACCTATATGTCGGGCGATGCCGAAATGGCGCGCGCCGCGGAAGTGTGTGCGCAGCGCGGCTATCGCTATGGCGTCTTCGGGCATCTGCACCGCAGCCGCCATTATGCCGATGCCAACGCTGAAATCCATGTCGTAGGCGCCGTTGGCCAACCCCGTTCGGTCGACGACCGCACACCGCATTGGGCCATGATTGAACTGGACAACGAAAAATTGACACTTGTCCGGCATAATATAGCCTTCGACGCCGCGGCCCATTGCCGCAAAATCCGTCAGCATCCTGCTTTTTCGCCCAGCACCAAAGACAAATTATGTGGATTTTTTGAATGATGAAGATTGTAGTTACAGGCGCCGGCGCGGTTCTGGGACAGGGGATCATAAAGTCGCTCAAGTCAGCGTCGTTGCCCATCCAGATCATTGCGCTTGACCCCAATGCGTTGTCGGCAGGGCTACACTGGACCGATGATGCGCGCCTGATCCCGATGGCGACCGATCCCGACTATATTCCCCGGATTGAAGCAATTCTGGACGAAGTGCGTCCCGATGCCGTGCTGGTCGGCACCGATGTTGAACTCGCCCTCTTCGCGCAGAAACGCGCGGAATGGGAGGCTCGGTTCAACACGCATATTCTCGTCAGCGCCGCCGATGTGATCGAGATTGCCGACGACAAATACCAGACCGCCCAGTTCCTCGAAGCGCACGGGCTGTCCAATCCACAATCGGTGCGCGCCGAAGATAGCGCCGCGCTGGAGCAGCTGATCGAAAGCATTGGCTTTCCCCTAATCGTCAAACCACGCCGCGGCGCACGCGCCGTAGGTGTGTCGAAGGTGCACAACCGGACCGAACTCGACGAAGCGCTGCGCGGGCGGCAGGACCTTGTTGTCCAGCAAATGGCTGGCGAGGACGATCAGGAATATACCGCTGGCGTGCTGTTCTTCGACGATAAGGTGCAGGCCTCCATCGTGCTACGACGCGATCTTCGGGACGGGAATACTTATCGCGCCTATTCCGGCGACTTCCCGGACTATGAGAAATATGTCCATGATCTCGCCCACGCACTGAAACCCTATGGCCCGACCAATTTCCAGTTCCGCGTGGATGCACATGGCGTCCCACGCCTCTTCGAAATCAACGCGCGCTTTTCAGGAACGACGCCGATGCGCGCGCTGTTCGGATTTAACGAGGTCGAACTTTGCCTGCGCAAGCTAATCCTGGGTGAAGATATCGCGCCGCCAACGATCCGGCACGGAACGGTTATCCGGTTCTTGGAAGAACAATTTCTCGACCACAGCCAAATCGCGGCAGTGGGGCAGCCGTGACCGGACAGCGGATTGCCGTCACGGGTGCAAGTGGCGCGATCGGCAGCCGCCTGATCGCTCTGTTAAAGAGCCGCGGTTTTTCGGTCGTTGCGCTGCAACGCGATGCCGGTTTTACCCATGGCGAAGACATCGACATTCGCCCGTTCACGCTTGCCGACAGCGTCGAAACCATGGCCGAACATCTGCACGACGTCGATCAACTCGTGCATTTGGCCGCAATCATTCCGGGCAAGGTCCCGGGCGACGAGGGTGATGCTGCCCTCTGGAACGTCAACGTTCTCGGCACACAAAGGCTGGTCGAAGCAATGGCGCTGGCAAAGGTCAAGCGTCTGGTGCTGACCGGCACAGCCAATGTCTACCGCTCGGACCAGGCCGAGGCTTCGGAAGAATCTCCCTTCGGACCACAGTCGCGGGTATTGTATCTGGCATCTAAAGCAGCTCAAGAATGGCTCGCTGCCAGCATGTGCAACGAACATGATATAGATCATGCTATCCTACGTATATCCTCGGTCATCGGCGATGGCCGGAGCATCATAGACAAGCTGGCGTGTGACCTTGCCAGCGGCATCCCTGTGCACATTCAAGACGGCGCCGCATTTGGTGCCGATTTTATCGATTGTGAAGATGTGTGCGCCGGCTTGCTGCTCGCCGTCGAAACCGAATTGAACGGCGTCTATAACCTGTCTTCGGGCAAGCGCACTGAATTGATCGACATTGTGATTAAATTGGCTGAAATTCTAGGCCGACCGTCAGACGCCATCCAGATGGTGCACGCCAACCGTGCTCCGGATACAGGCTTCCCCGCCATTAACAGCGACCGTCTGCAAAGTTTCGGTTTCGCACCAAAGCCCTTGTTCACGGTACTGCAGCGCATAGCCGAGTCCGCTACCAGCAGGGTGAAGACCGCATGACCGTCATAATAAGTGCCTTGCGCCGTATATTGGCAGCCGTCGCGCTCGTAGCTTTGCTTCCTGTCAATTTGATCATCGCGGCACTGTTGCGGATCATGCAGGGGAAGAATGTCCTGTTCCGGCAAACGCGTTCCGGCTTGGGCAGCAAGCCCTTCACGCTGGTTAAGTTTCGCACGATGCGCGACCTGCGCGATGCCGAAGGCCATTTGCTCCCCGATGAAGACCGGGTCACGGGCATTGGCACATTTTTGCGGAAAACCCGTCTTGATGAGCTTCCCAGTCTGTGGAATGTCGTCAACGGCGATATTGCCATTGTCGGTCCGCGCCCGTTGTTACCGGAAACGATCGCCAGTCTTGGCGAACGGGGTGTAAAACGCGGATCGGTTCCTCCCGGCTTGACCGGCTGGGCACAGGTCAACGGTAATACACTGTTGTCTCTCGACGAGAAAATTGCGCTCGACCTTTGGTATATCGACAACGGCCATTGGCGGACGGATCTGTCGATATTGATCTCCACCCTTGGGGTGATGGCTGCAGGTGAAAAGCGTCGGCGTCTGCAATCCTGACACAGAAAAGCCGGAATATCCTTTCGGATATCCCGGCTTCTATCTTTTGCTTTGACCAGCCGCGAACCGGCTAGTGCACTGACCAATTATTCTGCAGCGACCTGGACGTCGTCGTAGTTCATTTCGTCATCCATTTCCTTGACGTCGTCGGCCACAACCTGAACGCCATTGTTGAAAGCCCAAATCGCAGCTTGCGTGCGATTGCTGACCCGCAGCTTACGCAAGATCGCTTTGACATAGACCTTCACAGTCGCTTCGCTGATTTCGAGGCGACGTGCGATAACCTTGTTGGCATGGCCAACAAGCAGATAACGCAAGGTGGTGATTTCACGCTCCGACAGGATACGCGTAACATCGGGGTTACGCGCAAATTGGGGAACCTGGCTTTTTTCTTCCATGCCGGAAAGATGCTGCGCCAACTGGCTCGGCATTACCTTTTCGCCCATGGCAACGAGGCGGAGCGACTTCATCAAGGCATCCAGGCTGATTTCCTTGACGATATAGCCATCAACGCCATATTTGAAGGCGTCGACAACTTCTTCAAGGTCAAACTGGTCCGAGAGCACGACTTTGCGCGACTTCGGGAAGCTGGCGTTCAGCGCTTCCAATTCACTTTCAAGGTGATCGGTCGTGCTGTTGTCCAGAATGAACAGATTTGGAGAGTCATCCTCGGCATTCGCGAGCAGGAACGATGTCCCGCTTTCAACGGAAGCCTGTACCGAAAAATTTTCTTCGGCTAGAATGCGGCGGAGGCCTTCACGAGCAAGAGAATTCTTGCCTACTACTACGGCGGATAAAATTGCATCGGTCATCAAACGTACCTTGTCCAGAAGATTTCACGTTTGCGACCCACGTAAACTTTACTTTTTGGTAAGTTTCTTAAAGTTATATAACTTCCGCAGACCTGTCGACCCCCAAAGGGCCATTTTTGGGCCAATTTTGCATTTTTTTGCAGGTGCGAGATAACCATTTAAATGTCTGATAATTAAAAGAATATTTCAATTCTTTGTATGAATTCGTCAGTGTCGTACCATAGTGGGACACCCATCTATCCAAAGGTAAATAGCCGTAAAAGACGTCTGCCTAGCCATTTTGGATAAGTGATTCGTTTTGGTGATTCGCACGTTAACCATCTTTCTCGTCCCATTTTTCGGCCATCATTGCAACGGATTGTAACAAATGTTGCCCGTTTCGATCCCGGAAACGCGCAAAAGCGGTACTCCAACCCTCAGGCATTAGCGAATTTGTGGCCTGGATACCGATAATCTAATGCTGCCCCAGCTCGTGAGTGGGCTCAATTTTCTCAGTTTAAAGTATTTCGGGACAGAAAAAGGCACCGCATCGGAAAAAATCCAATAGATTCAATGAAGTGGAAGATTTTACCCTTCTATCCCTTTGAATCTAAATATAAATGCAGAATTGAGCCCGGATTTAAGAGATCTCTTCGAAATTTTATCCAGCTAAATTCATTCAGATAGCCAGTCCGCTCATTAATCATTGCGTTACTATCTTTACTAACATAGTGTTACTATTTTAAAGGCACTTTCAACTTCTTCCCGTTTTCGCCCTCATTTGACCTGGCGAACGGAGGATCGAGATTTGGAGCCTTTATCATGTCACGTCGCACTTGCCGTCGTTCCGCCGGCACTCAACACACATTGGTCTCGTCCGAGATGTTGCCGTCTCAACCGGTGCGCGGGCCCGGCCGTTCCGAAAAACTGTTTACGTTATTGATCACCATCACCGCGATTATTTGCACGCAAATTCCGGCCGACGTTTTCGGGCAAACATATAACCCGTCCAAACTACCATCGGGGGCGCAACGCGCCTTTCCAAGTGCCGAAGGTTTTGGCGCGGCATCTGTAGGTGGGCGGGGCGGACGGGTGATCCCTGTCACGACGCTTGCCGATTCCGGCGCGGGGTCTTTACGCGAATGCATGATGGCAACCGGACCGCGCACGTGCGTGTTTCGTGTGGCTGGCACGATTGAACTGTTGCGGCAGATCAAACCCACCTCCGGCAATCTGACCATTGCTGGCCAAACCGCCCCGGGCGGCGGTATCGCCATCAAGAACCATCCGTCCAACCTGACGGGATCGCCCTTCTACTTCAATAAGCCCCATAATATTGTCCGCCACATCCGGATCCGTCCCGGCCCCACCAGCGGTACAAAGCAGGATACCACGGACAGCATCACTATCGATGCCGGTGCACCACACACGATCATCGACCATGTCTCGCTGTCTTGGGCCACCGACGAGCCATTCAACACAACCAAGACCGCTTCCAATGTCACCATCCAATGGTCGCTGGTTTATGAAGGGCTAAGCAAATCGACCCATATTTCCGGTGAACATGCGAAAGCTATGTTCCTGGAGGGCGATAATATTACCGCACACCATGTCTTCATGGCGCATGCCACCGACCGTATGCCCAATGCAGGTGTCGGCAGCCGCGTCGACTTCGTAAATCTGATTTCATACAATATGCGCGAGAAAGCACATCAATACTTCTCCATGAAGCAGAAGCAGAGCGCAGCGACAAGCGGCTTGACCCGGCAAGTCAATGCCATCGGCAACTGGGTATCCATGGGGCCCAATTCGCTTCGGGGTTTGCGTATTTATGGCGGCAATTATGACGAACAGTTTTCGACAAACCCGGGCTTTGCAAAATTCTATCTCTACCAGAATATAGACGGACGCCGAAAAAGCCCGACACTCGACGAGAAGCTGTTTCTAGATCCCGCCGATTGGAAATATGTTCAAACAAACCCCATAGGAGCATTGAGCGCTCAGATCTTCAGTCCGGCAGATCAAGCTGTCCGCGACATTATGGCTTTTGCGGGGGCATTCCCCCGCGACAGCGCAGACAGACGTGTCCTGCAAGGCTTTACATCATGCATGGGTGCCATAATCGACCATCCGGCGCAGGTTGGCGGCTGGCCCGTTCTGGCGGGCGGGGTACCCTATGTGGATGCTGACGCGGACGGGATGGACGACAATTGGGAAAAGAGCCGCAACATCACCAATGGCACTGCAGACGCCGATGGCGACGGCTACAGCAACCTTGAAGAGTTTTTAAATGAGATGGCCGGGGATCAGGATAGCGCAGGCAATTTCATTAGCCGTGTCGGCGCAGGCACCAGTCCGATACCGCCAGTAAATTGCAACATCATACCCTTATGACGCTCGATGTGGCTGGAAGAGACATGCGTGTCCCCGCCCTGGAATTAGTCAGACAGCGATACCGCAGTTCGGAGCAGGTACAACACCTGAGCCTGCACCTACACGATTGATCAGGTTGCCCGCAGAGTCTTGGTCACCCGCCAATTCGTTCAGAAATTCTTCCAAATTGGTGTAACCATCGCCATCGGCATCCGCCGTGCCACTGCTCACGCCGCGGGAAGCTTCCCAAACATCGTCCATGCCATCGCCGTCCGCATCCGCATAGGGCGTGCCTGTAGCCAATGATGGCCAACCGCCAACTTGGCTCGGGTCATCAATAATCGAACCGCGGCAGTTGAGGAAATCAAGCAGCACGCGCTGGTCGGAAATGTCCCGTGGAAAGGCGCCTGCGAAAGAGGTGACGTCGCGCACACCTTGTGCGGCAGAGGAGAAGAGTTCGACCGACAACAACCCGATGGGGCTGCTTTGGATATAACGCCAATCGGCCGGATCGAAGAAGAGGCGATCATCCAGACTCGTCGACTGGCGACGCCCGTCAATATTGCCCGACAGGTAAAATTGGGCAAATCCCGGATTGGTCGAATATTGCTCGTCGTAATTCCCGCCGTAAATCGACGTACCGCGCATCGAATTGGGGCCCATGGATACCCAGTTGCCCACAATATTCGCCTGACGGGTCAAACCGCTGGTGGCGCTGCCCTGCTTTTGCAGCATCGAGAAATATTGGTGCGCCTTTTCCTTCATATTGTAGCTCACAATATTCACAAAATCGACGCGGCTGCCGACACCCGCATTGGGCATGCGGTCAGTCGCATGCGCGACCAGCACATGATGCACTGTAATATTGCTGCCTTCGACAAACATTCCCTTGGCATGTTCGCCCTGAATATGTGTCGATTTGCTCAGACCTTCATAGACAAGTGACCATTGCACGGTGATATTTGCCGAAGCCTTGGTCGAATTGAATGGCTCGTCGGTCGCCCAAGATAGAGAGACATGGTCGATGATGGTATAATCCGCACCTGCATCAACCGTGATACTGTCGGTAGTGTCCTGCTTTGTCCCGCTGGTTGCGCCGGGACGGATCCGGATGTGGCGGATAATGTTATTTGGCTGCGACAGATAAATGGGCGATCCGGTCAGGTTTGACGGATCATTGCGGATCGCGATCCCGCCACCCGGCGCAGTCTGACCGGCAACGGTCAAATTGCCGGACGTTGGCTTGATCTGTGAATTGAGAACAATAGTGCCCGATACGCGGAAAACGCATGTGCGTGCACCAGTCGCCATCATGCATTCGCGCAGCGAACCTGCGCCCGAATCGGCGAGTGTAGTCACGGGAATCACACGTCCGCCACGGCCACCTGTTGCGGCAGCACCAAATCCTTGCGCGGTCGGAAATGCACGCTGCCGTCCGTCCGGTAACTTGGATGGGCTATAGACGCCTGCCGTCGTTGGAGGAGGCGGAGGTGGGGGTGCCGGCGGTGGCGGTGGCGGTGGTACCGGCACCGGAGGAGGAGGTGGTGGTGGTGGTGGTGGTGGAGGAGGCGCGGGCGGCGGAGCCGGCGTCGGAGGTGGTGACGGCGGCGGCGTTGTTGTCGGCGGAGGCGACGGAGGCGGTACCTCCGCTGGTGGCGGAGAAGGCGTGGGCGGGACCACTACAACAGGAGGGGGAGGTGTCGAGCTCGATGGTGGTGCGCTACCGCTACCGCCACCAGCACCACCGCCGCCGCAACCCGACAGAGCGAGAGCGAAGACAAGTGTAGAAGAACCGACGACGATGCGTCCGCGACGTTGCATTGGTTTGCGACCTCTGGCCATATGGATTGGACCCGTGCCTTTGTTTCTTTGTAAGCATCGAGTATGCGAAGTTACCTAATTAGAAGTAGGCGATTATGGTTAACAAACTGTGAAAGAAACAGCGCGTCGGCCACACGTTGTTTATTATCGGTCAGTTGAAAATGCTCATGAATGGCAGATTAACGCCATTTTTGGAGCATAGAGAGCCGCTTACAACAAAGTCAGTATCATTCCGCCACTTAACCCAAACGGCCAAGCAGAACCTACAAATCCAGGTCTCGCGTCATCACAATGGAACTGATACCCCTTTTGCCTTCCTGACGCTCTAATTGGACCACAATATCGATCACAAAGCGGGCATATTCGATCACATCCTGACGACTCAGCCCGATTCCCGATTGCATCACCATCAACGCCAACTGCTCGATGGCACCACGTGGTGAGTTGGCGTGGATAGTAGAAAAGCTTCCGGGATGACCGGTGTTGATTGCGCGCAGAAAGCTGACGGATTCGCTGCCGCGCAACTCACCCAGCACGATACGGTCGGGCCGCAGGCGTAACGCGGCCTGCAACAGGTCATTTGTGTTGATGCGCGCGACGCCCATATCGCCCTTCATCGCAACCAAGCCAACCGAGTTGGGGTGCGACAAGCGTATTTCCGGCGTGTCTTCCACCAGAACGATACGCTCGGACATGGGCACTTCGGCGAGGAGCGCATTGAGGAAGCTTGTTTTACCCGTCGATGTACCGCCGCTGATCAGGATGGTTTTACGGGCATGGATAGCCTGCTGCAGAAAGGCGATCGGGTCGCTTTTGGCCAGCATGACCGCCGGCTCGGCGGCCGGGGCAAGCTTCGTGGAAAAGGCCGAGAGCGGCATCGCCTTGATCTTGTGGCGGCGGATGGCGATGACCCAGTCGCCGCGCGTTGCTGACGGCGCGATAACCTGCACACGGGCACCGTCTTCGAGCACGGCGGATAGCAGAGGGTTCTCCCGGTTCACGCCCTGGTTGTTCACACGGGCAATTTGTGTGGCCAGTCGTTCAATCAATCGGCTATCAATTTGCGGCACAAGTGCGCATTCCATTTTGCCGGGGCCAGCGCGCTCCACCCATATTTCGCCGGGGCGGTTGATCAGTATTTCGGTTACATCATCCTGGTTCAGCCACGGCTGAAGTGGCGCAAAATAGGCCTCGAGATAAGACTGCGCGACCTTCTCGCCGCTGTCCTCAGGTGTGACCGGCCGAACGCTCAAAGATTGGCACCCAGGGCGTCAGTAAAGTCCAAATCCCGCGCCACAAAGATCTTAACAGCCTGTCCCTGCACCACGCGGATAGTAGGTGGTATGTTGGCACTACTCTGCGCCGCCACAGACGCCGCGCTGGTGCCGGATGCGATCACCACGCCATCATTTGATCGCGAGCCAAGCGCACCCACCACTGACAACAGAATCGCAGCACCAAAACGCTGGAAGAAATGGCTGTTCACTTTACCGGGCAGCCCGGTTTGCCCGGCCCCGTCCGTTCCGGGTGAACCCAGGTCGATGGATATTCCATCGGGGCGTATCGCGCGCGTCCAAATGACATAGGCACGCTTCTGCCCGGCGGCGACGCCGCTTTTATATTGCCCGATCAAGCGCGACCCGCGCGGTAACAGGACAGTCTTGTTGTCAAAACTTCGGACATCCTGACTGACGAAAGCACGGGTATATCCAGGCAAGTCGGAGTTTATCGCTGTTTCCAGAACCGCCGGAATGAGAGTCCCTGCAACGATCGTAGCAGCCGGGTTCGCCATGGGCGTCGCACTGCTGCTTCCGCCTTCGCCAGCGCGCATTCCGAAAAGTTCGTCATTGTTCAAACCGATTGGCGTGGTTTGCACGTCGCCGGCCGATGCCTGGCGGCTGGCATTGCGTCGCTGCAAACGGTCGGCATAATCGTCCAATATAAGCGCCGGGGAGCGCGGATCGGTCGTTCTAGGTTCATAATTTGTTGAAGGGGACGGCAGAACAGTTGCCATTGGCGGCGGAGTAACTGGAGGCACACTCTGGCCACCGGGCACCGTACTTGGCTGCACACCCATGACCGAATTACCCAATGGATCAACCAGCGTCACTGCATTTTGCGGAACATTTGGCGGCTGAAGCTCGGCAATTGCCGGCATTTCTTCGTCCTGTTTTGGTTGGGGGCTTGCGGTCTGTCGCGCCTCGGACATTAAATAGAGAGTCAGCGCGCCTAACGCCACGGCACCAAACATGCCGCCCCAAATCGCAAAGCCGTCTTTGCCGCGCTTCTGGTTTGCGACTACCGGAAAACGGTTGGTCGATGCCTCTTCGAGGCTTTCATCATCAAGCGTAGTCCTTGGATCACGCTCATCATGGATGCCTTTCGTGATCGTTTTCAATTCCCGTTCTCCATTTTAGGCTGAACAGGATCGGGTAAGGTTATCCTATCCAACCGCGCTCTGGCCTTACCCAAACGAAGCATCAATGCGCTGGGTACGAAATCAATAACAAAATAATCATTCTGCGCGAGTTGATTCACAAGGCTTTCCGTGCCGTCGGCGCTAATCGAATAGATCGCTGGCGGAGAAACTGCTTTGGGCCAACGCAGATAGGTCAAAGTGCCATCATCGAATATTTCACTTGGCCATAGGCTTTCCTTCCCACTCTTGGCCCAGCTTAAATTGATCTTAGGTGACGGGTCGGTCGCCGTCTCACTGAGCGCTTCAGGTGGAATACCGGTCAGGTCCGGAACTTCCGATACAACCGGATCGGGCGGATAGATGAAGCGCATCGTGTAAATGGGCACTGCCTTCGGATTGGTCGAATTCAGCTCGAACAAATAGGTTCGACGGTCCGTGACCACGGTCAGATTGGTGACCTTCTTTGTTGCGATAGGCTTGATGAACAGAATGTTCGCACGTTTGTTCGGCGTAATCTGCCAATTGGAACCATCGCCAACGGCGATATTTTCAATCCGCTCTTCTTCCCCAAATAATATCGCGGTCTGAATGCCCATAACGCCTGCGATGGGATAGACTGTCTCTGGCGAGTAATGGCGTTCAACGACGCGACTATCAGCGCTTTGCATTGCAAAGGACGGCTGAAGGCCGAAGGCGACAAAAACGAGTAGCGCCATCAGAAAAACAGGGCGTCGCAACTTGCTCATACCGTACTTTCCCGCTTTAAACGCACAGCGCCAATAGTTGCGGGTCGGAATTTGCGACCCAGTGCTTGTGTAACATCATTCGATTCCCGTTTACCCGTGCCTACACTGCTCACCATGTCGCCGGTATTAACGGAAAAGTTTCGGGCGAAGCCCGCGCGTTCCGATGTCTCTGATGCCGGCGATGGCATAGCCGATTGATCGACCGCACGCAGGATCGATTGCGTCCGTTGATCTGGCCCGGACTCTACCGATGATGCGGGCGCCGATGCAGCCATGGAGGATGCCGCAACGGCGGCAGCGGCACTCGCAGCATTTGCGTTGTCGGAACTTGATGCGCCAGCCTCTGGTTCTGCCCAGGGAAGGCGCCAGCCGGAGACAAGTGTTGTCGATAATTTGATGGCCATCAGCATCAGCGCAACATGAACGGACGCCGCGAGAAATATGTTCACCGCGATGCGCATATCAATCTCACCGTTCAACTTAGCCAATTCCACCACCAAGGGTCGGATCAGCGCCAGCGTTCCGCCACCCAGCAGAACCGCGAACAAGGGCGTCACGGCGAGCATGACGACAGCTTTCATCCAGCCGACAAACAACCCACGTGTACCAGAAAACAAGGCCAATATGATGAAAATGGGTCCCAATGCCAGCATCAGGGCCAAGGCCATGCGCGCGACTATGAGGACACCAACCGTGCCCAGCAAAAGCATCAAAGCGCCGAGCCAGAGCAAGTCGCCTTCTGCCGACATGACGCCGGCCGCACCCTCCGGTCCAACGCCTGCGGTGCGCGATTGCAAGGCAACTTGTGCAATTGCCTGGAACATGATGTCCAACTGCCGCGAGAACATATAGGTCGCGCTGCCTTTGGTGTTCAAAAGTATCTTGGCCAGTTCTTCCGGAGCGCCCAACGCGATATTGAGGACGAAGCTTTGATATCCAATCCAACTGGTCGCAAATGTCAGGATAAGCCCGAGGCCAAGAATGCGCGGAGGCAAGGCCGAAAGACGACCACGACCGCTGAGAAGGCGGAACGCAATTAACGCCACATATATGGTCAGTATAGTTGTCAGCGCCCAACCAAGCGCGCCGCCGGGGCCGAAAAAGCGGTTGAACGCATATTCAATGATACGCTCGCTGTTGCAGTCAATATACTGCAGCCCGGCGGTTATCCCTTGCTCTTTCAAGCCAGTCGGTTGGCAGAACTGGCTCATTGGGCGAATTCCGACAAATCGAGCAAGATGTTCGGATCACCCGGCCACGGCGTCTTGGTCAGATGCTCATACCATTTTTCAGGCTTGTCGCCGTAGCTTTCGCGTAAACTGTCCAGCGCCCGCACGCTGGACTCGCGGCCGGACAGTATAGTCAGAATGTCAGGCATCTGGCCCAAATCAAGACGGACAACCACGCTGTGATTGGGTTTCCGGATCAAGAAGCACCGGCTGTGAACAGGCAGAGTTCGAACGAGCGACAACTCATGGTCGCTCAAACCAAAACCACCGCAATAATCCTCGGGCTTTGCGCGGCTGTTGGGCATGAATATCTGCGTCGCGGTTTGCTCGACAATCGCCGATGATACCTTGCTATCTAGGGCGTCCCGCGCGCTCTGCGTGCCGAAACCGACAATCGCATTGCGTTTACGCAATGTCTTCAACCAATCGCGTAGCCGTGCTGCAAAAACCGGATCGTCCAGTACTTTCCAGCCCTCATCGATCATGATCATCGCGGGACTTCCATCCAGTCGTTCATCGACACGGTGGAAGAGGTACATCATGACCGCTGTACGAATAGCAGGCTGATCAAGCAGGGCTGTCATATCAAAGCCTATGATGCGGTTCGAAAGATCAAGGCCGTCCTGATCATTGTCGAACACCCAGCCTCTGTCGCTGCGGTCCAGCCAGGGACGCAACCGGGATTGCAAATCACCCTCTTCGGGCCGTTTCGTTCCGCCAAGCAATTCGCCGAGATGGCGCAAGGTGCGCAGATGTTCGCCCTGTTCAAAACTTGCGTCGACAGCCGACGCGATGAGCGTTTCATCGGCGGGTGACATGCCCCCCTGCTCCGGGGCCAGAAGACATGCCAACCAGTCGCGCAAAAATGCACGGTTCACCGGACTGTCAGGAAGACGCAGCGGATTAAATCCGGTCGAAATGCCTGGGCGCAATTCGACATAGTTCCCGCCCAGTGACCGCAAGAAAATCTCGGCACCGCGATCCTTGTCGAACAGGATGGTCCGCGGCTCAAGCTTCTGCGCCTGCGCGGTGAGGAAATTCATCACCACCGTTTTACCGGATCCGGATGGCCCGATAATACTGAAATGGCCCAAGTCGCCTTCGTGGAAATTGAAGAAATAGGGTGTCGCGCTGGTGGTTTCGAAAATGGTAATTGCGTCGCCCCAATGGTTCCCCTTGGGTTGCCCCATCGGAAAGCCATGCATTGAGATGAAGCTTGCCGCATTGATAGTTGAGATCATCGCTCCGCGGGCAATATACATTTCGTTGCCGGGAAACTGCGCCCAAAAGGCAGGTTCCAGATTCACATCTTCGCGAACACCGATGGAACCGAAATCCGCAAGTGCCGCAACTGCCTTTGCCGCTGCCTTATCCAAGGATGTTATGTCGTCTGCACGAACCGAAAGCGACAGATGGTGCATCCCAAAACCAATCTGCCCTCCGATCAGTTGGTCCTTTGCGGCAAGCATTTCGCGTCGTTCGCCTGCCACGTCTTCATCGGTTGCCTTCAATCGGCGCAGCGACAGATCGATCCTCTCCTTGGCAACCTGACGGTCGACGGGTGCGAAGCTTTCGGTCAGTGCAAATTCGTGCGGCAGGCGCAGAACATCATCGAGGATACCGACGCGTGTTTCACCGGGATAGTCTTTGACAGAAATCATCGCCGCAAATTCGGAACCACCAGCGCCGCGATATTCGATCGTGTCCAAGCCAAAACTGACACGCTTGTAAGGAATATGATTCCCCAAATCGACATCGTCGTCAGGTTTCAAAACCGCGCGCATTTCACCATTGTACAGAGCGGCCAAAAACTCGAGCAGTTCCGAACAGGTTCCGCCGTCGCCTTCATAACAACCAAGATCGCGGACGCCATATTGTTGCAACGCTGCGCTCAGGCCAATCACTGCGCTGTCGAGGTCACGCAACTCCTCCTGAAAAACCGCGTCAAAATGGTTGCGGTTAAACCGGCGGCGCATTCTTTCGAGCAAGCCAACTTTACCACGCGGCGGACGGCGCAAAACCGTCAGGAAAAGTTCATTGGCAAACAAGGTTCGCTTAGCGAGACGTGACGACCACTTCTCTTGCAAATGCGCAGAAAAGGCGCCCGTATATTGCGAAGGCATTTCCGCCGACACGCGACGTCGTATGACGTGGTGATAGACAATGAAGCGTGCATCCAGCGTGCTTCGCAAAATTGTCTCGCGAACGGCCTGCGTATGGTTGAGATGGTCCGCATCTTCCGTTTCAAATGGCAGGCCATTTAAATGGAGCACGCGCATCAAGCTGCCATCACGCAGCTGCAGCGTCACGTCATCGACATGCCGTCGATACGGCAGGCGTTCGCCCGCGCGCTGCTCATATTTGCCCCATGCTGCGGGTCCCCGCCAAGCCATCATTTATTCCAATTCACGGTGCGTAACTGTTGCATCCCCAGCGCTTCCAATTTTTCACACGTGGTGTCCGGGACACTTTTGTGATCCACAAATCGAAAAAACGGGGCTCCCGAAGACACGCCAGATATCCAATTACGTGGACGATCAGTGCGACTCCCAATGCCCAAAAACTACGGGTTATCAGGAATGCTTCGGTTGAAATCACGCCATTGATGACAAAAAAACTATAGGTGACGCCCGCAAACATATGCGGCCGCGTAAGCGATGTAAAAACGGGCGCCTTGCTTAATGCCACAGCTTAACCTGCGCCTGCAGCAGACTGGATGCCGGACACGATTGCGACTGCGCCGAACAAAATGAAGCATCCCAGCACAACAGTCATACCATAGCGCCAGTTCATGCGGCCCGTCAGCATCATGAAGCCAACGGCAGCAACCGCAACGACGGCAGCGGCCGTCGCCACATTGCCCATCAATGTGCCCTGCAGCCATTGTGCAGCGCGGACGATAGGACCGCTACCTGCGGGGTCCTGTTGGGCAAAGGCCGGTGCGGACAGCAGAGCCATCGGCCCGGTGATTGCTATCCGTTTAATCAACTTTCTCATATATTCATTCCTCCAGTGCGCCACCCCACGCAACCCGTTGCCGGATTGCTTCGACATAATTTTGTGTTTCCGCAAAAGGCGGTACCCCTTGATATTGCGCCACGCGCGCAGGCCCTGCATTATAGGCTGCCAGCGCTAGGCGGGTATCGCCGTTAAACTGAGTCAACATAGCCTTCAGATAGCGTGCGCCGCCCTCAAGATTGGCCAGCGCGTCATAAGGGTTCACACCAAGATTGGCGGCCGTCCCAGGCATGAGTTGTGTAAGGCCGACGGCACCTTTGGGTGACCGGGCCGAAGGGTTCCAACGGCTTTCCTGCCAAATCAGGGCTTCGAACAGCAGCGGATCAATGTCATGCTGTTCCGAAATCGTCGTCACAATAATTTTCCATTGCGGCGGCATGATCTTGCGCGTCACGGACGCGGAGTATGCGATGCGATTCTCGGGGGCGATTCGCGACGCAAAATTCGCCGCGTCGGGCTGCGTTAACGTGGTTAACAACCTAGGAGTACTATCTGTCCCAATTTCATACACTTGTGCCGACAAACCGGCGTGCGCGCAGAGCGCAATGCCTGAAAACATCACGAATCTAAAGGGATACCGAAGTGTGCGAAAATGAAAAATCATCCTTGGCGGCATAAAACTTTCCACAAAATTGGCAAGCTTCATGGCTGCTAGAACGGCGATCTCTTGGGTGGTAATTAGGGGTAAGCCCTTTGGCCAATTCACATTGAAACATAAGCAGTGCAAGGTCGCTGTGTCGGATTCTACAAGGATGAAATCATGTCCCCGCTTTCACGTAATGGCGCCATTACCTTTTTTGGTCTTCTGCTCTCAACGACTGTCGCATTTTCGTCTTGCTCGCCCGTAGACGGCCAGACAAAAGGAACGACAGGACCCGCCGCCAGATCAAAGGCGTTTCCTGGTGCTGTAGGCTATGGTGCTGCCGCTCTGGGCGGATTCAAGGGCAAGATTATCCAAGTAACCACGACAGCCGATAATGTCGCCGGTTCCTTGCGCGCATGTGTTGAAGCCGTTGGGCCACGCACCTGCGTATTTCGCGTTGGCGGTATATTCCGTTTCGATGGCACGCCACCCGTTATCAAAAACCCGTACATCACAATTGCTGGCCAAACAGCACCGGGCGGAGGCGTTACGATCGCCCATGACGGTAGCGCCGAGTCCCGCACGCCTCTGCTGATCAAGAACACCAATGACGTGATCGTCCGCCATGTCCGGATCCGCAATGATCGAATTGGTGGGGAGAAGGAATCCGAAGATTCGATAACGATAGAGAACAGCAAATATGTTGTGATCGACCAGGTAAGCGCGAGCTGGGCCCGCGATGAAATCATCAACGGCTATGGGAATAATGACTTCATAACCGTCAGCAATTCGATCTTTTCATACGGCATCCCGAAGCATGACAAATGCGCGCTTTTGGGAAGTGATCCGAAAAATGCGCAGAATTTCAGTTTTATCGGAAACATCTGCGCGCATAATGGTGACCGGAATCCGGACATCAATTTCAAGCCGTCTTCTTGCGTCGAAGTCGTCAACAATGTGTTCTACAATGCCGTGTCCGAATTTGCCGAAGTGTGGGAAACCTACGGAGGCACGCCGGTATCAATTGTCGGCAACAGTTTCAAAGCCGGCATTGACACGACCGATGGCGCTGTAGGAATCATCCGACAAACTGTCGAAAGTACCGGAAACTCGGCGATCTATCTTCATGACAATCAGTTTTTCGGCGCATTTACCGATATTGATGCCTCCGTCGCGGTTGCTCGGCGGAATACGCCGCCCTGCCCCTTGACCGTCAAGCCGATGGCCGCCGGAGTAGCTTATTCATCTGTTCTGGCGAAATCGGGCGCCAAGCCACGGGACGCCATTGATGCCGAGGTCGTCAATGATGTCATCAACAGAACCGGACAGATCGTGATGCTTCCAGGATCCATACCCGCGATATTTGCAGGGACCCCTTATCCGGACGCCGACCGGGACGGCATGGATGACCGCTGGGAAGTCAAAAATGGTGCAAAGGTCGGGGCCGCCGACTCGTGGCTTGACGGCAATCGGGATGGCGTAACCAATTTGGATGCCTTTCTAGATTATCTCCATAAACAGCTTGTGCGCTGAATATCCTCGGTACATCACGCCCTATGAAATCTGGAAGCGTTACAATTGCCTACCCGATGGCGGGCGATAGCCTTGGGGGTAGCCATCATTCCTTGCTGGGATTGCTGAAGGGTCTTGATCCCGAGGTCTACCGACCAGTGATCATATTGGAAAATCCGAACGGTCGTCTGGCAGAGCATTTCGCCGGGTTCGAGCAGCGCCCAGACCCCGCACCTCCGCGCAAAAGCTTTGCCGTCGGGCGCGCGTTCAGTGTTTCGAAATTCGCATCCACATTTACAGGAATTGGGCGCCGGGCCGCATTGCTTCGGGAGATCGGCAGCACGATCGTTCATAGCAATGACGGGCGCACGCACGCCACATGGGCGTTCGCGGCGAAGCGGGCGGGTTGCCAATTGCTATGGCACCATCGCGCTGACCCCTATGCCAAGGGGTTGCGCTATTTGGCCCCGTTCGTTGCCGACCAGATTGTAGCGGTATCGGAATTCTCGCTGTCCGGAATGCGTCCATCCAAGGCGCGGCAGGGTGCGCAGGTTGTTTTTAGCCCGTTCGATGTGGATGTCAAAGCCGACCGAACCGCGATGCGTCAGCGTCTTTTGACGGAATTAGGGGCGCGTGAAGACACCATCATATGTGGCTATTTTGGTAGCTTCATTGATCGTAAGCGCCCTTTGGAATTTATGAATGCCGTCGCCGAGCTACGCGCGATGCAGGATCGACCGGTCGTGGGCGTTCTGTTTGGCGAAACAACCTATCCAGAACTCGAAACGGCTATGCGTGCCCGGATGCAGGAGCCAGACGTTGCAGGCGTGGTTCATATCATGGGCTATCGGTCACCTGGGGTTGACTGGATAGCAGCTGTAGATCTGCTCTTGGTAACGGCTGTCAGCGAGCCCTTAGGGCGAACACTGGTCGAGGCGATGCTCATAGAAACGCCCGTCATTGCAACACGATCGGGCGGCAATCCGGAAGCCATTCTTGCGGGATTGGGCGCGCTCGTCGAACCGGACAACGCCGCTGCGATGGCCCGCGCGGCATTAGACACTTTGAACAATAAAGCCGCATTGGCCGAGATGACATCGCGGGCAAAGGAAAGCGCCAAAGCGCGCTTTTCCGAAGAAACCCACATCGCCAAAATCACGCAAATCTACCGCAATCTTTCTGCGGGATAGAACTGCGCGCTTTTGTTTTAGAAGCGCAACCGGAACGAAACGCCGCCGCGCGCACGATCAAAATTTTCTTCCGCGATATTACTAGTGCGATCGGTATAGCTGACATAGCCAGCAATCGAGATCCGCTTGCTGGCAAGCCACTCAACCTCAACGCGCGGGCTGATCGCTTTTTCAAGGTCACCCGAACCTATGAATTCGGCTCTCAAATAAGACACCGCTGCAGTCGCGTAAAGATTGTGGCGGATTTCCTGCTGAACACTGAGCTGGGCCGTCGTGTCGGCACGTGCCACAGCCCCAAGCCTGAAAGTCGCAACGTCGCCCGAAAACACGTTCAAGGTGATCGCCGTGCGCTGCTGCGGGCGATATGTCATCGAAATGTCCGTCGAGACGCCGGTCCGGCTCTTCTGCAAAGGATCAGCTGGGTTCAACTTGAACAAACCGATTGAAGCGCGGCCTTCAATAATGCCGCGTTCCTTTGTCGCGATGCCCAAGCGGCCGCCAACCGTCGTTTCATCTTGGCTTAATCCCGCAGGAGTAGGCAGACGGAAATCACGATTGGTTATGAAAGCGGTTGCGGTCCCGTAAAAACGGCTCCCAATGCTGCGGCCAAGCGTGACCGAGCCGAATTGCGAGGTGAAATCACGGCGATCGTTTACCGGTCCAAGAAAGTCATATTTCCGCCAGGCGACGTCGGAAGCAATCAACATCACGCCACCTTGGTGGCTAAACTTCCCTTCGGCTTCGAAGATATTCAACAGACGTGGGCCTGTCGTCGTCAATTGCAGGGCTTCAGGATCACCACGCTCTTCAACGACGCGACGCCAACCTCCCGAAAGGCCGAATTTTTGGCTCTCTTTTGGTTGCCAGCCCAATCCAATTAAAACCTCGCCGCCTTCGGAGTTTTCTGTGGTTAGTTTATCATAGCGCCGGATGCGGGTCTTCGCCGTCGCCGTCAGATCGATGCTGCCAACACGACCTTTGGCTTCCAAACCACCCGTTATAATGAAGGCTGCGTCGGCCTGTGTGCCGGTCGGCGCAGCGTACACATTATCATCTGCATAGATGATATACTCAACGTCCGGCATGAGACGGAAGCCGCCAATGTCCAACCCCTTGGACTCGAATTCAGGAAGCTGATCCGACACCAATGGCGCGGTTTTGCTGACAGGGTCAGCGTAGGCCGCGCCTGATGAAAGTAAGCCCGCAACCGTGCAGGTCGCCCAAAGAGTATGACGCAACAACATTAAAACCACTTCTCAACAATGCGAATTTGATCGCCTGGCATGACTACCGTATTTTCCGAGGCCCGGCCGGTAACCTTACGGCCATTTACGGTACGCGTAATGACCATCGAGGTTGTGTCGGCGCGATAGGTATAGCCGCCGGCAAGCGAAATAATCGAAAACACCGTCAGCCCCTCCCGGAATTCATACTGGCCGGGCTTACCGATTTCTCCCAAGATGTAAATCGGGCGTAGCGATGCAGCCTGCAGTGTGACGTTAGGGCGGACCAATATGCGCTTATCGAGCAAAGCCTTTTCGATGGCCTTTTCTGCTTCGCGCAATGTTAGTCCGGAAATTTTCACTTCCTCCACCAAAGGCAGCGCGATTACGCCTGTCTGGTCGACGGCATATTCAGCATCCGCACCCTGCAGATCAGGAATTTGAACCTTTATCCGATCACCCGGCTCCAAGCGGAGCACGGATAAATCGCCGGCCGGAATGGCCGCAAGTCCGTTTGTCGACGATGCGCATCCAGACACGAGCGATGATCCTGCCAGAACCGCAACTACCAGCAGACTTTTGAGCATCTTCAGCATTTTCGCTTCTCCCATTTTTATTCAGCTATGAAATTCACAAGCGTCTTGTTTCGCGACCCAGATCACGCAACTTTAGAATGCTCGCGTTCTCCACGACTATTTTGCGCGTCCCGCGGCTCATCTCTCAGCCAAGCTGATAGATCACGGCCGAGCAGCTTACCCAATTGCTCCACATCTTCGGCATAAAAATCACGCAACCGCAACCGCAATTGCGGCGATAATGGCGGATATGCAATTTCACGTGCAAAAAAGCCACGCGTCGATTCGAACAGAGGATGGCCGCGCAGAGGAGCAATGGTGCTTTTCAATGGCGCAAGAACCTTCCGGACCGGCAAGGGCAAAAAGCGCTCTGACGCGTTATTTGCCTTTTTACGTGACTGACCAATATCAAAAACCGGATCGACGCCGATGTGGTGTGAAATTGCCTCTACTGTCGCCTTTGGCTGCGCTTTTACATCATCATATAAGAATGCGTGGATCTGGTCGGTCGGAAAATGATCCAGCCAACGGCGCATATGCTGCGCATAGAGACCATCGTTCAAAAATCGGGGCTGCGGGTTGTCCAAAGAGGCGAGGTAGGCTTCCGGTCCTTCCTTCACCGTCCCGCGACGATAGAGCATTTTATAATCGGAATAGGCGCGCTCCACAGGGTTGCGGAACTGCACGACAAGACGGGCATGGGGCAGCATATTGGCGATACGCTGCGGGGCATCGGGATGGGCGAGATAGTCGGCCGACTTCTCCCCCAGCATCCGCCCGGAACCCACCTGCGCTTCAAAATAAGCGCGGTAATAGTCTTCACCGCGATCAAATTCGCTGCTGAAATAATGCGGCTCGGGATCCGGCATATAGAGTGCGGGGTTAACCTGCAGCTGTTCGAGAGCCCAGGTTGTCGCCGCCTTCACAGCACCGATGATAATGAAGGACGGATGCCAGTCGGCTTGCCCTGGATACGCCTGGCTCATGCGAGAACGACCTTTTTCAAGGCGCCCGCAATGACGAGCATGTCATCTTCGCTGAAAAGATGATCAACGGGGAACATGACGGTGCTCGCACCCAGTTTGTGCGCAATCTCAAGGTTTCCGTCCCGCCGCGGCTCACGTCCCTGAAAGGCGATTTCGCGCGACATATCAGGGCAAGATCCGCTTCCGCACTGAATTCCCAAAGCAAGCAGGCCAGCAATGATATCGCTCCGCGATTTGTTACCGGGCAATGCATTTTCGTCTACGCGAATATAATATTTATACCGGGCCGACTGGATATGGTCGTCACTTTTGTCGACGATGACGCCGGGGATATCCGCGATAGCGTCGCTCAGGCATTGCGCGTTCGCACGCCGTTGCGCCAACCATTTGGGCAGCTTTTTAAGCTGCACGCGGCCAATGGCTGCCTGCATTTCGGTCATGCGGAAGTTGGTACCGAAACTTTGATGCACATAGCGGAACTCGCCGGCTGGTGCAATATTCTGGGGCATTTCTTCGGGTGGAACTTTGCCATGATCCTTGATGGCCCACGCCTTCGACCATGCTGCCTTATCCGCAAATAGGATCATGCCGCCTTCGCCGCCGGTCGACATGATCTTGTCCGTGCAAAAGGAAAAGGATGATGCGTCGCCAAAAGACCCGACCATTTTACCGTCATAAACCGCACCATGCGCCTGCGCGCAATCTTCGATCAGAAACAGGTCATGTTCTTCGCAAATCTGCGTCAACGCCCGCATGTCGCATGGAAGACCGGCCAGATGCACGCAAATGATGGCCTTTGTTTTTTCGTTGATCATACGGCGAACCGATTCAGGATCGATATTCTGCGTCTCGATTACGACATCTGCAAATACAGGGTTGGCGCCGACAGAAACAACCGCGCTGGCCGTCGCAAAAAAGCTGCGCGCCGGTATGATGACTTCATCCCCCGCACCTATTCCGAACGCCCGCAAGGCCATTTCGATTGAAACGGTACCATTGCTGACGGCAATAGCGTGCGGCATTCCGATATAGGCCGCAAATTCCTTTTCAAAGGCGCGATTCTGTTCACCGTGGACAAGGGCATTTACGCGACCACTTTGCAACACCTGGGTCACAGCCAGAATTTCGTCACGGCCATGTGTTGGCCAAGAAGACGTTATCGGCACAGGAAAATCGCGCGTTTCTGCAGTGGTCGGAGTCGATTGACTGTTCATGATCATCAACTTTCTTGTTGTTTTACACGCCCTGCACAAGCTGCAGGTGGTGCCCGCGTTTTGGCAGAGAATTGTTAAGAAACATCGTCGACAGATCGATGTCGCTGCTTGGCAGTTTAACCAATGAGTGGGTCAGGCGGCAGGCTTCTTCCTGCTTGCCCTGCTTCACTGCAAGATCGAGCTCGTCAATTGCGCGACCGATAAGCGGAAGCGGAATTGGGCGCGAGCAGGCTTCGAACAAATTGGGTATTTTGGAATCTACCCGGCGTTCGCAGGTGTCGAACAATTCTTCGTAGAGCTTTTCACCTGGACGTAATCCGACAAACTGGATCGGCACATCTACATCAGGCTCAAGCCCGTGCATTTTCGCCATGCGCTTAGCCAGATCAACAATCTTGACCGGGTCACCCATATCGAGAACGAAGATATTCCCGCGAGTCGAATTGTCTTCCAGTGACCGCGCACTGCTTTCCAGAATCAACTGGACGGCCTCGCCAACGGTCATGAAAAAGCGCTCGATATCCGGATGCGTAACCGTCAAGGGGCGGCCTTCCAGCAATTGACGCTTGAACAACGGAACGATTGAACCGCTCGAGCCCAGGACATTGCCAAAGCGCACCGTCATGAAGCGCGGAGCCGAGGTGTCGTCGACACCGCACAGATCAAGCGACTGGCAATAAAGCTCACCAACGCGCTTGGTGGCGCCCATCATGCCGACCGGATTAACGGCTTTATCGGTCGAGACCTGCACCATTGCGCGAACGGCGTATTCGGTAACGGCGTTGGCAATATTGCGAGTTCCAATGATGTTGGTGTGAATCCCGCCCAGCGGGTTCGCTTCGACCATGGGCACGTGCTTCAATGCAGCGGCATGGTAGACAACCGAAGGCAGGTGCTTTGCAAATACCCGGCGAACTTCATCTTCGTCGCGAATGTTGCAAAGTTCCGGAAAAATTTCGATATCGGGATACGCTTCGCGCATCCGCATTTCGATATTGTACAACTGGAATTCGGCATGGTCGAGCAAGACAATCCGCGAAGGCCCATAGCTTGCAAGCTGCATAACCAATTCGCCGCCGATGGTACCGCCAGCACCCGTTACCAGCACGCATTGCTGTGCCACCTGGCGCTGGATGATGCTGCGCTCGATTGTGCGTTCGCTGCGGCCCAACAGTTCCGATAACGGGAAATGGCTTGGGTCGCGCATCGGCTGCCGGTTCAACAATTGGCTAGCAGGATCGCTCAGCTTCAACACGTCGATATTGTGCTGCTTTGCCGCTTTGTTCAATGTGGACAGGTCACGCACGCTGATGCTGATCCCGTCGTCACAGACAATTGCCAAATTCGGCTTTTGATCTTGTTCCGCCAAGAAGGACACCGTTTGGTTGAAGGATTCCAGACCGCCCAGAACCGGTATACCGCCAAGCTGCGAAATCGTCCGGTCGTCCGACGGCAGCAACAGGCCGATGACGTTGATCGCGGAAGAATTGCGCGGGCCGAACATGTCCAGCACCGACAAGGCCCACTCGGGATCACCGATCAAAAGTGCGGTCTTGGCGACATTGTCGTTCGAATAGACCGAAGCCGCGTTCTGACGACGACGGCGATAGGAGCGCACAGCACGGCGGCCGGCCCGCATCAGTTGCATGGCCATGCTTGCCAAGCTGTAATGCAGAAAGGCAAAGGTGACGAAGTTGAAGAGATATTTCGAAAGCGGCGAGACATAAGCGATCGCCGCCCAGCCAATACCCATGCCGATAAAGCTGGTAATCAGCATGGAGATGCTGTCGGCAAAGGACACGAACCGCCAGCTGCGCTTGTACATGCCGGTCAGCAGGAAGAAGGTCGAAGCGACTCCGGCAATAACTGCACCATTGGTCAAGGTCAGCAAAGTAGCCGACTCGGCCCAGCCACGCGTGAGTCCCAACAGCAACACAAAGGATGTGAAAATTGCGAGGGTGTCCAATGTCCACACAGCGCCCGTCCGCAATACCCGTTTCCAATAGGGAAAGCGCCACAGCGAGTTAAGATCACGCTGGTTGCCCCGATTGTGGATGAATAGGTCTATTTTTTGCGCCAAGCTCTGTATCATTGCTTGCTTCCCCTTTCGACCTTCACAAGCCCGGATAACGCACCACAGGCCGAGAGCCTGCATTCGTTTCCACGTCTGACGTGGCTTGTGAAGAAAACTGATTTCGTCATTTCATATCCAAAGTACGACACAAACCTTCGCGCGTCGCATTCTCTTGCTGACATTAGACGAAAGGGTCAAAGATTTGCCTAATGGCAACAAAACGACCCAAATGGGGGATAGCACTCTACTAAATCGCTGCATGGGCACGACCTTGCCCCCCGCCCGGAGGGGACAAAAGGATGTATACCTAATGCTAAATTGCGTCTTACCGGCGTTTGGCCCATTTGGGTCGCGCATTAACGTCACTGATACTGTTTCGTTTTAAGGCACAACCAAGCGCGTTGGATATAACGCGGCAAATTTTTTTGGAGGCAGAGCAAGCATGAAAATCCTTGTTTTTTCTAGTCTTGCTTATTCTCTCGTGAATTTTCGCGGCGCATTGCTGTGCCTTATGAAAGAGGCAGGACACGACATCGTCGCTGTTGCGCCCGATCACGATCCGGCCGTTGAACAATGGTTAAAAGACCATGGCATCGGATTCAAAATCATCTCGATGAACCGGACCGGCATGAAACCGCTCGAAGATATACGTACCCTTTTGGGGTATATGCGGCTGATCCTGAAGGAACGGCCTGGTGTGATTTTGGCCTATACCCAAAAGCCGATCATCTATGGGGGCATCGCCGCGCGCCTTACGGGTAACACGCCTTTCTATGCTTTGATGTCGGGACTCGGCTATCTTTTCAGTCCGGATGGAGCAAAGCCGGGCCTGGTACGCACAATTTTTTTGCGGCTGTATCGCGAAGGCGTACGCAAGGCGGTGAAGATTTTCGTGTTCAACCGCGATGATCACAAAGACATGCTTGATGCAGGTATCGTCGATAGCAAACAAAATGTAATCCAAGTGCCGGGTTCCGGCGTAGATACCACCCGTTTCATCCAGCAACCGCTTCCCGCCGGCGCGCCCCATTTCCTGATGGTAGGTCGCTTGATGCGCGACAAGGGTGTGTACGAGTTTTTGGCAGCCGCCAAGGCTGTGAAAGACGAATTTCCCGAGGCTCGCTTCAGCATATTAGGGCGGGCCGAGGAATTTAACCCGACCGGTATCAGCAAGGAAGATATTCCCCAGCTTCAGTCGGATTATCCGGTGACCTTTCTCGCCGAAACCACAGACGTACGCCCCTATCTCGCCGAATCGTCGGTCTTCGTGCTTCCGTCATTCTATCGTGAAGGTCTGCCCCGCACGATATTGGAAGCCATGGCAACGGGCCGGGCCGTCATTACGACCGATACACCCGGATGCCGGGATCCGATAGTGGACGGGGAAAGCGGAATCATCGTTCCACCGCAAGATGCAGCTGCTCTTGCTACCGCCATGCGGACATTCCTGCAGAATCCGGATCAGGCCCGCCAGATGGGCGAGAAGGCCCGCGCCATTGCCGTGGATGTGTATGACGTCGCGAAAGTGAACGATATCCTAGTCGGCCATATGGGTTTGAACCAGGCGGCGACGGCATCGGTGCCGCCCGCTCCACAGATGATGGCAAAGCAAATATGACGTTGCGCGCCGTCATCGTGGGTGCCGTCGAAAGCACGGCTGTCGCCATCCGCGCCTTTGAAGGTTCGGGCTGGGATCTGGCGCTGGTGGTGACATTGCCACCGGAGAAATCGGCGCGCCATTCTGACTATGTGGATTTGCAATCCGATGCCGAGGCTGTCGGCGCTCGCATTTTCCATACAGCGCAAACAAACCATCCGGCTACAATCGCAGCGATACGCGAGGCGCGGCCCGACTATATATTCGTTGTAGGCTGGTCGCAGATATGCGGACCCGAATTTTTGAACCTGACACCGGGTAAGGTCATCGGTTACCATCCTGCGGCACTGCCGCGTCTGCGTGGACGGGCCGCCATTTCGTGGACGATCTTGCTCGACGAGAAAATCAGTGCAGGCTCCTTGTTCCAAATGGCCGACGGCGTAGATGATGGCCCATTGCTGGAGCAGGCCTATTTCCATATCGCGCCGCGCGAAACGGCGATGTCTCTTTATGCCAAGCATATGGTCGCACTCGACAAGATGACGCGTCGCGCACTTGAACGCCTCGCAAGCGGGAATACCGAGTTTCAGATGCAGGATGAAAGCTGCGCGACCTATGCGGTACGCCGTACGCCAGCCGATGGGCTAATTGATTGGAATCAGCCGGCGCGCGCTGTAGACCGTTTGGTGCGTGCGGCTGGGAAGCCGTATCCCGGTGCGTTCACGTTCGTTAAAGGTGCCCGACTGACTATTTGGGCATCGGAGCTTGTAGAGCCTGAGTTGCCCTATCATGCAATGCCCGGCCAGCTGGTTGCGGATGATGCCCAGGGCCTGTTGGTTCAAACCGGTTCGGGGCAGCTCCGCATAACGGATTGGGCGTGGGAATTGGACGGTCGGCCGCCCATGCACGGAATTTGGGGACGCGAAAATGGGTGACTTGAGCTATATGGGCAAAATATTGGTGATTGCCCCCCACCCCGATGACGAGATACTCGGATGCGGCGGGACGATTGCCCGGCTGGCAAAAGCCGGCGCCGAAGTGGTTGTCGCGATCGTGACCCGCGGCATGGCTCCGCAGTTTTCTGATGAATTTGTCGCTGCCATTCGTGCAGAGGCAAAGGCGTCCCACGACATGGTTGGCATTGCGGAAACCCGCTACCTCGACCTTCCCGCCGCCGCCCTGGAAACAGTGCCCGCAACAAAATTGAACGGCACTTTGGCGAAACTGGTGCAGGATGTCCGGCCGGATACAATCTTTGTTCCCTTTGTCGGCGACATACATACGGACCATCAACTTACATTTCTTGCCGCAATGGTTGCAGCACGTCCGCGCGACACGCATGCGCCCCAACGCATTTATGCCTATGAGACATTGTCTGAAACCAATTGGTATGCGCCGGGAATCACCCCGGCATTTGTGCCCAATGTGTTCATCGACATCAGCGAAACACTGGAACTGAAACTTGACGCCTTTCGGTGCTTCGAAAGCCAGGTGAAGCAATTCCCCGACGAGCGCTCCATTGAGGCGATCCGGGCTCTTGCCACCATGCGGGGGGCGTCCATGTATCTCGGGGCTGCGGAGGCCTTCATGCTGATCCGGCAGATCGACCGGCTATGATGTATAGAGCAAACACAGGATCGGAACCACGATCATGACACGAGGCATGGGTTTACCACAGGACGACATGTTTGGGGCCTACAACCCTTATGGCACGCCGTTCGAGCAGCCGATGGTGCGCATTGACCGCATTCGGCAACTGATGCTGGGTGCGGGTTGCTTTCTGCTTTCCTGGCATATTCTTCGGATCGGCGACATCAACTTCACCGCGTCCGATTTTCTGTTCCTGATATGCTTCCTGATTTTCCTGGCGCGCCAGAATCTGAACATGATGGCGTTGAACTCGATGACGGCCCATTGGTGTACGGCGTTGGCTATGATGCTCGGCGGTCTTTTGATCGGGTCGGTTTTCAATGGCGATCCATTGCGATGGGCCAATATTGCCAGCCAATATCTGTTCGGATTTTTGCTCCTCCCGATGGTACTGATGAGCGAGGATCGGATGTGGATCCGAAAATGCTTGCTCTACTTTGTATTGGGCGTGGCGGCTTCGCAGATCGTCGCCTTGTCGATGGCAAATTTTTTCAGCTTTGAACAATCCAAGGAATTGCTTGGACCCAGCGTGGTTGCGGGCAACGGTCGTATTGGTGGCTTGGTCTCCGACGCCAACCTTAACGGTGCGGTTATTGCCTTTTCGATTATTGCTCTGTTCAACGCGCATCACCACGGCTTGATCCGCCACTTCTTTGCACTTTGCGTCGGTGCGGTCCTGTTCTGGGCGTTGCTGTCCACAGCAAGCTTTACCGCCTTTGCATCCACCGCAATTGCTACCTGCATCTATTTCACTTTGTCCAACCTTGGACGTTTTTTGAAAGTCGGTTTGCCCCTCATGGCATTTGTGGTCGCCTATATAGTATTGGGCGGGCCACTTCCCGAGGCTTTCAGCGAACGGGTTCTGGGTGCTGTAACAACGGGAGATATGTCGCAAGCGGGTACCTTCACACACCGGTCGGCGCTGATCGCCGAAGCTTGGGAGATGAGCAAAGATACCCTCTTCGTCGGCCTCGGCGTTGATCGCTTCCGGGTCGAGAGTATCCACGGGATGCCGGTGCACCAATTCTGGATGCTCTTGCTGACCGAGGGCGGCCTGATTTCCTTCACCGGATTAGTTCTGATGTTCGGCGTCTTGGGGATGATGGGTCTACGCGCGATCCAGTCACACCGCGAAGACGGCGCGATGGTGCTCGCCATCCTTGCCATCCTGTTTATCTTTTCAACGTCGATCCCGCATATGTACAACCGCTTGTGGATCACGCCGTTGATGCTTGCACTCGCCGCTACTTTTGGGCGGACGACCCAGGTCTATTTCATTCCGGAAGAAGAACCGGAAGCCGACGAATTCGATAATGTTTTCGAAGTTGATGGCACCCCCACCGTGTTGGCTCTGAAAGGTCAAAACCCATGACGCAGGCCACACCTCAAGTGGAAACGCCTCAAGACGATACAACGGCGTCCTGGCATAAAAAGGGCTTTGAAAAAGGCTGGCTGAAAAGCATTTTGCACCTCGTTTCGGGAAGTTCCGGAAATGCCGTGTTGATGCTTGTGAGCACAACCATTGCCGCGCGGTCACTCGGCCCCGCAGCTTATGGTGTTCTCGCGCTGGTGCTCACGGTCGGCCGGTTGAGCGAGCGCCTGTTGCGCTTTGAATCCTGGCAACCATTGATCCGTTTTGCAGCCTCTGAAGAAGTCGCCAACGACAAGAAGAGGATGTCGGAGCTGTATCTTTATGGCCTGTTTCTCGACATCGGCACGGCGTTACTCGCGGCAGTTCTCACAATCATTGTCGGCTACGCGTTAATGAGTGTGATTGGCCTGAAGCCTGAGCACATGCCTTTGATTGCCATTTATGCGATCGCGATTGCGGTAAACATTCGCGGTGTTCCTACCGCTGCATTGCGCTTCGATGGCAAGTTCCGGACGCTGGCCTATATTCAGATGCTGTCTTCGATCTTGCGTTTGATCCTCGCGGCCATTGGTCTGTATCTTGGCTTCTCCCTTCTTGAATTCGTCATCATCTGGACGGTCTGCCAAGCACTTGATGCCTTGCTGTTCCTGTGGTTGGGAATGCGCGTGATACGTAAGAAGGGAATTCCAAATCCCCTGCGCGCCAATCCTTTCGGTTTGAAGGACCGCTTTCCCGGCTTCATGTCGTTTGCCTGGTCGACCAATGTGTCCGGTACGTTGCGTACATTAACCCAGGAAGCCGACACATTATTGGTCAGCGCATTCGCGGGTACTGCCTGGGCAGGTTTTTACCACATCGCAAAGCGCATCGCGAAAGTTGCCCAGCAGGTGGGCTCAATGATGCAAGCTGTTGTCTATCCAGACATGGCACGCATGTGGGCGCAAAAAGACTTCAGGATCTTTGGCAAGATGATCAAGCGCATACAACTTGTTCTCGGCCTGGTCGGCGTTAGCTTTCTTGCAGCATTCTGGTTGGTAGGCGACTGGGTCATGCATACCCTTTTCGGCCCTGAATTTGTGCAAGCTTATCCTTTGCTCGTCGCGCAGTTACTGGCCGTTGTCCTCATCATGCACGCCGCCCCGTCGCGCTCTGCCTTGCTGGCGATGAACCGTCCGGGATTTGTACTCTGGGTCGCCATAGCCTCAACCGCGCTGTTCTTTCTCACCGCGTGGCTCACCATGCCCATCTATGGCGCGCTGGGTGCAAACTTTGCGCATATCGCATTTGCCGCTCTAACCGCGATCGCCATGGACATCGCGATGTGGCGCCAGATCGGCCAGACCGTGAAAGAGACGCAGGAATGACAGCCGACACATCCCATCCAGCCCGCATCAAATTCATTCTCCCCGGTCTTTCCGCGGGCGGGTCCGAACATGTCGTCAGCTTCGTGGCCAACCGGCTGGCGCGCTCGGGTTTTGACGTCAGCATCCTGTCATTCGAAATGAGCGGCAGCACACCTTATTATAAAACCGACGAGCGGATCCGGATCGATTATCTGGACGTGCCCGTCGGGAAGCGCGGACCGCTGGGCGTGATTTCGGATATCGTGCGGCGCGTGAAGCGGCTGCGCGCCATATATCAGGAACAGCGGCCCGATATGGTCGTCAGCCTGCTAACGCGGTCCAATGTGATTGCGGTATTGGCCGCAACGGGTCTCGACATTCCGGTGATCGTTTCGGAACGCAACAATCCGCTTCGACAAAAGCCGGGCATCGTCTGGCAAGCCTTGCGCCGTTACACATATGCCCGTGCCTTTGGCCTGATCACTATGACGCGCGGCGCGCTTGAATGCTTTCCGCCCGTCATGCGTCCGCGCAGCTGGGTCATCCCCAACATGGCGGACTATCAGGATTTCAAACCCAAATTCACAAATGAACGCAAGGTCATGACCGCCGTTGGACGTTTGGTCGACCAGAAGGGCTTTGATCTTCTCATAAAGGCATGGGCCAAGATTGCCGACCGCCATAGTGACTGGTGCCTGCGCATCTGGGGCGAAGGACCCGACCGTGCGATGCTGGAAGCCTTGGCGGCAGAGCAGGGCGTTGCCAACAGCGTCCAAATGCCCGGCGTAAGTTCCGCCCCCGGCCGCTGGATCGAAGAAGCCGATGCCTTTGTCCTGAGTTCGCGTTTCGAAGGTTGGGGCCTTGTTCTGGGCGAAGCGATGGCCGCGGGTCTACCCTGCATTTCCTTCGATTGCCCCTTTGGCCCGGCCGATATGATTACTCATGGTCATGATGGTTTGTTGATCGAAGAAGGCAATATCGATGCGATGGCGAATGCCCTGTCGCGATTGATGGGGGATTCAGCCTTGCGCGATCGCTTGGGCGCCCAAGCAAAATCGGCAGCGGATCGCTTCGCGCCGGAAGCTATCGGCGCGATTTGGGAAAATACCATTCGCGGTGCACTTGCAACCGCGCGCGGACAATGAAGGGTCTAGGAGTAATGAACATGGCACCTGAATTTCTGAAAAATGCCTATCGCCGGGTCCGGCGGATGCGGAACCTGATGCTGCTCGAAAAAGCAGCGCCTTCGGTCGACGCCTTTTTGGTATCCTATCCGAAAAGCGGCCGGACGTGGCTACGCTATCTTTTGTCCTGCTATTTTGCGCAAGTTTCCAATTTGGGCTTTGAACCCGATCTGCGCACGACCTTTCGTGTCCTGCCCAATTTCGATCGCGACGCCGAGCGCGGCTTGCCGGTGTTTGTGGGGCGGTCCGATAATGTATCGGTACCGCTGATCGCTGTGAGCCACCGCCAGTTTACAGGCCAGCTTTTCGCAGGTCGGCCCGTCATCATCCTGGTCCGCGACCCCCGCGACGTGTGCGTGTCCGCCTATTTTCACGAGACGAAGCACAAACACCGTTTTTCGGGAAGCATCGCCGAATTCATCGAAGATGACACCTACGGCATTCCGGCCATCGTCCGGTACCATAATGGTTGGGCCAAAGGCATGGAGGGCAGCCGCTCGCTGGTGATAAGCTACGAAGAAATGAGCAGCAATACCGACACGACCGTTCGCCAGATCCTTGAATTTTTGGGCCAGCCTGTCGACGACGCCGCTCTCACAAAAGCGATCGAGCAGGCGCGGTTCAGCAAGATGCAAAAAACCGAAAAGAAAACCGGCATCCCGGGCCATGAATATGACCGTTCGGACGAAGACAGCCTGCGCGTCCGCAAAGGCAAGGTCGGCGGTTTCTCTGACACGTTAAGCGAAGCGGAAGCCGAGCGCATCATCCAGATTTGCCGCGACACCATGGTACCCGAGGCAAAGGCACTCATGCAGCGTAGCGGTATTTCTCTCGATTAAAATCAGGCGCGCTAGCTATGCATATCGTTTCCATCCTTACCAGCCTGACATCGGGCGGCGCTGAAATGCTTGTTGTCAATTTGAACAAGGAATATGCGGCCGCCGGACATCACAGCACGGTTGTCACCTTGGCTGACGCGCATAGTGTCGGGAACTCTGCTGAAATGGAATCGGTACTGCGGCAGCGGATTATCGATGAAGGCGGCGAATATATCTCGCTGCAGCTCGGCACGTCGCGCAACCCGCTGAACGGTTGGCGCAAGATGCGGGCCCTTATCCGGCGGCTCAATCCCGATATCATCCATGCCCATACGGCACGGGCGTTGCTCATGCTGTTGGCGCATCCGGGAAATGCACCGGTGGTTTTGACCCATCACAATAGCAAGCTCAGCTTCCCTACCGGTATGTTCAAATTGTTCGACCGCATCGCCGCTGCCTATGTGGCGATCAGCAAAGAGACGGAGGTCCTGTTCGCGCAGCATGTCCACCGGCCGATTGCCTATATCCCGAACGCCGCGAGCAAGAGTTTTTCCGCTTCGGCGCCTCGCGCTCGGGCAAGCGATGCCCGAAAGATTCTGAGCGTGGGGACGATTTCTGAGCAGAAGCATTATGACCTTCTGGTGGATGTCGCTCTTGTTCTGAAGAATAGATTGAGCCCGGCGGCGATGCCCCTTTTCCAGATCGCCGGAAATGGCGTCGATCTCGAAAAAATGCGTATCCTAGCCCGGGAAAAGGGCGTTGCAGACCATGTCCATTTTCTTGGCGAGCGGTCAGACATTGCGGATTTGATGGCTACATCCGATCTGTATCTCAACACGTCGCGTTATGAAGGTATGCCGGTCGCCCTGTTGGAAGCAATGGCCTGTGGCTTACCAATCGTAGCGACGCATGTGGCCGGTAATACCGAACTGGTAACCGATGGAGAAAATGGCCTGTTGCGCCCGTTGGATGATGCCGATGCACTGGCCGATGCGATCATGCACCTGCTGGAGAATGGCGAGATCTACCAGCAATGTTCCGAGGCTGCGATAGCCCGGTCAAAGTCGTTTTCGATTGAAAATACCTGCGCAAACCATCTCGCTCTTTTCCAAAGATTGAGCACGTCCTGACTTCAGGAATAGCCTAAAAGATCTAAATCTTTTTACATAGATTATGTTGGGCACCGCAGATGGAAAAGCATATTTTAACCATTCAAAGCCCTGAAAAAAAAGCACATTGACCCAAATTTGAGACTGCACGCAAGTCACTGACTTAACTGCATTTTTTGGGCACGCCCTTAACTTATCTCCTTCATTTCGCATTTCACACATTTCGTATGTGCGGGTTCGTCAAATGCATCGGAGATTAAGATGAAAAGATATTTGGGGGCATTGCTTGTGACAGCATCGCTTGTCGCATGGCCATCAGCTAACCACGCAACTTCCTCGTCCATCTATAACACGTCAAAGCTGCCCGGCGGACAGCAGCGGTCGTTCCCAACCGCGGAAGGATTTGGTGCTGCGTCGGTCGGCGGTCGGGGCGGTCGCGTCATACCCGTGACGACGCTAGCCGACTCCGGTGCCGGATCGCTGCGCGCATGCATGATGGCAACAGGACCACGGACATGCGTTTTCCGCGTCGGCGGCACAATCGAATTGCTTACCCAGATCAAACCGACATCGGGTTATCTAACCGTCGCAGGGCAGACTGCACCGGGCGATGGCATAGCGATCAAGAATCATCCATCCAACCTGACGGGATCGCCGCTCTATTTGAACGCGCCCCATATCATCATTCGGCATTTGCGCGTTCGTCCGGGACCAACCGGAGGCACTAAGCAGGATACGACAGACAGCATCACGGTCGATAGCCGCGCGATCAATACCATATTGGACCACGTGTCGCTCTCTTGGGCAACCGATGAGCCGTTCAATACGACCAAGAACGCATCCAATGTCACCATCCAATGGTCGATGGTTTACGAAGGGCTGAGCAAGTCGACCCACAAATCTGGCGAGCATTCCAAAGGCATGTTCCTAGAGGGCCACAATATCACCGCGCATCATGTGTTCATGGCACATGCGACGGATCGCATGCCCAATGCAGGTGTTGGTACCCGCGCGGATTTCGTGAACCTGATTTCCTACAATATGCGGGAAAAGGCGCATCAATATTTCTCGATGCAGCAAAAGCAAAGCCTGGCAACAAGCGGACTAAAGCGCCAAGTCAATGTCGTTGGAAACTGGGTTTCGATGGGACCAAGTTCGCTTCGTGGGTCATCGATTTTTGGTGGCAATTATGACGAGCAATATTCGACAAATCCCGGAATGGCCGAATTCTATCTTTACCAGAATGTAGATGGTCGCCGCCGGTCCTACACCTCGGATGACCGACTGTTTATGGACCCGATGGATTGGAAATATGTGCGTCAGCAGCCGATTGGCAACCTCAGCGTTCAGTTGTTCAGTTCTGCCGACCAAGGTGTGCGGGACGTTGTCGCCTTTGCTGGCGCCTTCCCCCGCGACGCATCGGACCGCCGCGTATTGCAGACATTTTTGAGCTGCAGCGGTAGCATCATAAACAGTCCGGCAGACGTGGGCGGATGGCCCGCTTTGCAGTCGGGCGTTGCCTATACCGACAATGACGGTGACGGCATGGATGACAATTGGGAACAGCGCCAGAATATCACCAGCGGAAACGCTGATGCGGACGGCGATGGCTATACCAATTTGGAAGAATTTCTGAACGAGCTCGCGGGTGATCAGGATAGCTTCGGCAATCTGATCAACCGCGTGGGTGCCGGCACAGGGGCCGTCCCAGCGCCCAATTGCGGCATCACCGTTTAAGTCAACTCCGACCGCCTTGTTCGAAGGGGGGAGGACGCTTATGGCGCCCTCCCCCTTTTTTGTGTACGGGACGGGGGTACCCCGCGCCGATACTTAGAGGCCCGGCATCGCTCCCTTTACCAGCCGAAGCTGACGCCCACCCGGCCACCGGTCGAGCGTTTTACAGTCGACCCGCCGATGCCACCACTGATCCACACATTTTCGCGAACGCGGGCCACAACCGAACCGGAGAAGCCCTGTTCACCCCGATAGGTGGCAAGGTTGAACGACACCGAGACCGAAGTGTCGGGAAGCAACATCGTACCCCCCAGCGCCATGGCCGCCGCTATCCCGCCATCGGCTTGCCGCGCCCGCTGACCGAGCCCATCGATCTTTGTGTTTATGTTCGAAAACTCGCTTGTCAGATCCCCAACAGACTTCTGAAGATTGGCGATATCAGCCGTGGTGAATGTGGAATAAGCAAGATTGCCGACGGAATCCCCTGTCACCAATCTTGTCGTTCCTGTCTGAGCCGCCGTACTTGCCGCCGAACCCAGCCCCGCCATGGTGTAGGTGGTTGAGGTTGAACCGAGCACAACCTGGTTTTCTCTGGTGGTTGTTGCGCCTTGACCGATTGCCACGCTGCCAGCCTTCGCTGCTGTCGCACCGTTGCCGATCGCGACGGTGAGCGACCCGTCCGCGCTTGCCCCATTGCCCATGGCAATCGCGCCTGCGCCATTAGACTTTGCACCTGTACCGATGGCGAGTGCGGCAACACCTGTGGCATTTGCGTTCACACCGACCGCCAATGCATCCTTGGAATTGGCACTGCTATTTTCACCCAAAGCGATTGCGTCTTCACCCGTCGCCTTCGGTTTCGCACCCGTGCTGTTCACCTCCAGATATTGCGTACGCGCCAGCGCGGTGTTCGCCGTGGTGGTGACTTGCGTCACATTACCGCTCACTTGCGAGATCGTCGTCATCGCCTGATTGGCGACCGTCAGGGCATTGTCTGCCACGGTCTTCACCGCAGCCAATTGCCCACCATTGACCGCTTCCTTGCTGCCCAGTTCTACGCGGCCATCGGCCACATTGACGATCTTGCGCTCCGCTCCCGCCGCGCCGACCGACACGCTGTTCGACTGGGTGGCCGTCACGACCGAGCCTGCGCCCAGTGCAACACTGTTCTGGGCCGCTGCATCAACCGTCGCCCCTTGCCCCAGCGCAACCGCCTTTTCACCGGTGGCAAAGCTGTCCTTGCCAATGGCGACGGCATCCGCACCTGTTGCGGTCGATCCGCCGCCCGTGCTGTTTACCGTGACAAAGGGATTTACCGACTGCGTAATCGCCCGGTTCACCTCGGCCAACAATTGTGAGCCATTGACGGCTTCTTTGCTGCCCAGTTCCACACGGCCATCGGCCACGTTGATGATCTTGCGTTCGGCCCCTGCAGCACCAACCGACACCACGCCATCCGCGTCAGCAATCGATCCTGTGCCGAGCGCAACGCTGTTGTTCCCATTGGTCGTCGCATCTTTGCCCACGGCGATCGAATCCACGCCGTTGACCGTGGCCTTACCCGCCGTACTGCTGGTGATGAAGAACGGATTGACGCCTGCGATAATGCTCTGGACCGTTTGGGTTAGCTGGGCGACATTGACCGCGTCATTTGCGTTCACACCCGTTGCCACATTTACGATCTTGCGCTCGGCACCGACCGCGCCGATCGACAGGACATTCGCTTCATTTGCGACCGACCCGTTACCCAGCGCAATGCTGTTGGCACCCAAAGCCCCGACCGTGGCACCTTTGCCCAAAGCCATGGCATTCGCAACGCTGACGGTGGCGCCGGAACCGATGGCAATATTGTCGAGGTTAGTCGCCGATGCAGTGTCGCCAATGGCAATGTTACCCGCGCCCAAGGGCACCCCAGCCCCATCAACAGCGCCCGCCGTTGCACGGTCCCCTAGGGCGATGGCTGATTTGCCAAGGGCCTTGTTCAGATTGCCTAGAGCCAATGCTCCGTCGCCAATGGCCTGGTTTTCATCGCCGCCCGCAAAGGCGCCGGTACCGCTCGCGACATTGGGGTCACCGATAGCCACAGCGCCCTTGCCGGTCGCCCTGTTGCCTTTACCGATGGAGACAGAAGCATCGCCTTCGGCAATTGCGCCATTGCCGATCGCTACCGTATCATTTCCGCGTGCCTGGCTCTCCTTGCCTAAAGCGATTGCATCTTCGCCAGACGCGACCGCAACGCCGTCATCCCCCTCGACGCTCTTGATGGAGGTCCAAGGCGTTGCCTTGGCAGCTGCCTGGACGGTCGTCGTGATGTTGGTGATCTGATCGCCAATTTTGCCGTCAAAATTTACAATCTTGCGCTCAACATCATCGAGCTGCGCCCTGTTGACCGCATCGGTCGCCTGGATCCCGTCGGCAACATTGATCAATTGGCGTTTGAGCGTATCTGACCCGATCGAAACCGCATTGCCCCGGTTGGCGACCGAATTTGCGCCGAGTGCGACACTATCTGTTCCCGCCGCAGATGCGCTTGCACCCAAGGCGATTCCCTTGCTGCCTATAACATTGGCGCTGACGCCCAATGCCAAACTTTGACCTACTTCGGCCCTGGCAAATTTGCCAAGTGCGACCGCGTCACCACCGGCAGCAAATGCGCCTTCAGCGGCAAATGATCCATCGGGGGCCAAAGCAACACGGCTATCAACAGCAAGAAACGGATTTGCCGTTCCAGCAATTGCCGCATCCAACTGCCCCTTGTTCACCGCGTCGGTTGCCTGCGTACCGGCGGCAACATTGACCAACTGACGCTGACCTCCTGCTGCTGCCGTCCCGAAGGACACCGTTCCTACCGTCCCTGCCACAGGTACGCGGTCCGCAATCGACCCTGCACCGATCGCGACGCTGTTTAGCGCAGCGGCGTTCACCTTGGCATTATTGCCCAGCGCAACACCGCCGGTCACACCCGCCGCCACAGACGATCCGCCGCCCACCGCAATCGAGTCCACACCCGTCGCCGCCGCGTCTGCACCCGTGCTGTTCACCGCGAGATATTTGATCTTCTCGTTGATCGTGGTGTTGGTGGTGTCGTTGATTGTCGTCTGAATTTCGGTGATGTCAGTGGCAATGTCGGACCGCACATCGGCAATCTCAGTATCCAACTGGCCCTTGTTCACCGCGTCGGTTGCCTGCGTACCGGCGGCGACATTGACCAACTGACGCTCCGCATCTTTCGCACCGAACGACACCGTGCCAACCACGGTCGCAGGAAGTCCCAGCCCAGCAAGATTTCGATCCGCGACCGAGTTTGCACCAATCGCGACGCTGTTGGCCGCGCTCGCATTTGCGTTTGCACCCAGTGCAACCGCATCCGCGCCCGTCGCACTCGCCGCCGTCGCTGTAGCAAGGCTGCCAACCGCCAAGAACTTCGTGTCCGCCGCGATGTTGGTGATATCGGTGGTGATGCCGATGATATCGCCTTCGACAATATCAAGGCGCGAGTCCACCGATGTATCAAGGTCAAACAGCTGGTCCGCATTCACAGCATCCGTGCTGCCGTCGGCCAATGTCCCTGCAGCAACGTTGATGATCTTGCGCTGCAATGTCGCTGAACCCACAGATACTACATTACTTTCAGTCGTAGCCACAATCGAGCCTGCACCCAGCGCCACGCTGTTGCCACCCTCCGCACTCGCCAAAGCCCCGAGCGCCAGCGAATCCTTACCCGTCGCCGTGGGTCTGCCTGTCAAATCCTTGCTTTGCGACACGAAGAAGGGGCTTGCATTTGCAGCGACCTCATTCAATTGCCGCAGGTTCACGGCATCCGTGGCTTGCGTACCATCGGCAACGTTGATGAGCTGGCGTTGGAATACAGGGTTGGTTGCAGGATTATTGTCACCATCATCCACAGCATTGCCGAACGATATGGCGTTTCCGCGATCCACAAATGAATCTGCGCCTATCGCCACGCTATTTTCGGTATTCGCTCTTGCGTTATACCCGAGCGCCAAAGCGCCTTTCAGCTCTGCAACTGATTGTGTGCCGATGGCCATGCTACCTTCGGAAAAGGCCGAAGCCAAAAAGCCCAACGCAATGGTATTGTCGCCGTCTGTATTCGCGAGTGCACCAACGGCGAGCGAATTGAGGCCTAGTGCGGTTGAAGAGGCTCCAAGTGCCGTTGCTTGTGCATCCATAGCCGCAGCGCCCACGCCCAAGGCCGTTGACGAAAATGCGTCCGCAAGCGTTTCCAGACCAATCGCAACTGCACCCGTTCCGCGCGCGCCAAAGCGTCTTTCGTCGGGATCGATTACCCCATTATTATTGGCGTCGATGCCGCCATCCAGATTTACGGCCACTGTCGTGCCCCCGATAGAAATCGCACCATCTTCCGAACTGTAACTTTGGGTGCCGATGGCAATAGATTGGGCACCCAGTGTTTGACTGGCGGTGCCGAAGGCCAAAGACTGTATCGCACCTGCTAGGGCATTTTCACCTAGGGCGATCGCAGCAGAGCTATTGGTTTTTGCCAAATTGCCGATGGCGATCGACTTGGTGGATTCTGCCTTTGCTCCGGCACCAAAAGCAATCGTACCATCACGTTCTGCCTTTGCATCACGCCCAATAGCGATAGCATCGGTTTCTTGCGCAAGTGCACTGGTGCCTATGGCTATCGCATCGGTCGGCAAAAATGTGGTCACCGTAGCGGTTGGACCGGTGCCATTGATACGCGTCTCCACCTTTGCGCCTTTGCCCAGGGCGATGGCTCCGGTGGCGGTGTTGTCGATATTCGCGCCTTCGCCCAAGGCGAGTGTGCTATTGGCATTGGCCTTGGCCTGAAAGCCCAAGGCAATGGCGTTTACGCCACTTGCAATCGCCTCATCCCCTGCAAGAGCCACCGTGCTGTTGACGGCGAGGAAGGGGTTGGTGAGGTCATCGCGTAGCGCAGTCAATTGCCTGAAGTTCACGGCATCCGTGGCTTGCGTACCATCGGCAACGTTGATGAGCTGGCGTTGGAACACAGGGTTGGTGGCAGGATCGCCGTCTCCGTCGATATCAACGACATCATTACCGAAAGACACCGCATTACCGCGATTGGCCACCGAGCCGGAACCAAGAGCGACGCCATTGTCGGTTTGCGCGATCGCGCCTGCGCCCAGGGCGGTTGAAAGCGCACCATCGGCTAATGCCGCGCCCACCGCGACAGAGTCATTGCCAGTGGCGTTGGCGAATACCCCGAGGGCAGTTGAACCAATGCCGGTGGCGACGGAAGCGTTACCGATTGCAGTGGCGAAATCGACGTCAGCCGAAGAATTTTCGCCAAGAGCAACCGAGCTAAGCCCAAGAGATCTTGACGCATTACCGATGGACACCGACCCATCGCCATGGGCACCTAAACTGTTGCCGTCGTCCGGCAGAGGAAGACCGGTCACTGGATCTATCCCGGGAACCTTTCGCGCCCCAAAACCGATACCGATTGCTATCGAATTAACCCCATTAGCAAAGCTGTCAGCGCCGATGGAAAGGGAGCGCTGCCCCAATGACCGCGCGCCAATGCCAAAGGCAAGTGATGCTAGTCCGGTTGATTCTGTGCGTTCGCCCATGGCGATGGCAGCCGCTCCGGTAGCGGACGCCTGACGCCCCAAAGCGATTGTATCATTGCGGCTCGCCGTAGCCTCACGACCTATCGCAATCGCGTCTTGTTCCTCCACCAATGAATTACGACCAATGGCAATGGCATCAGTTGGCTTGCGCGTTGTAATGTCCGTTGGAAGCGGTCCAATGACGCGAGCTGCAATTGTTGCCCCTTGACCCAGCGCGATCGCGCCGGTTGCCGTCTCGTCAATTGATGTGTTCGATCCCAGCGCCACAGCGCCATTGGCGATCACATTCGACCCATTACCGATCGCAACAGTGTTGGTACCGACCGCCGTCGAAACGGGGCCAAGCGCGATGGCGTTGGTGCCGGTGGCCGATGCGACGCCAAGCGTGCTGTTGACGGAGAGATATTTGGTTTTACCGTCCAATTGCGCGAGGTTGACCGCATCTGTCGCAACAGTGCCTGCGGCGAGGTTGGTGATCTTGCGTTCACTACCGGCTTTGCCAACCGATACGGTATTGGAATCACTCGCCACCGACCCCGCGCCCAGCGCGACGCTGTTGGTCACATCGGCGTTGATCGTGGCATCTTTACCAAGCGCGACGCCATTGGTCGCATTTGCATTCACATTTGCGTTCGAACCTAGGGCCACCCCGTCCGCACCTGTAGCGGTCGCCGCGGGGGCGGTGGTGCCGCTGTTTACGGAAAGGAATCGGGATTCCTCTTGCAATGCGCCAACCTCATCGTCGACCACAGTCAATTGCCCGAAATTCACCGCATCGGTAAGTGCCTGCCCGTCGGCGAGGTTGACGATCTTGCGCTGGCCGCCTGGCCCGGCCTTGCCGACCGATACGGTGTCGCTTGCGTCTGCGACCGATCCCGCGCCCAAGGCGACGCTGTTGGTGATACCCGCGTTGACCACCGCGTTTTTACCGAGCGCAACCCCATCGGTTGCAGTGGCATTGACGTTTGTTCCGACCCCAATTGCGACCGAGCTAGCAGCGGCAGCACTGCCGCGCAGGGCAAGGGCATCTGCACCCGCCGCAATTGCGCCAAGCCCCACGGCCACAGCGTTCGATCCAGCCGCGTTCCCGCGCAGCGCAATCGCATCCACGCCCGCAACATTGGCCCCTTTACCCAAGGCAAGGCCACTGGTGCCAGTGGCCGTTACCGTCGCACCGTCGCCCAAAGCAACGCCTGAATCCTTGAATACCTTGGCACCTGCACCAATTGCCACGCCCTTGGTCGCAGTAGCCCCGAGGGCCGGTCCTTTGGACACTTCAGCGCCATTACCAAGTGCGATCGCATCGGCGGAACCGAGCCCAACCTTGGCGTTAATGCCCAAGGCGGTGCCGTTTATGCTATCAATAACGGCATCGGCGCCAAATGCCGACGCCCCGTCGACATTTGCCTGGCTGCCCTCACCCACCGCAGTTGACGAAGCGCCGAGAGCGGAAGCCACCGCGCCGAACGCGGCCGCATTTTTGCCCTTGGCCTCCGTCTTTTCCCCGATGCCGATCGCGCTTTCGCCGGTGGATGTTGTTCCCGAACCAATGGCAATGCTCTTGATTGCTTCTGCATGCGCCGTGGCACCGAGGGCGACCGAAGCGGTACCCTCTGCCTTGGCGCTCGCGCCAACGGCCGTTGCGCCTGTTGTGGTAAGGACCACGTTTCCACCAGCATCTTTCACAACAATACCGGCAACGGCACCCGCGCCCAAGGCGGTGCTACCCAACGTCGGGGCCTTGGCGAGTTTGCCGAGTGCGGTGGAATCGGCGGCTAGCGCATCGGCGTCAAAGCCGATTGCGGTGGCACCGATGAGGTTAGAACCACCGGCAAACAATGGGTCGCCAGCATTGGAGAACCCGCCAATACTAATCGTTCCGCCTCCGCGCGATGTTGCAGATGCACCCAACGCTACGCCTGGATTTATTATCGGACCGTCGTCACCGGAGATAACTGTTGCGACGCCGCCAATTGCGACATTGCCTCCGCCGTTCGCTTGGCTAAGAACCCCAAGCGCGATGGTACTATCACCTGATGCAAAAGGTTTATTGGTTGCCGTCACCAAACCGCTAATTTTTAGAAGCGGGTTCGCATTGAGAATAGCTAGGTCGACCCTAGATTCCAGATCCGACAACTGTTTGAAATTGACTGCGTCATTGTCGAGCGTTCCCGCCTTTACATTTACAATGCGTCGTTGGAAGGTGGCGTTACCTACCGAAACAACATCATTCTCCGCCGCGATTGAGCCCGAACCCAATGCAACGGCATTTGTTACGGTGATGAGGGTTTCTGCATTGGATCCCAAGGCCAAAGAAGCCGCACCGCGCGCTTTTGCGCCAAAGCCCAAGGCCACAGCATTTAAGGCGAGCAAATCATTACCCAACGTGATTGCATCCCCGCCCGCCTCTGCACCGGCACCAAATGCCAAAGAGCCTGACGAAAACGCCTTGGCCTTCGCGCCGAAGGCGGCCGAATTGGCTTGCTGGGCCGCTGCTTGAAAACCGAATGCCGAGGATTCCAAACCATCTGCCGCAGCGCCCATGCCATTTGCCGTCGATCCAGCACCAGAAGCGCGGGAGCTGGCGCCTGTTGTTGTCGAATTATCGCCTGTCGCGCCGGCCCCTTGGCCGATCGCGGTCGAACTGGTCCCTGTTGCCTGAACCGAGTTGCCTACCGCAGTGGAATTGGGTTTGCTTGCCAATGACCCCGCGCCACATTCTGTCGCATTTACAGCGCCAATAACAGTACTGGCATTACATTCCGGCGTCGCATCCGCCCACAGCGGAGAGGCGGCCCCGGTTACGCCTCCGAGGGCCAACGCGATTGTCGATGCGCGAAACAACAGCGTATGTTTAGAGGTGCCCATCGGTAATACTCCCTGTCATGCCCCGGCCCCATCCACGAGGCCTTGTGCGAAAGCGGCGCAGCTGATGTGAATCAGAAACACAGCTTTTTCAGAATGAAGCTGCCAAACATCGTGTCGCTATGTCAAGTATACATTGCGTTACTATTTATATTTGGCTAAGGCGTCGCATATCGGCATCGCTGCCGCCGTGCAGGATCAACGGTTGCGGCGGGCGTTCTGCCGCAAAGGAGGACCATTTGGACAGAATCGGGGTAGGACGCGCAAATAATCGCTTGACGAATCATTAATCAACCAAATGAGTAGAGAATACATAGAGCGGACAACCGAGTCCGGACGGACCGCTCCATACCAGATTTCGGACCGCGGCTTTTGATCAGGATGCAGCTTGCTTCCGCGTTACCAACAGCTAAAGCGCGCGACGCTCAGGCGACCTCGCCAACTATCGTGTTCCTCTCTTCCAACGATGAGGTGACGACGATGCGTATGAACAATTATTTGTAATTTCCGATCCCGATCGAATACGCTGCGCCTTGCGCGCGTAGAGCCGCCCCTGAACCGGGCATCATACTAAATACGGAATTTACGAGACTTCCATGTTTAAAATTAACACAACAGACCTATCGGAGCTGGACAATTATCCGGCATCGCTGCGCCATTCGGCGTTGGCGCTTTGGGGAGCTGTTCCAGAATCACGATCAACTGTGCCCGAGGCCGGGAACAATCCTGCGCCCGAGTCCATTTTTCTCTCCGACAAAATCGAACAGCGGCGTTTTTGGCAGCGCCCGTTTTTTAACCGCCACTCCGACGTAGCAAAGGAAGCAGCATGAGCAATATGACCCTTAACCGCCGTGTTGTCGCCTGTGTGGCCGCGTGTAACGGCATCTCTTCCGAAGCGTTGGAGTCTGGCGCAATTGAACGCTTGCAGAAATCCGCATCGGTCGCCCTACGCAAGCTGCAAGAGCTTCATCCGCGTATCGAAAGCGGCAGTGAACATGCCGATATTGGCGCGTGCATCGTGCGGTTGCAGGCGGCGCTCAACAAGCTTGAAGATGCCATCTGAACGGATTCGACTGTGCAAAGGGGCCGGGCAATGCTTGGCGCCCTCGCCCCCAAAAAATAGTCGAAGCTAAAGCCCTTCGCCGCCGACCCAGTGGCAATTGCCGATCCGGCGGGCGAGGCTGCTGCGTGTCACGATGAAAGCCTGCGTTCGCCGGAACAACGAACAGTCTTTCCGGTTATGGGTCGAAGGTGGCTTAGTTCTTCTGCTTCCAGAATGGCGGCACGATGTGGCCGCGCCGATGCGCCTTGACGAGCAGGATCACGCCCGCGGTCGTGCATAAAGTGAACGCGGTCAGCGAAGCTTCCAGTCCAAATTTTCCTCCGGTCAGCAAATCGGACCCGTTAATGATCGGCTTGATGAGTCCCGGCTCTGCAACGCCGCCGGACACAACCCCGCCAAACACGGCCGATTGCGTGTAATTCCATGCCATATGGAAGCCGATGCTCATCCATAACCGGCGGGTCAGCATATAGGCCGCGGCGAGCAGAAGGCCTGCCTCGACGCTGATGAACAACGCGCCGGTCATCGTCGCATCGGGGTTGGCGAGATGGGTCAGGCCAAATACGGCGGACGATACGATGATCGAAACCCAGCTCCCCAACCATTCTTCAACGATGCGAAACAGGGCGCCGCGAAACAGCAATTCTTCAAGAAAGCCGGAGCTGATCGCCAGGGCAATCGCCGGCAGCATGATGGACACAGGGTTAAATCCGTCAATGCGGAAAATCCCCAGCACGTACAAAATGATCATGCATCCGGTATAGAGGCCGGCCCCTATCAATAGCCCGATGCCCAACTCCCTTGGCATAGCGGATAGTTCAAACTCGGTGACTTCGCGGCGCTCGATCCAGCGGACAAAGCCGACGTAAATGCACATGGCCAATGACACCATCGCAGTGGCCGCGACGATAGCTGCAACAGCGTTGCCCTTGTTTTCTTCCATGAATGTATTGCTGAAGGCGATGCCCCCAAATAGCGGCACGCCAAGCAGAACCAAGCGGATAAGCGGGAACTGCAATATTCGCAGCCATGTTGGCGGTGGCGATGTTACTTCACTCATATTCATTTCCCTTCCCCGTTAATTGCTGTCCCGCCGAGTTGGTTCGGACCGACGAGATGTTTTCAAATGTCAGTTTCTTTTTCACTGTTTCCAGCTGTTATCCTTCGGATTGAAGTCCACAAAAATCCCGGTGTCGAGTGTAACGGCGCTGAGTGTCTTGCCGTTTGAAACGGTAACGTCGGTTGCGCCGCCATCCGATTGCCATGCTGCAGGCGTGCGATGCACACGCTCGCTGGTGCCGTCGGCATAGTTGAGGATGAGGTCGAACGGCATCGCCATGCCTCCTGGATTGTGCACCTTTACAATATGCGATCCCCCGTCCGTACGCACCTCACCGACGGCAAGGTCCATATAGTTATAGCCAAAGAACCAGTTTTTGAAGAACCAGCTATGATCGCCGACGCCTGCATTATTGAAGCTGTTGAACATATCCCAAGGCAAGGGACGCTTGCCGTGCCAACGCTCCATGAAGGTGTGCAGGCCCTTTTTGAACGCCTCATCTCCCATCAGGTCCTTGAGCGCCAGATAGCCGAGCGCGGCTTTCCCATATTGGTTGAATGCAAATACCGACGCTTGGCCAAACAGCGAATCATGCGGCGTAATCACCGGAATTTCATTACCTGAAGCAGCTTCCGGCCAGCCGACCTTGACCACCCGGAAATCCTTGAACAGGGCATCCGCTTTTTCGACGCCAAGCACCTCGCGGTTGCGGAGATATTCGAACGCGGTTGTCCAGCCTTCGTCCATGAAGGGATAACGTTTCTCGTTGATACCCATGTAAAAGGGGAACCAGCTGTGCAGGATTTCATGCGTCGCAACAAAGCCGGTGAAGGCATTTTCAGGCAGGCTTGCGGCTTCCGGGCTGCCGATATTTGATCCGTCATTGACCATCATCGGATATTCCTCATCCGCGCCGCCCAATATGATTGTCGTTTTGGGGTACGGATAGGGAACTCCCGGATATTTGGTGGAGGCAAATTGCAACGCCTGTCGGCCATATTCGACCATCGGTTTGAAGTCGGTCGCGCTGTCGGCATAGGCCGCCTGTACACCCACGCGGCGGCCCGTCGAAGGCGCCACTACTACACTCGATGCCTGCCATCGGTAGTGGTTGCTGAGTGCCAGTGCAAAATCAGGCACATGCTTTGCCCGCCATTTCCAGCTCAGCATTGCCGCACGGGCCGTTACCTTACCGCCCTTGATGTCGGCGGCTTCAGCGATCGTTGCAACCTGATCGCTTTTCTCGCTGGCCTTCAGGCGGGCGACGATCTCAGGTTGCAGAACGTCGGCCGGGTTTTGGAGTTCGCCGGTTGCCCACACCACATAGTCGCGCGGCGAAACAACCTCGACATCGAAATCGGCAAAGTCGTTGTTAAACTCCCGTCCCATGGTGAATAATCGCGTGTCCCAGCCGCTGTCGTCGCTGTAGTTGGTGACGCGCGGAAAGAAATAGGCGAGGAAGAAAGTGCTGTCATCAATCGCGCCTTCTTTCCAGCCCTTGTCGCGCACTAGATCATAGTTCCAGCGCATCTTGATCGACACGCTTCCTTTCGGAGGAATCGGTTTGGGCAACAGGATGGTATGCGTCGTACTGCCGGGAAAGTTCATTCCTGCCACGGGACTCTTGGGATCGTCCCATAGCATCACCGCACCGTCGACGCTGAACTCTTCGACCGTAATGCCCGAAGTCATGAAATCGCGCGACGTGGGATATTCACGGAGCGCTTCCGGCTTGTGCGCATCCATGTACATGCGGAAAACCAGAGCAGGAAGCGGATCGGGGCTGTTGTTGGTGTAGATGATTACCTGTTCGCCGCGAACCTTCTTATCAGGGGGAGCGACGGTGACCTTTATCTTATGGGTCGCATGATTCTGCCAATAGTTCGGCCCCGGTTTCCCGTCGCGGCTGCGCGTCCCTTTTTCATAGGCTTTCTGGATATGGCGTGGCTCGTAAAGCCCGGCATCGGCCTGACCGTTGGAAATCACCCATGGGGATTCGTTCGCCCACGAGATGGAAGGAGAAAGGAGACTGGCCAATGCAAGTGCGCAAAAGGCGGCGATACGAATTTGAATATGCTTTTCCAATTCCGACCTCCATTGGACATTTTTGATGCGCATGTTTCTGCTTTCAGCTCACCAAATCCGGACGCGCTGTTCGGGCGGCAGGTAGAGTTTGTCGCCCGGCTTTATATTGAACGCTGTGTACCAGGCGTCGACATTTCGGACGACGCCATTGACGCGAAATTCTCCGGGGCTGTGGTTGTCGGAAAGGATGCGCCGCCGGGTTTCACCCTCCGTCATGACATTGCGCCACAGTTGCGCCCAGGACAGAAAGAAGCGCTGGTCGCCGGTGAAGCCGCCAATGACGGGGGCCTTTGCGCCCTGCTTTTCCTTCACAAAACGCTGATAGGCCGCATAGGCCACGGACAGACCACCGAGATCGCCAATATTTTCGCCCAGATTTTGACGGCCATTAATTGTCAGACCCGGCAAAGCCTCATATCGGTTATACTGGTCGACCAGTCCGGCCGTGCGCTTGTCGAACTCGCTGCGGGCCGCCTTTGTCCACCAGTCGCGCAACTTCCCGTCGCCGTCGGAGCGGCTTCCCTGATCGTCAAAGCCATGACCGAATTCATGGCCAATCACCGCCGCGATCGAACCGAAATTGACCGCAGGATCAGCATTCGGATCGAAGAAGGGCGGCTGCAATATTCCGGCCGGAAAGGTGATCGAGTTTTGCGACTGGCTGTAACCGGCGTTGACCTCTTGCGGGGTGTAGGGAAATTCCCACCGCCGCGTTTCTTCGGACAGTCTTTTCAGGCTATCGGCCCGCGCCCAGTCCGATAGCCTGTTCTGGTTGCCCACAAGATCGTCGGCCGCGATACGCACATTCGAACGGTCGTGCCACCGTTCGGGATAGCCGATATAGCGTGTGACCTTTGCCAGTTTGTTGAGCGCTTCCGCGCGGGTCGCTTCATCCATCCATTCGAGCTTCTCGATACGCTCGCGATATGTGTCGCGGAGATAACCCACCATCTCGTCCACCTTGGCCCGGTCGGATGCGCCGAAATATTTTCCGACATATAGACGGCCCACTTCCTCACCGAAGGCGGCGTTGACGGCGGCGATACTTTCAAGTTCGGCAGGACGCCGCTCCGGCGTATCCTGAAGCCGTTTGACATGAAAATCGAAGTGCGCCTGAACCCATGGCTCGGATAGCGAATCCGCCCAGGCATCCAGCGTTTTGAATGCCAAGAAAGACTGCAAGTCGGGGACCGGAGTGTCGGCGAATAATTTCGCAATGTCCTGGACGGCAGTATCCGTCAGAACTTTGATACGCGCCTGCTTGTCAAACTTCATCTCGGCCAAAAAGGCGTCCCAGGGGAAGCCCGGCGCATAGGCTTTCAACTGCGCCGGGCTCATGACATTGTTCAAGGCCACAACATCGCGCCGTTGTGCGGTAGTCCACTGCCGCTTTGCGATTTCGGTTTCGAGCGCCATGACTTTGGCGGCGCGCGCATCGGCGTCCGCAATGCCGGCACGGCGAAATGTCGATGCGATATAGTCCAGCAGCGCCTTGCGGTGCCCGATATAGGGTTCAGCGTCGGCCAGATAATAGTCGCGCGATGGCATCGTCAGGCCGCCAACCCCTACGGCCGCAATCTGCCGCTTGGGGTCATCGGCATCGGTCACAACCCCGGCACCAACCAGACCGTCGATCCAGGGCATCGCCATGATTTTTGCCATGTCCATGCGGTCGGTGGTGCCCGCGACAATCGACAAGGTGCTGGCAATAGGGGTGAGGCCAAGCGCGTTGCGCCGTTCCATATTGGAATGGGATCGGTGAAAATCACCAATTAATTGTTCCGGACTTCCCGGATCCCCTGTCTTTTGCCGCGTCTCGGCGATGAGACCGCCAATCCGCTTTTCCGTCGACAGATACACATCGACCGAGGCATCGATATAAGGGATACCCGCGGGCGGCTTGGCCGTCTTGAGCCAGCCTTCATTGACATAGCGATAGAAATCATCGCCGGGCCGAACCGTCGTCGACATGTTGCGCGTTTCGACACCCCATTCGCCAAGCTGCGGTTTAGCCGTGCCTGCTTCGGCGGGGGCCGCCAGTAAGGCATTTGGCTGCGCTATGAACATCAACGCGGCTACGCTTGCAAAAAATGATGTTTTCATATCGATCGCCTTTTCAACAAAAGGGTGCCGACCCCAAAAGGGCCGGAACAACCTGTTTTGCAAAGTGCAGACGGGCGCGACCCAACCATCGGCAAAAAAAACGGGGCTGACAGAGGGAAATCCGTCAGCCCCGCCCACGCATCAACCTGGTGTTGGTTGAAAGAAATGTACCCGATTACCAGTCACGGCACGTCCGCTTGGAAACATTTTCGATCGAGTTCACATATCCGTTGCTCGACGTCATCACGACGCATTGTTCGGCGCCTTCGTTCCAGAATGTGAAGTAGCGGCCTTCGTCGGTTTTCTTGTTGTCCCGCACGACGAAGCCCCGGCTCATAAGCTGCGAAACCGCATAGGATCGCGATTGCCCGCGAAGATCACCAACATAAGAATGCGCGGAATAGCCGCCGCCATAATGGTTGTTGGAACGGTAGGAGGTTTCGTGCCCACGTTGCTCGGTACCGCGCGAATAGCCGTCCGAATAGGCATTTGACCGGCCGTAATTGTGGTAACTTTGATTATAGAGCCCATCACGATAGCCGCGCTCATATTCGGCTGTATTGGTTTGGTCCGAATATTTGTCGCCGCGATCATGCGACTTGCTCGCCAAAGCCGCAACGCCAAGAAGCGCGGCGACGCCGGCAATGGCGACGGCGGTTTTGTCGCCGTTGCCGCCCTTTTGGTTGCAATCGGAATTTTTCGCCAAGTCGATGGCGTCGAACTTGCCGTCATAGGTATCGACCTTGACGCATTCCTTGGTGTTGGGATTCCACCAATAGGTCACTTTGCCACCATCCTTGGTCAAGCCATGGTGCATGGTGAAGCCGCGTTCTTCCAAAGTGGTTTCGCCACCGGCGGCGCGGGCACCGACCAGATCACGCACCGATCCGGGAGGGGCCGCCACCGCCACAGTGCCCTGTGCGAGTAAAGAGGTCGCTACCAATGTTGCTAACGTTGTTTTTCCAAATTTTTTCACAAAAACTCCCCTTTTTGCTGAGTCGCAATCCACCTTGCTGGCCGGAAGGATGCGCCTGCGGCCAGTGCACAACAATTTACAAATGATGACAGCCGATGGACATTTGCTGCCAAAATGCCCCTATTTTCCGGTCGCGCTTACCGTCAGGGTGTAGTTCGCTGTTTCATTCCGCCGGGCGGCATTGCGCATCAGATAGACATCGATGGTGTAATTTCCGGACGAGGGGACCACGCCCGAATAGCTGTTTCCTTCGGTCGATCCGATGAACAGTGCTTCCTGCGCTCCGGGAGCTGTAATGTTGAAATAGGACGAGCTGTTGCTCGTCACCAGTTTGACCTTGAGGGTCTGGCCCGCCTTGATATTGATCGTATACAGGCGCCCTTGGTCACCCCGGATGCTGCCTTTTATGACTTTGGAACTTGCACCTTTGGCAAATTGTATGGCCACAGGTTTCGATGCATCCTGCGCTTGAAGTGTCGCGGGCACAATATAGGCGCCGCTCAGAAGGGCAATGGCCAGAAACGGTTTTACCTTCATCATCATTCTCCTTTTTGGGGGGTTAAGAAGTCAGGGGAAGTGGTGCGATCATCTTGCCAGCCTTCGCGAACCTGCGCGTTCCGGATCAGATAGAAACCGTATAATGCCATCGGGCCGACTATGATCAATGCGCCCAAAAACTGTTCCAACGGTGCAGCGGCAGGCTCTGCCGGACCGGAGCGACCGGACAAGAGAATGAAGACCGACAAATCCCACAACCAATGCACAATCATTACGGGTAAGAGAGCATGGGTACGGATGCGAAGCGCAAGAAAGGCGGATCCACTCAGCATCGCGTTGAACGCCTGAACGCCTGCGGCGGCAAATTGACCGGTCAATAGCGCGTTCAAAACATGAACGATCCCGAACAGGAAAGTGACGAGGAAGAACGCGCCCCAAAAGGGAAGGGCCTTGCGCGCCGCGCCCCATAAAACACCGCGAAAGGCCAATTCCTCGCTGAAGCCTACAAACATGGTGTTGATCGTGACCGTCAGCAGGATCGCTTTCGGTACAGGCGCATGCAGAAAAACCGCTGCGGCAAAAAAGCCGGAGACGAACAGCATCGGGAACCAGATCAAGCGCCAGGACGATACCGGCCGAACGGCGTTGAATCCGACATCTTTCCACTTCATCGCCCACATGATCACGAGCAATAAGGCGGCAGCGGCGGGCGGCCCCCACACAATTTGCTGGGACACAAGCTGGTCAAGCGACGTGCCTTCCGCGACCTGAAGCAAAGCGAGCCCCATCGTCACCGCGACCCACAAGACAACGGCAAAAACCGATATAAGCAGCCTAATGGATGATGTGCCCATTGATCCTCCCAAGTCCCGTCACGTTAGATAGGGTGCAAATAAAACAGCTGCGGTAACCACGAGCAGCACCGATGTGATGAAGAACATCAAAATGGCCATGGCCCAGCTTCGGAGCGGTCCGACATGCAGTTTCGTCCGGAACCAGTGGGCTTGCTGCCGAAGATACCAGCTCAATGCCAGCAGCATGAGAATATTCGCAATGAGATGACTGTTCGGAACGGCCACCTGCCGCATCGATTGCGTAATCCCAAAGCACATCGCCAAGGGTGCGGTTACAAAACATTGGGCGTAAAAGGGGGCTCGCAAGGTTTCGCGATCGAGAGGTATCTTCAGACCATATAACAGGCGCAACGCCATCATCAGCGGAAAAACACTGAACACCAGAACGCGGAAAGCCAGCAGATTTTCGGTGCTGCTCAGAAAAGACGGTAATTCCAGCCCGCCGTTTTTCCCTAAGGTTGCGACCTCGATTGCGTGGCTGATGGCCAGACACATCATTAGGAAAAGCGGCGGGCTTAACGTGTCGATATATTGTTCGGACTGGACATCGCCCAACTCGGTATCGGCATAGTCCATCATCCGTTGCGGGTAACGAAAGGTCAGCCATAATGTCTTCGGATAGAAGACCAGCATGACCATGACTTCGTAGAGCAACTCCTCAAGCGATTTGAGGAGTTTCATAAAGTCCATATAATGTCCCCTTTTATGCAGCAGATGTTCCGGAAAATCCGGGATTAGTCACCCCGAACAAATACATCGGGAATTTCGTATCTCTCCTTTCCTAAAGTCGCGATGGTTGTGTCACCGTCCCGCGACGCGGTTGCCTTCATGGCGGCAGTGCCATCGGCTTCGGCGGTAGAAAAACTCAGGAAACTGCCATCCTTGTTGAAGAAGATCGTGCGGGTGGTTTTGTCCGGCAGGGTCACGTCAATATAAGAGCCAGCATCCGCGTTGCGGACGACGCCTGCATCACACATGCCTGCGGCGGCACCCTTATAGCCCGCGCATTTGATCTGCGCGGTTGCATTATAATTGGTACCGGCAACTTTCGCATCACCCGTGCCATCGCCATCACCCGGCGTGCCAGCCGCAGAGGCAGGTACCGATACCAGCGTTACGCCATCGACTGCCCCCACAATCTTGCCGCCCAATTTCTTCGCGTCGTCTTCGGTCAGGCATCCGGCAAGGGTGGCGCTGTCGTCCAGATAGTTCACGGTCTCGGCGCTTTCACCGATCTTGCGGCACGCATCGCCGGGGTTGGGAAATCCATCACCGACAAGGACCAGATTTTCTGGCCATTTTGCTGTTTGTGCCGCTGCAGTGGCGGCGTCTGGTGCATCGCCTGCCTTATCGCAGGCGGAAAGTGCAAGCGCCGATGCAAGCGCCAGAAATCCGATAGTTGGGATGTTTTTCATGCGCATATCCTCCAACCCGTTGAACGGCTTGCTTCTCTTTTGAAAGCTGGCACGAAAACTGCCCGAATGTAACAGAATAGGATATGGACAAATGCTGCCACCATTTGGACATTCACTGCCAAAACGCGCTGCAAAGCTTTGCAGGAAGGGATGTAAATCGACTTGTGGATTTAGTCTTTTGCGCTACAATTTGTAAAACGGGCGCATTCAGTGGTTTAATCTTTCACGTCAGGCGAGCAATCGCAGGAGAATGCATGGATCGCTATGAAAATCGTCATCGCGATATTGAGCTAAGTTGCGTCGAGTCCGCCGGGGCGGAGCAATGTGTCGACCCGACGCCCGGCGCCTCTGCCTTGCAGGACGCTCTTCACCTGATCCGGCAATTGGGACCCGACGCACAGCGCACGGTAGCAACCGCGGCGACCGCGCAATTTGGGGAATGGCTGGGCTGGCCAGCCTGGCTCACCGACGGCACCGCGCTACCCTCCGCCGAGCCATTGCCCAGCCGGGTCACATTGGCGGACGATTTGATTCTGATCGCCAATATTGTGGATCGGGGCGAAGCATCCGGAATCATCGCACGCTTGTTCGGCGAGTTCAAAATACCCGCCGCGCCTATCACGGTTCCGGCGCTCTACAATGCCCCGACCTTGCAGGACGCATTGCAATTTTTCATCCGGGCAGCTGCCTTCGGCACACCCTTTTTGAAGATTGATTTGCGCCACCATCAGGATGGCTTTTCGATTGTCGTGGATTCCGAACTGAACCCCGGCTCGCTTCGTGATTTTTGCGCCATCGCGATCCTCTCCACCGCATATCGCTTCGTCAGCTTTTTCGTTACAGGCGACGCCGCCGAGATCGATATAGATGTCGAGGTCATGGAAGGTTCGGCATTGGTCGCCCCGTTGCAGAAACTGCCTTGCGGGATAACCTGCGGCGCGCGGCACTATGCGATCCACGGCGCGGCCGAATGGTTGTCAATCAAGAATCTGCGTTCCGACGCGGCTTTTTGGAACTTCGCCCTAGAACGCATGGCTGTGGCCGAGCGGGAGGGAAGCCGGTCCGACATTGTCCGCAGGATCCGCACCGCCATCTGTGCCGCGATGGAAATTGATGCCCGCGTCCCGCGGCTGAAGCAAATTGCGGCCCTCGAAGGTGTGTCCGAGCGGACATTGGTGCGCACATTGGCGGCGCAGGGCATCAAGTTCCACCAGCTTGTGGAAGAAGAGCGCAGGATGAAAGCGGCGGAGCTGATCGGTAACAGCGCGATCAGCCTGACCGATATCGCGCGCCTCCTGGGCTTCACCGATATGTCGAGTTTCGGGCGTTCCTACCGGCAATGGTTCGGGGTTACGCCGGGTCAGGCACGAAGCCGAAGAAGCGCGTGACAGCGGCACTTCCCTTTCGGCGCATTAGATCGCTCCGAACGGGTCAGCCGGACGGTTTCGCAACAATCTGCCTCACCAAATTCTGGGAACGCGTCGCCTATTACGGGCTGCAGGCAATCCTGATCCTCTACCTGACCGAATATCTTCTGGTCACCCGAGCGGCCGACGAGATCTGGCTCGTTGCGTCGATCAGTACCCTCTTTGAGGTCAAAGGGCAGGCACTGGCCTCCAGCATTACGGGTGGCTTTTTGACGCTCATCTCGATCATTCCGATCGTGGGTGGCGTCATCACAGACCGGGTTCTGGGGCCAGCACGAGCCATATTGGTCGGTGGATCGATCATGGCCTTGGGTCATTTGGCGATGGCATATGAGCCCGCGCTTATTTTGGCGCTAACTTGCATAGCGCTCGGCATTGGGCTGTTTCGCGGCGCAATCGCCAGCCAGTTGGGGTCGCTCTACGACACCGACTCCCGACGCGTCGAAGGGTTCCAACTCTACTTTCTCGCAGTGAACCTCGCCGGTCTGGCGGGGCCTTTTGTGGTCGGCACGATCGGCGAGGAAGCCGGCTGGCATTGGGGGTTCGCAACCTCCGCTTTCGCCATGCTCGTCGCGCTCTCCATTTACGCCTTTGGCCATTTCGACCCTGCGAAAGCCCGGAAAGTCGAGGTGCCGGCATATGCCCCATCTTCCACCCTCTTGTCCGCTCGCAAATGGCCGTCGAACATCCTGCTGATCGCGGGCGTAGGGCTGCTCGCCATTCCCAACTTTCAATTGTTCAATGCCTATCTGCTGTGCGTGAAAAAGGACTTCGCCCTTATGCTCTTTGGTCAGCCGATACCTGTCAGCTGGCTGGTCGGAATGGATGCAGCGCTCAGCCTGTGCGTGCTCGTGGCGTCGGTCCCGGCCTGGCGGGCGCTGGAACGCCACATCGGTCCGGTATCCTCGCTGACCCGGGCAAGTTTCGGTGCGCTTTTTGTATGTGCTGGCACATGCATGCTGTTGGCAGCGGCGCTGATGGGCGGCGGGGGGAAGCTCACACTCCTATGGTGTGTGGCGTTCCAGTTTCTGAACGCCGCGGGCCTTGCGCAAATCCTGCCGGCTGCCCTCGCCGAACTTGGCAGCAAAGACAATGTGAAGGGTTCGGCCACGTCGATTTCGGGCTATTTTCTCGGCCTGTTCTTTGCAGGGCTGCTCAGCACAGTGCTGGCGGCGCGTTTTGAAGCCTTACCGATTACAACCTTCTGGTCGCTCCACCTCGGCTGCGCCGTTGCCGGTGCGGCCATGCTCCTGCTGGCAAAAAAGGCGGCCGACCATTTCGTGCGGGCGCAAGGGCAAATGGGTTAGGCGGGCATAGCAAAGGCGCCGCGCTTCAACGCTTTGTCTTGCACGAAATACGGCGGCCATCATGGCTTGTAAAGTCGATACGCGACCCGCGCACCGTCGCGGTCCATACCGGTTTCCAGACAGATTGTTCCGACACCGGCGCAGCAATGGCCCTTAGCGACTGGTCGTCGCGCGTCCGTACAAGCATATAGCCATTGGGCACCCGGTCGATCTCCACCTGACCCCAAATTGTGCAGCGTGCGCCCCATGTCCGTTCGCGCATCTGCGTCGCACTTTCCAGAAAGGCGAGCCGGTCGCGATAGGACTGCACCAGGCACGCGCGGTGATCGGTTTCAAAGGCGCAGCGGCTGCGTCGCTTAAACCACTGGTCATCACTTTCGATCAGCGCGATTCCGTTCGCAGCCGCCGGCATGTTCAAAATAGCGGCAAGCCGCGCGTCCAGCTGGCGCAATTCGGTATCCCCGCACACCAGTTGATCGGATGCATAGACCGGTCGCGCGCAATCGGCGGTTAATTGCGCCATCGGCGGCGGAACGGACATCTGCGCCAACGCCGGGGAGGACAAAGCCAGAAGCCCGAAAGAAGCCGCCAACACCGCGGAACGATGCGCTAAGTTCATCTCTCTAAATCCCGTGCACGACGATATTTGCCGACGGCAATCGTAACCGATGTCTCCACATTGGCAATGTAAAGCGTACAGCTTGGCCGGGATTATTGCCCGGAACCGCATCCCACGGCATTGCCGCAACATCCACCCGAGCAGATATTGCCTGATTCCACGATTGCACGGGCTGTTCGGTTTCCGTTGCTTTGAATGCGCTTCCATTCGCCTGCGGTTTTGCAGACCTTGCCCTTTTTCACGAGCGATCCGGTCACTTCAACCTTGCGGCACTTGATCACCAGATCAGGATCATTGGCACCTGTTGTCTGCGTCGCGTCATCCTTGGAAAAGGCAGGTGCGGCGATGAGTGACATGGCGAGTATGACTGTGGCTGCAAAACGACGCATAGCGATTTCCCCCTATCGACAACCTGATATGGAATAGCATGGAAGCAGCCCCCCTCACAATCTGCACCCATGTCGTTGGTCGAAAGCCACGCTGTCTGCCATCGAAAGATGCTGTGCCTTTTCGGGTTCCGAAGACGCCAAAGGCTGCTTGTCATCAACACTGAAATTCGTCAGGTTGCGGTATGGTCGAATTGGGCAGCAAAGCTCTAGATGACCCCGATTTATAAGGGGTCTGCAGGATTATGCGCATCCAGAAATGCCTCGAGCCGTTCCAGCCAATCCTTTTGATTGGCCGGTTCGTCCAGCCCATGGCCTTCATTTTCGTACACATGGCTCTCGGCGGCCTTGCCGGCCTTCTTTAAGGCCGCAACCATCATGTTGAACTGGCTGATGGGCACGACATTGTCATCATCGCCATGGGTCAGCAGAATGGGCCGGGTTAACTTGCCTGCATTTTTGGCGGGCGATACCGTGTCCAGCTTGAAATCCTCATCGCCGCGGACAATGTCTTGCCATTTGCGGGCATGGCGGCTTTCCATGCCCTTCTTGCTGTATTTCAATTGGGTCACAAAGTCGGTCACCCCGGCAAAGCTGGCGGCGCAACGATAGCGCTCCGGATTGCGAATGACACCCCAAAGGGCCGCATAGCCCCCATAGGATGAGCCAATGATGCACACCCGAGTGGCGTCGGCTATGCCTTCCTTCGCCAGCCAGTCCACGGCGTCGTCCAGGTCATCCTGCATGGCCCGGCCGATCTGGCCTTCGCCTTTTTTGTAATAGTCTTCGCCATAGCTGTCGGAGCCGCGGAAATTGGGTTGGATTACGGCATAGCCCCGATTGGCCAGAAACTGGACTTCGCGGTTATAATCCAAGGTGTCGCGCACGCCGTAAGGCCCGCCATGGGGCATCACGATGAGCGGAAGTTTGCCAGGCTGCCGCCCCACCGGCAACGTCAGATAGGCTGGAACCGAAAGTCCGTCACGCGCCGTGTAGCGTATATATTTCGTGACCGCCAACACCGCAGGATTGATGTGGTCGTTCAGGCCGGCAAACCGGTGAAGCCGCTTTGCGGACGGTTCAAAAATATAATAGCTGCCCGGATCGGTTGGCGACGTTGAAAACACGGTCATCCGTTTGCCGTCCGCACTGCGCGATTGTATCCACGCCTCCTGACCGGGCAAAGCTTTGTCGAGCAGGCGTTGGAGACTTTTGTAAGCCGGGTCGAACCAGACGATGCGGTCCCGGTCATCCGTGAGCGTCGCGGATTCGATGTCGGTGCCCGCGTCGTTCAGCGTAAAACCCGTGATGTCATTTTCGGGATGGTCGAGCAACTTCTCGCCAATTTCCCGGCTGGTGTAGCTGAACCGATAAAGCGCAAACCGTCCATTCTCTTTATTGGACAGCACATATCCCTCATCCTTACCCGCGACGATCTGGCTGACGTCGATCAAGCTTTCCGGCGCATTTTCTTCGTCCTTGCCCTTGCGGATCTTGTCCACGAGCGCGAACTTTTCCTCATTGCTCCGCCGGTAATAAATGCGGGTGGCTTGTTCTCCATAGGCTACCCCCATCCGCACGACGCCGCTGCCGTCGGCAATCCAGCTCCACACATTGTCCTGGGGCCGGACTATTTCGGTGAATGTGTTGCTGCCAATTTCGACCCGGTACACGCCCGGCGTTGAAAAGATGGATTTGGAAACGGCCATCAGCAAAAAGTTACCCGCGGGATCGACATAGAGCACATCGTCACCCACCAGCCCTTGGGATTTCAAACCCAGTTGCGTGGCCTTGCGGGTCGTTACGTCATAGGCGATCAGGCTGCTTACGGGCAGATCAATGCCGTAAAATATGCTTTTACGTGTGGCGCTGATCAACAATTTAGTATCGCCTGCCCAGCGATACCAATTCAAATCATAGCCTTCCGGAAAGGCGACCCGCGCGATTTCCTCGGTGTCAACGGGCCGAAAGCTGACATAGGTTCGTTCGCCGACACGTTCCCGGAAGGCAATTTTTTCGCCATTGGGGGAAATGATCGGCTGGACGAGACTGCCCGATTCCACGAACGCATCAACCGGAATTTCCGCGGGAGCCTCGGCGGACAAGACGGGCCGCGAAGCCAGAACTGAAATCAGCAGGAAAGCCCGCAGGATAAACTTCACGAACTTGCCCCCAATGTCATTCGCTACGGCAAAAGTACTGCGCATCGCACACCATAAAAATTTGCCTATCGCCGTCAACCGCAAATGGCGGCACCCGGTATCGGCCCTCTCTCAATTGAAACGCAAATCCGATCCCGGAAGCGGGAAAAGACTGGGTCAATATTAGCTTTCGGAAAAGGCTAAGGCGTCTTGTCACCTGTCCCGAAATTCGCCACGTTGCTGCGTGGTCGAAATTGTCAGCCAGACTGGGCAGGGTGCCTCTCCCTCTTCACGCGCACCGATGTCGCGGCGGTCGATGGCTCTCGCCGGTCTTTCGACAATTGTGGAATGGTATGATTTCACGCTTTACCTTTATTTTTCGACGGTGCTGGCGCGCGTCTTTTTCGGAACCGGTCCGCAGTCGCTGACCGAGACGCTCGGCGGCTTTGCGATTGCCTATTTGATGCGCCCGGTCGGGGCGCTTGTTTTCGGGCACTTTGGGGACCGCTTTGGCCGACGGATGACCATGCTGGGTTCAATGGCTTTGATGACCGGGGCAATGCTCGCAACCGCCATGCTGCCGACCTACGCGCAAATCGGCCCGCTTGCCGGTGTGCTGCTGATTATGCTGCGCTGCCTGATGTCCTTTTCGGTTGGTGGCGAATATACCGGTGTCGTCGCCTACCTTATGGAAGGTGCGAAGGACAAACGGCGCGGATTGATCACCAGTTGCGCATCGGCGGCAAGCGAGATTGGCGCGCTGCTGGCGGCCGCTGCAGCGGCGCTGGTGGTATGGGCTGTACCCGAAGAATCGCTCGTCACATGGGGATGGCGTCTGCCATTCCTGTTCGGCGCAGCGCTCGCTGGCCTGGTTCTCATTACGCGCGCAACGCTTGAGGAGACTCCGGAATTCCTGCGCCAACGCGTAGCAGGCACTGTGCCGGACAACCCCATAAAGCAGACGCTGACCCGGCACCGCAGCGCCATTGCACGCGGCTTTGCAATTTCGGCGCTGGGGTCGATCACCTATTATGTCGGCATTACCTATGTCCCGGCGTTTCTGGATGCCACCGGAACCATGCCGGAGACACGGGCGCTTTCGATTTCGGTCCTTGCTGCGCTTACGGTCATTCTGGTGACCCCGGTCATCGGGCTCGCATCGGACCGATATGGCCGCCGCCCCATCCTGCTGGCGCTTGCGCTTGGCGGGATATTTCTACCCACGGGCATGTTCGCCTTCATGGCAGGCGGTGGCGCCGCGACCTGGGTGGGCGCCATTACACTGGCGGCACTTGGTGGAGCGGTGAGCGCGGTTGGCGCCGTCACCACGGCCGAACAATTCCCCGGCGAGGGAAGATTGAGCGGCCTTGCATTGGGCGCGACAACGGCCACCGCCATTTTCGGTGGTCTCACGCCTTTGGTTGCGCATCTGTTGGTGACGAACAGCAAATGGGATGCCGCACCCGGCGCAATGATTGCCCTTGTCGCCGCTTGTGTGATCTTCGTTTTCTGGCGCATGCCCGAAACAGCACCCATGCGCGCCAAAATGTAATAGACTTTTTGAGTGCAGCAGTGGCCGGAGATTTCGCACCAATATGCTTGGAGGCCCGAGCCGGAATCGAACCGGCGTGCAAGGATTTGCAGTCCTCTGCGTCACCACTCCGCCATCGGGCCTCGATAAGCAAAACGCTTGATACAGCATTGCTGTATGTGGTGGAGGCGCGCGTCTAGCGGGTTGGTTTCATCAAATCAACCGGCAATCTGGCATGTTGTGCCCTGACCGCCACAAGTGACGGGAAAAAAATGCCATTTGCGGGTTCAGGTTGCGCGTTTGTCTGAATCCGGCTTGGCGATTGGACCTATGCTGGCTAGAACCAGAATCAAAGACTGTATTGTGTTTGCAATACAGTTGTGGCACATGGCCCGGAAAATGATGGAAATATCCTGATGGAATCTGTGAGTTTTGAAGATATGCGGCGGGCGATGGTGGATTCCCAGCTTCGCACCAATGGTGTGACGGAGGCGTGGATCCTTGGCGCAATGGGCAGTTTGCCGCGCGAAGACCATGTCCCTGCATCGCATCGCGCGACATCCTATATGGACCGCGCCATAGCGCTGGACGATGGTTCGGTTTTGAACCCGCCCTTGTCGACGGCCCTGCTGCTGCAAGCGGCCGAGGTAAAGACGACCGACAAAACGCTGTTGATCGGCAATCCCGGCGGCTATGTGGCCGAACTGCTCAAAGGGCATGTAACGCACCTGACCTGTGCCGCGCCTGCCGACTGGGCGTCGGCGAAAGACAATGCACCTTATAATCTGATCGTGATTGACGGCGCGGTCGAGGAACTTCCCGATGCATTTCTCGGTTTGGCCGGCGAAGGGGCCCGGATCGTCAGCGGAATTGCCGAAGGGCCCGTGACGCGCCTGGCAAACGGGGTGGTTCATGCGGGCAAAGTTGCCCTCAAACCCTTTATCGACAGCGAGATTGCACCTTTGGCCGCATTCGCGCGTAAAGCGGAATTTGTATTTTGAGCCCGCGCCGCCTTCTTGTTGCGACCCTGCTCGGGTCCACCTTGTTCAGTGCCTCTGCCTCGGCGGACACGCTTCGCGACGCTCTGGTTTCGGCTTATGAGACCAACCCCAGCCTGACCGCGGCCCGCGAAGGGCAAAAGGCGACCAATGAAGGCGTGCCGTTGGCCAAGGCCAATGGCCGGCCCGACGTCACGGTCCAGCCCACCTATTTTGAAAATATCATGCAGGATGGCGGATCGTCGGTCACGCAGGCCCGCGGTGTAAATATCAACGGTACGGTTTCGGCCCCGCTCTATGCAGGCGGCGGAATCCGCAACGCGATCCGTGCTGCCGAGAACCGGGTCGAAGCGGGATTTGCAAATCTGCGCGGCACCGAGAGCGCAATTTTCTCGGCTGTCGTGGGCGCTTATATGGATGTCATCCGTGACGAATCCATTGTCGAGCTGAACCGTGCGCAGGTCGGCGTCTTGTCGGTCAATCTGGAAGCAACGCGCGACCGGTTTGAAATTGGCGATCTGACCCGTACCGACGTTGCCCAGTCCGAAGCGCGTCTTGCGCTCGCGACCAGCAGCCTCGAATCGGCACGCGCCAATCTGATCCGGTCCAAGGAAATCTACATCCAGCTCGTCGGGCGCGAACCCGGCCGGTTGGAAGCTCCGCCACCTTTGCCCAATTTGCCGGAAACGCCCGACACTGCGGTCAATGTTGCGCTGGAGAATAATCCCGATCTGATTTCGGCACGCGAAGGTCGCGAAGCAGCCGGTTTTGACCGCCGTGCCGCCAATGCGTCGCGGTTGCCGACGGTGAGCGTGTTTACCTCACCTTCCTACAGCAATGCGCTGAACTCGGTATCGTCCAACATCCCCGGTTTTCAGGCGGATAACAGCTCGTTTACCGCGCAAGCCGGTGTCCGTGCGACCATTCCCTTGTATCAGGGTGGCCAGCCCGCCGCACAAATCCGGCAGGCACAAGCCCGGCTTGGACAAGCGCAGGAACTGGAAATCGCCGCCGAGCGTGAGGTGATTGCCCAGACCCGTGCCTCCTATGCCAGTTGGAAAGCTGCGCAGGATGTGATTCGTGCGTCGGAACGTGCCGTATCGGCGAATGAACTGTCGCTCGAAGGCACACGGGCGGAAAATAGCGTCGGCAACCGCACGATTCTCGACATTCTGAATGCCGAACAGGAATTGCTGAACAGCAAAGTGCAATTGGTGACCGCACGGCGCAATGCCTATGTCGCCGGCTTCACATTGCTCGCCGCCATGGGCCGCGCCGAAGCGCGCGATCTGGGTCTTGAAGGTGGCGTTTTGTACGATCCGGTGGCGGAATATGAAAAGGTCGACAATGCGTGGAACGATTGGGCTTCGCAGCCCGATCCAACGACCAAATCGACACGCACCGTTGACACGCCTGCGCAAAAAGCAGAAATAGAGCCGATTCCGAGCCAGTTGCGGAAGTAATCTAATCAAGCTGTGGGGAGCTGAAACATGGCGGAAGGCCGGAACGAACCATCTATGGACGAAATTCTCTCCTCGATTAAGCGAATCATTGCGGACGATGACCGCAGCCGTCCGGCCGCCAAGCGCGCGCCCAAGGCAGCCGAACCTGTCGAACAGGAAGATGAGATTCTCGAATTGACCGAAACCGCGGCGGCCGAGACCGAAATGGACGAGGTTGAGGAAGTACTTCTGGACGATAACAAGGCCCGCAGCCTGCGGCACAGCTTCTCCGCACTGCAAACACTTTCCGAACCCGGCGTTGCGCCGCAGATCGTACGCTCGGGCGAAACCTCGCTTGAAGGGCTGACCCGTGACCTGTTGCGGCCGATGCTGAAAGATTGGCTCGACACCAACCTGCCCCCGATCGTCGAAGCGATGGTCGAGCGCGAGATCAACCGCATCACCAAAAAGGGCTGATGCGCGGCGCACGGCTTCTGGCGCTTTCCCTGGCGCTTAGTCCTGCGCCGGTCCTTGCCGAACAACTTTATATCGAAGCCGGTCGGCTAATCGATGTGACCGCCGGAACTGTCCGTACAGGCCAATGTATCCATATTGTGCGTCACTGGATCGAATCCGTCGCCCCGTGCGGAGAGACGCCCAAGGATGCACGGCGGATCGACTGGTCCGACCTGACTGTCCTGCCGGGCCTGATGGACCTGCACACGCATTTGGCCGATGCGGGGCAGAATTCCGATATTGCCTTGCCGCTCAACACATCGCGTGAGGAAACCGCGCTGATCGGTGCGCACAATGCGCGACTCACGCTGGAGGCTGGCTTTACGACCGTGCGCGATGTGGGCACCTATCGCGGCCTGACCGATGTCGTGCTGCGCAACGCGATTAACACCGGACTCGTGCCGGGGCCGCGTATGTTCGTGGCCGGGGCCTATATCACCATCCCCAAGGGCGGGGGGGAGTTGAACGGCGTTATTCCCAATGAAAAGCTTCCCGAAGATATGCGGCTGGGCGTAGCGAGCACGCCAGAGGAAGCCAAGGCGAAGACCGAGTTTCTGATCGCGAATGGCGCGGACTTTATCAAGACCATTGCAACCGGCGCGGTGCTGGCCATGGGGACGGAACCGGGCGAGCCCGAAATGACCGAAGAGCAGCTGCGCGCCGTGGTTGAGGCGGGCAAGGGCAAGGGGCCGTCAGGGCCGATGCGCAATGCGCCTGCCGGTGCGCTGATCGTGCCGGTGCTGCCCACCGACATCTTCGTCACCGCCCACGCCCATGGTGCCATCGGCATCAAAAATGCGATCCGCGCCGGTGTCCGCTCCATCGAGCATGCCAGCCTGATCGACGACGAAGCGCTGGTCATGGCGAAGAAGGCGGGGACCTGGCTGGTCATGGACATCTATAATGGCGATTATATCAACGATATCGGCACCAAAGAGCGCTGGCCCGAGGAATATCTCCGCAAGAATCGCGAGACCACCGATATCCAGCGCGAAGGTTTTTCCAAGGCGGTGAAGATGGGCGTCAAGATCGCCTATGGCACCGACAGCGGTGTTTATCCCCACGGCCTGAACGGACGGCAGTTTGCCTATATGGTCCGCTATGGCATGACCCCGATGCAGGCCATCCAGTCGGCTACCATCCGCGCCGCCGAATTGCTGGGCAAAGAGGATCATCTGGGCAGCATTGCCCCCGCCTTCACCGCCGATCTGGTCGCGGTGAAGGGCGACCCGCTGACCGACATCCGCGTACTTGAAAATGTGGCGCATGTTGTAAAGGACGGGGTGCAGGTCAAATAGGCCGAGCGCCGCGCTCCCCTGCCGCCCATAAACAAAAGGGCAGGGAAAGCCCCCGCCCGTCTGTCTTTTTCAGATCTGTTTTCCGGTTACACCATGGTGACCGAGAAAAGCAGGCCGCTCAGCGCAACGGCGCCGATAAAGCTAGCCAGTTTCTGCATGTTTCATTCCTTCTCATGTGCCGCACAGCCGCCAAAAGGGGCCGGGTCGTCCGTTCGAAGGCATCCTTTATGTTTTTGTTATGCCGCCCAAATAGGGCGCAAAGGTTAAAACTCAATTGATATAGTAGACAAAGTAGTTGCATTTATGTAAACATAGCATCGCTATGGGCAAGGTAATTTTCTTGCGCGCGCCCATCGTGTTGACTAGCTTGGCGTCCATGAAAAAACCCCTTCTGATCGCCGCCCTAATCGGCGCCACCGCCCTTTCCGCCCCCGCCTTCGCCCGTCCGATGACGGAGACCGATCTCGCCACGATGAAGCGGCTTTCAGGAGCCGCCGCATCGCCCGACGGCACCATGATCGCCTATCAGGTGCGCGAAACCGATCTGGACGCGAACAAGGGGCGGACCGACCTGTATCTGATCAAGCTCGGCACCCCCAATGCGCAGCCCGTTCTGTTCGCTTCCAAGCCCGACAAGAACGAGCATGACCCCGCCTTTGCCCCCGACGGCAAGAGCATTTTCTACATCAGCAACGAGGGCGGGTCGGACCAGATCTGGCGCTATGACCTCGCCAGCGGCACATCCACCCAGGCGAGCAATTTCAAGACCGATGTCAGCGGTTTCAAGATTTCGCCCGACGGCAAGAAATTCGCGGTCTGGGGCGATATCGCGCGCGATTGCATGGAATTTGGCTGCGAACAGGATGGCGACACATCGAAGCCAGGCCCCGGCACCGGCCGCGAATATGACCAGCTGATGGTCCGCCACTGGGACGCATGGGAAACCCCGGGCAATTACAGCCGCATCTTCACCGTGGTGCTGGGCGCAGATAACAAGCTTGGCACGTTGGGTGAGGCCATGGACGGCGATCTTGTCGGCGACGCGCCGTCCAAACCTTTTGGCGGCGCGGAAGAAGTCAGTTGGGCCGCCGACAGCAGCGGCATTGCCTTCGCGTTGCGCAAAGCCGACGCCAATGAGGCCAAATCCACCAATCTCGATATTTACGGCGCATCGCTGAAATCGAAGGAAGTGGTCAACCTGACCGCCGACAATGCCGGAACCGACACCACCCCTGCCGCATCGCCCGATGGCAAATGGCTGGCATGGACATCGATGGCCCGTGCCACCTATGAAGCCGACCGGCTGGTCATCAAGCTGATGGACCTTAAAAGCGGCAAGGTCACCGCGCTGACCGATGCATGGGACCGCTCCGTCGGCTCGCTCGCATGGGCCGCCGACAGCAAGAGTCTGCTTGTCACCGCGCAGGACACGCTCGAAACCCCGCTCTATCGTGTCGACCTAAAGGGCAAAGTCACACGCTTGACCGAGCGGGGCAATATCGCCGAGGTCGTGCCGCTGAAAAATGGCGGCGTGGTCTATGCGATCAACAGCATCGCCGGACCATCCGACCTTGTCCTGATGGACGCAAAGGGCAAGACGACACGGCTGACCAACGTCAATGCGCAGGCCCTCGCCGCGCTGGATCCGGTCAATTACCAGAAGTTCGATTTTGCCGGGGCCAATGGCGAACAGGTGTTCGGCCAGATCGTCAAACCGCAAAATGCGACCGGAAAGCTTCCCGTGCTGCTGCTCGTCCATGGCGGCCCGCAAGGGACGTTCAACAATAGCTGGTCCTACCGCTGGAACCCCGCCGTCATGGCGTCACAGGGCTATGCCGTGGTCACGATCGATTTCCACGGGAGCACCGGATACGGCCAGAAATTCACCGACAGCATCAACAAGAATTGGGGCGGCTGGCCGCTAGAGGATTTGCAGAAGGGCATGGCCGCAGTGGGCAAGATCGACAGCCAGCTTGACACCGCCAATGCCTGCGCGCTCGGCGGGTCCTATGGCGGCTATATGATGAACTGGATTGCGGGCAACTGGCCCGACCGGTTCAAATGCCTCGTCACCCATGCGGGCATTTTCGACTTGCGCGCCATGGCCTATGAAACCGAAGAACTATGGTTCGACCAGTGGGACAATGGCGGACCTTGGACGACGCGGACCGATGCCGAGAAGTGGAATCCGGTCAACCATGTCGCCAAATGGAAAACCCCGACGCTCGTGATCCATGGCGAAAAGGATTACCGCATCCCCTATTCGCAAAGCCTCGCCGCGTTCACGGCGCTGCAGCAGCAGGGCGTGGAATCCAAATTGCTGGTCTTTCCGGACGAGAACCACTGGATCCTGAAACCCAAAAATTCGATCCAGTGGCACCAGACCGTGTTCAAATGGGTGGGGGAATATCTGAAACCTGCGAAGTAAGGGCGAGAGCCGCAGGCTTTTTCATCTCACACGAAGACACAAAGGCACGAAGAAGATTGAAGGAATGAGGGAGGGACTTTTCTCCTTCACCTTTGTGCCTTTGTGCCTTTGTGTGAGACCCCAATAAAGCACCGCGCTTGAGTTGGCCGCTTCGCATCTGAAAACCTTGCCCAAATGCCCGCGCGCTGGCAAAGGCAGCGGCATGACTATCGACAAGACGTTTGACCCCGCCGCGATTGAGGCGAAATGGTATGCCCATTGGGAATCGACCGGCGCGTTCCGCCCTGAACGCCCGAATGCGGAGCCTTATACGATCGTCAACCCGCCACCCAATGTGACGGGCAGCCTGCATATCGGCCATGCGCTCGACAACACCTTGCAGGATATCTTGATCCGCCATGCCCGTCTGCAGGGCAAGGATGCCTTATGGGTCGTGGGCACCGACCATGCCGGCATCGCCACCCAGATGGTGGTTGAACGCCAGATGGCGCAAAAGCAGCAGAAACGCACCGATTTCACCCGCGACGAATTTGTCGCCAAGGTCTGGGAATGGAAAGAGGAAAGCGGCGGCGAGATTACCGGCCAGCTGCGCCGCCTCGGCTGTTCGATGGACTGGGAAAATGAACGCTTCACCATGGACGAAGGCTTCAGCAAGGCCGTCATCAAGGTGTTTGTCGACCTCTATAATCAGGGCCTGCTCTACCGCGACAAGCGGCTCGTGAACTGGGACCCCGGTCTAAAAACGGCGATCTCCGACCTTGAGGTCGAGACGCGCGAGATCAACGGCAAATTCTGGCACTTCAAATATCCGCTCGAGGACGGCAGCGGCTCTATCTCGGTCGCCACCACGCGCCCCGAAACAATGCTGGCCGATATGGCCGTCGCCGTAAACCCGTCAGACGAACGCTACGCGCATCTGGTCGGCAAGAATGTGCGGCTGCCCATTACCGGCCGCCTGATCCCGATTGTCACCGATGAACATGCCGACCCTGAACTGGGTTCCGGCGCGGTGAAGATTACCCCGGGACATGATTTCAACGATTTCGAAGTTGGCAAGCGCGCCGGATTCAAGGCGAGCCAGATGCTCAACATGCTCGATGCGGAAGCACGGGTGGTGCAGACCGCCGACGGGCTGATCCCCGCCGACTATCTCGGCATGGACCGGTTCGACGCCCGCAAGAAAGTGGTCGAAGCGATCGAGGCGGCTGGCCTGCTCGAACGGATCGAAGACCGCATCATCCAGACCCCCTTTGGCGACCGCAGCGCGCAGGTAATAGAACCCTGGCTGACCGATCAATGGTATGTCGACGCCGAAACACTCGCCAAGCCCGCCATCGAGGCGGTGCGCAGCGGGGCCATCGATATCGTCCCCAAATCATGGGAAAAAACCTATTTCAACTGGATGGAAAATATCCAGCCATGGTGCGTCTCGCGCCAGCTTTGGTGGGGGCACCAGATACCGGCATGGTTTGACGGCGACGGCAAATGCTATGTCGCCGAAGATGAAGCAGGGGCACAGGCGCTTGCGGGTGAAGGCGTGGCCCTGACCCGCGACCCCGACGTGCTCGACACATGGTTCTCCTCTGCGCTCTGGCCGTTCGGCACCTTGGGCTGGCCGGACCAGACCAACGAGCTCGACCGCCATTACCCCAATGACGTTCTCGTCTCCGGCTTTGACATCCTGTTTTTCTGGGATGCGCGGATGGCGATGCAGGGCATCCACTTCATGAAAGAAGTGCCGTGGAAGACGCTCTATCTCCACGGACTCGTCCGCGCCGCCGACGGCAGCAAGATGTCGAAGTCGAAAGGCAACACCGTCGATCCGCTGGGTCTGATTGACCAATATGGTGCCGATGCGCTGCGCTTCTTCATGGCGGCAATGGAAAGCCAGGGCCGCGACATCAAGATGGATGAAAGCCGCGTTGCCGGTTACCGCAATTTTGCAACCAAGCTGTGGAACGCCGCCCGCTTTGCGCAATCCAACGGTATTGGCGGATCACACAGCATCAGCGCGCCCAAGGCGGAGCTTGCCGTCAACCGCTGGATTATCGGCGAAGTCGTCGAAACCGTCGAAAAGCTGAACAAGGCCTTTGCCGAATTCCGTTTCGACGGCATGGCCGACGCCATCTACCATTTTGTCTGGGACCAGTTTTGCGACTGGTATCTGGAGCTTATCAAGCCTGCGTTCGTTGATGGCGAAAAGCAGGATATGGACGCAGAATCGCAAATGGTCGCAGGTTGGGTGCTCGACCAGATATTGGTGATGCTGCATCCCTTCATGCCCTTTGTGACCGAGGAATTATGGCACGCGCTGGCCGATCCTGCAGCGCCGCGCGCCTATGACCTGATCCACGCCAAATGGCCGGAGCCCAAAGCCGAAGTCGATGCCGAAGCCAAGGCGGAGGTCGAATGGCTGATCCGTCTGGTTGGCGAAGTGCGGACCGCGAAGAACGAGCTGGGCATTGCGCCGGGCGCGAAGATGGATGCCTTTGTCCGTGACGCGTCCCCGGCAACAGAGCAACGCATTACCCGTCAACAGTCCGCACTGGCGCGATTGGCGCGGCTCGATTCGGTGACCACAGGCGACGCGCCGGAAGGTGGATCGGTCCAGCTGGTCGTGGATGAGGCAACCTTTGTCCTGCCCCTGGCCGGTGTCATCGATCTCGACGCCGAGCGTGCGCGCATCAGCAAGGCGATCGAAGCGGCCACCAAAGAGGCGGCTTCACTCGCCGGACGGCTGTCGAACGCGGCCTTCGTCGAAAAGGCCAAGCCCGAAGCGGTCGAAAAGGCACGCGCCGACCATGCCGAAAAAACCGCCGAGGCCGAGCGCCTGACGGCGGCGCTGGCGCGTCTGGGGTGAAGAAACTGGCGGTCCTTTTCGCTGCGCTGGGTTCGCTTCTGTCCCCTTCCGCCGCAGCCGAAAATGACCGCTCCTCGATTGTGACCGGAGTGGTGGATGCCATGGGGCCTTCCGCCATAGGGCCTTTGACCAGCCAAGCTGGTCCGAACGCCAGATGGATTGGTGCCGTAACACTGGTGGCGTGGCGGTCGGACGATGGCCCTGTCGAAGTATCGCCCCTTCGGATCGAACATCCGCTGGGCCACGGCTTACCATCCTCGGATCCATGGATGGCGTCGTTCCGGCCGCGCATGGTGGTAAAGATCCGGATCGCCGGTGAAATCGGGAAGAAGGGTCTTTGGCCTTTTGCCAAATTCGCGGAATATCTGGGGGAAGCCGACGACGCGGAGTTGATGAAGGCCGCCGACCCTATCCTTAATCCCCCGGACTTTGTGGATGCGGATCTGGGACGCTTTGTAGCCGACCGCCATTTACCCGACAGTTTCAACGGGACGGCAACGTGGCTGGGCAAACCTGTTGACCTGACGCTTAGCGCGGAATCACGTGATGCACTTCCCGACTGTGCGGCGACGGCTCAAATTCTCTTGAAGGATGCGCTGCGGTGGCAAGCCGAGGCTGAAAAGAAGATCGTCGAAAATCTGTACCAGCTTTGGGTGGACGAATGGCGCCCGGAAGGAACACCGATCTTATCGCAAGCCGCCTTTCGCGCACGGCTGACCATGCCCGCGATCACCATCTACGAAGGCGGCGCATTCGAAATGGAATTTGGCGACGGCGATCTGTTCGCAGGGCATTGGATATTGGTGCCGGGCTCCCTCGAGGAAGGCATTGAGGACGCCGGTCTGGCAGGCTAGTCCGCGTTCCGGCAATTTGCGGCTATCCTGATCGCTCCGGCTTTGCCATGAACGCATCATGACTGCCCCCGCCCATCAACGCGACCTGACCGTTGGCCCCGTCGCCAAGACATTGTTCCTGTTCGCGTTACCGTCGCTGGGCGTCAACATATTGCAGTCGCTGAACAATTCGGTCAATTCGATCTGGATCGGCCAGTTTCTGGGCGAAGAAGCCCTCGCCGCGTCGGCCAATGCAGGGCTGATCATGTTCCTGATGTTCTCCGCACTGTTTGGCTTTTCCATGGCGACCACCATTTTGATCGGGCAGAATATGGGCCGGCGCGATGTGGAATCGGTTCGCCGTGTCATGGGAACGGCCACGGGCATCTTCTTTGTATCCGGCGCGGTAACTGCGGCTTTGGGCTGGATTTTTGCTCCACAGATGCTGCGGCTGATGGCAACGCCGGAGGGGGCCTATCCCTTCGCGCTTGCCTATTTGCGCGTCATGTTCCTGTCGATGCCGACGTCCTTTGTCATGATACTGATCTCCTCCTCTTTACGCGGCGTCGGGGATTCGGTGACGCCCTTCTGGAACACCGTGCTCAATGTCGGGCTCGACATCGTGCTGAACCCGGTTTTCATTCTCGGGCTGGGGCCTATTCCGGCGATGGGCATTGCCGGTTCCGCGCTTGCCACATTGATCGCCAGCATCATCAGCCTCGCGCTGCTGATCCGCAAAATCTACGCGAAGGATTTGACCATCCGTCTGCGCGGGGCGGAGCTGAAATGGGTGCGTCCAGACCCGCGCTTTTTGAAACCTATTGCGCGCATGGGCCTGCCCATGGGGCTGTCGATGATCATCATGTCGGGATCAGCCCTTGTCATGATCGGCCTCGTCAACCGCGAAGGGGTCGACACAACGGCGGCCTTTGGCGTGATGAACCAGCTGTGGAGCTATGTGCAAATGCCTGCGGTCGCGGTGGGCAGCGCGGTCAGCGCGATGGTCGCACAGAATATCGGGGCGAATAACTGGGCGCGAGTCGACCGTGCCGTATGGTCGGGCATTGTCATCAACCTCATCATGTCGGGCATATTGGTTTTGCTGACCACGGTCTTTGCCGCGCCCTTGCTTGGCCTGTTCCTGCCCGACGGCAGTCCGGCCATTGCCATTGCCATTGCCATCCACATCAACCACATCATCGGATGGAGCTTTATCCTGATGGGCGTGTCGGTCGTCGTCACCTTTGCCGTCCGCGCGAACGGGGCGGTGCTGGCGCCGCTGCTGATCCTGATTTTTGCGGCTATAGTGGTGCGCTTTCTCGTGGGCTTTGGCCTGCTTGACCGGTTCGGGGCGGACGCGATCTGGGCGGCTTTTATCGCCACTTCCATCGCGTCGGGTATCTTGTCCATTGCCTATTATCTGCACGGCGGCTGGCGCAAGGCGAAGGCCATGCCCTTTGCCTCTGCGGCTGCGGCAGCCGAATAATATGCTGTCCACCCGCGCCGCTTGATGGCAAAGAGGCGCCTATGACGGGTACGCATTTTCAGGGTAATGGACGCGCAATACTGGCGGCCTTTTGGATAGGGGCGCTCGGCCTGTTCCTGCTCGCCCTTTCGGCTGCGTTTCACCCGGCCAGCGCCCAAATTCCCGGCGCCCCCCAAAATGTGCGCGCCACGGTGGAGGCGGAAACGGCAGTTCCCGCACCGGGGGACACGGTCACAATCGCCATCATCATGGACCCGAAACCGGGCTGGCACGACTATTGGCTAAACCCCGGCGATGCCGGAACGCCCCTCGAACTGGAATGGACCCTGCCCGAGGGCGTCACCCCCGGCCCGATCCGCGCTCCGGTCCCGGAAACCCTGGTTGTCAGCGGGTTTATGAACCATATCTACAAGGCCAAACACGCCTTTCTGGTCGACCTTCAGATAGCGCCGAAGCGTCAGCCGGGTAAAAAACTCGACATCAAAGTGAACGCCAGATGGTCCGCCTGCTCCGATCTGGTTTGCGTTCCGGAAAGCGGAAGCTTCACCATCCCGCTGACGGTCGGTGACGGAACCATCACTGTTGAGCAGCGCACTCGCTTCGACCAATGGCGCGCCGCATTGCCGGTACCGCTGGACAGGCAGGCAAGCTACGCCATCAACGGCAGCGCCATTTCGATCGCCATTCCCTTCCCGGAAGGAGCTGCTGCCGATAAAGTCTGGTTCTTCCCGCAAACCCAGAATGTCTTCCGCTACGCCGCGCCGCAGACAGCACGGCGCACCGGCAATTGGCTTATTCTGACAGGCGGTGTCGACAAAGCTTTTGACGGACAAATTGACGGCCTGCTGCGGTTTGGCGATGGTCAGGGAATAGAATTGCGGGCCGTTCCAGGATCGGTGCCCAGCGGTGGCGAAGTGGTGTCGGTGCTGGGCGCCGACAGTGCAACCCCGCCATCCGGTAATCCCACGAGCTTTGCACTGATATTGGCGCTCTCTATTCTCGGCGGTCTTCTTCTGAACTTGATGCCTTGCGTCTTTCCGATCTTGGGGCTGAAAGCGATCGCAATCGCAAAGGCCGGTGGTGACGAACGCACGGCGCGCCGCGATGCCTGGGCATATACCGCAGGAATCCTGCTCAGCTGCCTTGCACTCGGCGCGATCATGCTGGGCCTGCGCGCGGCGGGACAAGAAGTCGGCTGGGCCTTCCAGCTTCAGGACCCTTTCATTGTATTCGTGCTGTTGCTGTTGATGGTCGCAGTCACCGCAAATCTTGTCGGCCTGTTTGAAATAGGCGGCATCGGCGCGGGCGATCGTCTTACACGCCAAGGCGGTGCAGCAGGATCTTTCTGGACGGGCGTGCTTGCGGCTGTTGTAGCCACGCCCTGCACCGGTCCGTTCATGGCAGCGGCAATAGGCGCGGCCCTTTTACTGCCTGCGGCGCAGGCTTTGCTGATATTTGCAGGGCTGGGCCTGGGCCTCGCCCTGCCGTTTCTGGCCATTGCCTATATTCCGGCGTTACGCGCGCGTATGCCCCGACCGGGTCCTTGGATGGTGACATTCCGAAAATGGATGGCGCTCCCCATGGCGCTGACGGCGTTGGCGTTGGTGTGGCTGCTCGGTCAATTGGTGGGTGGCGCGGGTTGGGTGTTGGGGGCAATAGCCGCAGCAGCCATGCTCCTTGGCATTATAATCATCAAACGACAGCAGGCGCCCGTCAGTTTGATATTGGGACTGGGTAGCACCCTCATGATCATGGGCTTTTTGGCATTGGACCGGTTGCCAAATTCTGCGGTAACACAACCTTCCGTCGCGGAACTGGGCGGGGAAGCTTTTTCGGAAGAAAAGCTTGCGCAGCTTCGAAAAGGAGGGAAGCCCGTTTTCCTCTACTTCACCGCTGACTGGTGTGTGACGTGCAAAGTCAACGAGGCTGCGGCGATTGACCGAGATGAAACCAAAAAGGCTTTTGAGAAAGCTGCTATTGTGACGATGGTGGGCGACTATACGCGCCGCGATCCTGTGATAACACGGTTTCTTGCCAAGCACGGACGGTCCGGCGTTCCGCTTTATCTCTATTATCCACCTCAGGGCGAGGCGAAGATTCTTCCCCAGATCCTGAGCGTTTCGGATCTAACGGGGTTAGCGAACTAAGAGGGGAAGCAAAGTACGGGGACAGACAATGAAATTGCCTGCCCCCGACCTTACCGGCAAGTTGCGACCCTCTCAGGACTCACCGGCAATGTCGATCCGCTTCACCTGATTGGCACCAATAACGGTAATCCCCCGATTTCCCGTAATGCCCGTCAGAGGGATCGATCGCTCGAAAATATGTAATAGTTCGGTGTCGCCCGATTGATCAGGGGCGTGTGCCTGCACAACCGCCACCTCAATCCCCCAATAGTCGGGTCTGTTCTGATATATTCGGGGGGCCAGTCTAGCTTCGAAACCTGCTCCCGGGAGGGTCCCCTTTACCCAGAGATACAGGCTGTCCTGAAAGGGCAGCTTGCGCAATTCTGCTGTTTCGAAGTCAATGATCCGCCCATTTGGTACGCTGGAAAGCGAACCACTGGAGGAGCTGTTCATTTCAATTCCTAATCTTTCGCAATTTTATATCACAAAAGAGTTTTATTGATTGTCAATTGTGACACTATATTTCGGAGCCATACAGTGTTTTACCTGCACGTAAAGTGAACAGACGGGCATTTCATCGCATGCCTGAGTATCGCGTTGAAAGCGTTCCTGAAAAATTTTGGCCGGTATTTGTCCGCATTCGTATGCGTGAATCAAACGACCTCGCGATGCGCGGTTCTATCGAGCGAATCACGCGATCGTCGTGACGCGAACACCTCCGTCAACTCTTACATCGTGGCGCTGAAGTCACTATATGCGACAATATTGCACACCCTATGCCTAAGGCCTTTATTTGCGTGGCAAATGGCTGTATTGGCGCACCATAACAATTTCAGGAGTATCGACTATCGCAACCCCGCCGACCCGGCGCGCTATGACCCCACCTGTTAAAAGTGGACCGCGCTACAACAATTTAATCACCGCCGAAAAAGTCCGTGTCATTGATGATGACGGTGAAAATCTGGGGGTGTTATATACCCGCGAAGCGATAGCTCAAGCTGCTGAAGTAGGACTGGATCTGGTGGAGGTTTCTCCAAATGCTGATCCCCCAGTCTGCAAATTTCTCGACATCGGCAAGTTTAAATATGAGGCCCAGAAAAAGGCCAACCTGGCCCGTAAGAGCCAGAAGACGCAGGAGATCAAAGAGATCAAGATGCGTCCGAACATCGATGACCATGATTATATGGTGAAGATGAAGAAGGTTGCCGAGTTCATTGAAGAGGGTGACAAGGTCAAGATCACGCTTCGTTTCCGTGGCCGCGAGTTGGCCCACCAACAGCTGGGAATGCAGCTGTTGCAGCGCGTCCAGGCCGATACAGCCGAAACCGCAAAGATTGAAGCCCATCCCCGGATGGAAGGTCGCCAGATGCTGATGGTGCTTTCACCGAAATAAGCATTAGCGCCATCACCAGATGGCTTGCCGGATAAGTTCGAGACCAACGCCGATCATCAATAGGTTGATGATCGCGTTGAACCGGACAGGCGACACTCTTTTTACCAACCAGACCCCGGCAAAGGTACTTGCGAGTGCCAGTGGCATGAATACGGCCGTCAACGTCATATTCTGACTGTTGAATTGCCCCAGGGCGGCATATGCCGGGACCTTCATCCAGTTGATGATCCCGAAGAATATCGAAGATGTCCCGACAAATACCAAATGGGGAAAGTTGCGGGATAATGCCCAAATCTGAAAAGGAGGCCCGCCGGCATGCGCGATCTGGCTCGTAAATCCGGATACTCCACCCATAAGTGTACCGACCCATTCAGGCGCAGGGCCTTTCATTTGTGCAAGTCCACTTATCTTCGGGGATAGCCTGTACGTGCCGAAGGCGAGCGCGATGACTCCGACAAGTCCTCGCACCGCGTCCGCATTCACAACCGCGGCAAACCACCAGCCTAGAAAAATACCGCAGACTGCCCCTGGCAAGGTAAGTTTCAAAGTGCGGCTGTCAAAGCTTCGCCGAAAAGCCCATACGCTGACAATATCTTGCGCCATCAATATGGGGAGCAACATGCCCGCTGCGGATACGGGATCCATGACAAGAGCCAGCAGAGGGATCGCCGCAGCACCCAAGCCGGCAAATCCACCTTTCGCCAGACCCACCAAGATGACTGCGGCGGAGGCGACAAGGTAGAAAGTAACGTCTGCCGGGAGGCTCAAGCCGATTGCATGCGCTTACGCAGCGCTAACACATAAATGACCGCGGCAGCAGTCGCGAAGATAAACCACTGGATGGCGTAAAGCAGATGGTTGTTGGGGATCTGCTGCGGCGAGGGTAAAGACAGCTGGTCGAGACCTTCTACTTTATCCGTGACGACGAGTTTGATCAGTTGCACATTATCCGGCGCAACAATGCCGTTTACCAATCCACCAGCCCATTTGGGAGACTCCGGCCGCTCTGACCACCCAATGGCCACCTTTGCGCCAGGCCCCTCCGCGCCGCCGGTCGAGCAGGACGCTATATGCGCAAAGCCGGCCTTCCCTTCGCGGTTACTTCCGGACACCGATTCAATGCGCACAACCTTGATACACATCAACGTGGATTTTCGAAACAATGGGAGGTTCGCCTTATCCGGAACTGCCGGCCATGTGACGGGATCCAAATCGGCGGCGGCTTCATAGCGTGCAAGGAGCAACTCTTTCTGCTCTTTACGTTGAAGTTGCCAGATCCCCAATCCGATCATGGTGGCTACCGCGACAGAGACCAAAATTGTCGGAAGCACCGGCCATTTCATAGAACGTCATCCCGCCCTGCTTCATGCGCCCGGTTATAATGTTCGGCCGCCAACAGAGCAGCTTTCGACACGCGCAACGCATACACGGTCATGGCAATTGTTACGGGAACCCAGATCACCACATGCACCCAAAAAGGTGGGCGCACAGCGGAATCCAATATGAGGGCAAATATGATGATCAGCGCGCCAATGACCAGCGTCAAAAGTGCTGCGGGGCCATCACCAACGTTAAAGGCCGAAAAATCCAGACCACAGGAAGAGCAGCGTTCCGAAAAACGCGCAGGGCCGGCGAATAAGGTCTTAGCACCGCATTGCGGGCAGAGACCAAAAAGGGCAGCCTTGGCGATGCCCGGCTGCCCTTCCTGTTTTTGTATGTCTGGCACCAAAATGCCTTATGCGTGGACGGGTGCGCCCCATCCTCCCCAGATGTAGATGGCGATGAACAGGAACAGCCACACGACGTCCACAAAATGCCAATACCAGGCCGCAGCTTCAAAACCGAAATGTTGTTGGGGCGTGAAATGTCCTTTGTACGACCGCACGAGGCATACGATCAGGAAAATCGTACCAACGATGACGTGGAAACCATGGAAACCAGTCGCCATGTAAAAGGCGGTGCCGTAGTTCAGTCCACCGAACGGGAACGGAGCGACCGAATATTCATAGGCCTGAATGGCGCTGAACAAAAGGCCGAGGAGGATCGTGAGCCACAAGCCCTTCTTCAACCCTTCGCGATCGCCATGGATCAAGGAGTGATGAGCCCAAGTCACCGTTGTACCCGAGCACAGCAGTATCAGCGTATTCAGCAAAGGCAGCTTCATCGCGTCCAATACTTCCAGACCCTTTGGCGGCCACTGCATCAAAGCTGCGGCGCCTTCTTGGCCAATCAGATTGGAAACCGTGAACGCATGCGTTTCTGCGTCTTTCACCAATTCCAGCGGGGCAGGGAACAAGGAGAAATCGAACCATGCCCAGAACCAGCCCACGAAGAACATGACTTCTGACGCAATGAACATGATCATTCCGTAGCGCAGATGCAATTGCACCACAGGCGTATGATCACCAGCATGCGCTTCATGCACAACATCTGACCACCAGGTGTAGAAGGTGTAGAGCACGCCGATCAGGCCGAGGCCGAACACGAGACTGCCATAGCCGAATTGCTCGGGATGCATCCACATCACGAGGCCAAAGAACATCGTCAGCGCCGAGAATGAGCCAAGAATTGGCGTAATGCTCGGCGGCAAAATATGATAATCGTGATTTTTGGCACCAGCCATGATCAATTCCCTGTAGTCTAACGCGTTATCTTGGCTCTTAGCTTCCCTCGCCCGTCGGGTCTACCGTCTTTGGGTTCTCCACGGGATAGAAAGTATAGCTAAGAGTGATTTCCTCAATGTCTTTGGTTTCCGGATCCGACATAATCTTCGGGTCTACATAATAGAGCACCGGCATGCGCACCTGTTGACCTGGCTGAAGCGTCTGTTCGGTAAAACAGAAACATTGGATCTTGTTGAAATATTTGCCGGCAAGCTCCGGTGTCACATTGAACGTTGCCGTTCCTGTTACCGGTTCATTGGACAGGTTCTTTGCGATGAAGATCGACATGTCTTTTGCACCGATGCTGACGGTATCCGTCGGGCGTTCGGGCTTGAATTCCCATGGCAGGCCGTCGCGCTGATTTGCATCGAAACGAATGACAATTGGTTTTTGTGTCGCAACGACAGTCGCGGCTTGCGCTGCATCAACCCGCATCGTTGTGCCGCCGAAGCCTGTTACCTGACAAAATATCCGATAGAGGGGAACGGCCGCAAAGCCCACGCCCACCATAGACACCGCGATTGCGGCGGCCATCAAGCCCACCTTGGCATTTGAACGTGCCATCAGCCCCATACTCCGATTTTCACGACGGTAATCAGGAAGAACAAGACGCATAACGCAACGAGGATAATGCCCATAATCCGCGATCGGGCAGCTTGCCGCGCGCGAATGATGCGTGTCTCCTCTGCTGTAAAGCCGCTTTGCTCAGGCTGTGTCATGCGAACAAGATCCGATCAATGGCGAAGAGGGCAAAGAGCAGGAATAGATAGAGGATCGAAAAAGCAAAAAGCTGCTTTTCGGGCTTCATATCCTTGGCTTCATTTGCTTCGTTGCGCCAAACCTTGAACGCAAGCGCCAAAAATACGACGTTCAAAAGTGCGGACGTTACCCCATAAAGCCAGCCACTCTCACCCAAGGCAAAAGGCGCAATGGCTACTGCGGCCATCGGGAAGCTATAGGCAAATATCTGGTTGCGGGTGACACGTTGGCCGGAAACATTAGGCAACATCGGGATCCCGGCTGCGCCATAATCCGTTTTCATAAAGAGCGCCAAAGCCCAGAAATGTGGCGGCGTCCAAAGGAAGATGATGGAGAAGAGCAATATTGGCACAAGCGTTACATCGCCTGTGACGGCGGCCCAGCCGATGACGGGCGGAAATGCGCCGGCAGCACCACCAATAACGATATTTTGCGGCGTGTTCGGCTTGAGCCAGATCGTATAGACCACGGCATAGAAGAAGATTGAAAAGGCAAGAAGACCTGCCGAGATCCAGTTTACCGCGACCCCCATGATGCCAACGGAAAAAGCAGCCAGACCGATACCGAAGTGCAAGGCTGCTTCACGATCCATCCGGCCAGCGGGCAGGGGGCGCTTTGATGTACGGGCCATCTTGGCATCGACATCGGCTTCATACCATTGATTCAGCGCACCGCAGGCTCCAGCGCCCAATGCAATGCACAATATGGCGGTAAAACCGATCACCGGATGAATATGGCCGGGGGCTGCCAAAAGGCCGCATAATGCGGTGAAGACAACAAGCGACATCACCCGGGGCTTGGTCAACGCCCAGAAATCACGCCATTCCGCTGGCAGGGAGATGTTTCGCGTAGCCGTTGTCATAATCTAGTTCCTGTCCTGCCCCGTTGATATTCAACGAGGCAGGAGTGGAGGATGCATTCCGGTTACTTGATGACCGGAAGTGTTTCGAACTGGTGATAAGGCGGCGGGCTCGAAAGCGTCCATTCGAGCGTGGTCGCACCTTCACCCCAATAATTTTCTTCCGCACGACGTCCGGCGGCCAAAGACCAGAAGACGTTGATGAAGAAGATCAGCACACCGACAGCCATGATGGCATAGCCTGTCGACGCGACGCCATTCCAGTAAGCAAAAGCTTCCGGATAGTCAGGGTAACGACGCGGCATGCCGGAGTTTCCGAGGAAGTGCATCGGGAAGAACAGGACGTTCACGCCGATGAAGAACACCCAGAAGTGCAGGTGACCCAAAAACTCGTTGAGGTGGCGGCCGGACATCTTGCCAAACCAGTAGTAGAAACCGGCAAACAAAGAGAACACCGCACCCAGCGAGAGCACATAATGGAAGTGTGCGACAACATAATAAGTATCATGCAGGTTATCGTCCAAGCCACCATTTGCGAGCACAACACCGGTCACGCCACCAACGGTGAACATAAAGATGAAGCCCATGGCCCAGACCATCGGGGTCTTGAAGCTAACCGAACCGCCCCACATCGTTGCGATCCAGCTGAAGATCTTGATCCCGGTTGGAACGGCAATGACCATGGTTGCTGCGGTGAAGTACATCTTCATATCGACGCTCATGCCCGTGGTGAACATGTGGTGCGCCCAAACAACGAAGCCGACAACGCCGATGGCGACCATTGCGTAGGCCATGCCGAGATAACCGAAGACCGGCTTGCGGCTGAAGGTTGCAACGATCTGGCTGATGATGCCGAAGCCCGGCAAAATCATGATGTACACTTCGGGATGACCGAAGAACCAGAAGAGATGCTGATAAAGCACTGGATCGCCACCTGCCGATGCATCGAAGAATGCACCGCCAAAGTTACGGTCGACGAGCAACATGGTGATGGCTGCTGCGAGCACAGGCAGAGCAAGCAACAACAGGAACGCCGTTACCAGCACAGACCATACGAACAGCGGCATTTTGTGCAGGGTCATGCCCGGCGCACGCATGTTGAAGATCGTCGTGATAAAGTTGATTGCACCCAGAATAGATGCAGCACCTGCAAGGTGGAGCGAGAAAATCGCCATATCGACAGCCGGGCCAACCGAGCCCGACGTCGAAAGCGGTGCATATACCGTCCAGCCTGTTCCGGCCCCGAGACCTGTACCACCCGGCACGAAGCTCGAACCCAGGAGCATGATGAATGCCACAACGGTCAGCCAGAAGCTGATGTTGTTCATACGCGGGAACGCCATGTCCGGCGCACCAATCATCAAGGGTACGAACCAGTTACCGAAACCGCCGATAATCGCGGGCATAACCATGAAGAACACCATGATCAGGCCGTGCGCGGTAATCAACACGTTCCACATATGATAGGCCTCATCCATCGAGGCGTCTTTGCCGGCCATCATTGATGCCCAGCTTTGCAGATATTGGATACCCGGCTCAGCCAGCTCCATGCGCATCAGACCCGAAATCGCGCCGCCGACAATACCGGCAAAAATCGCGAAAATCAGGTAAAGCGTTCCAATATCCTTATGGTTTGTGGACATGAACCAGCGGGCGAAAAAGCCCGGCTTATGATCCGCATCATGATGGTCATGTGCGTGAAGGTCGGCGCCCGTAGCAGCAATGGTTGTCATCAGTCTGGCCTTTTACTTGGTTACGGCTGCGGCAGGCGCAGCGCTTGGAGTGGTTGCAGCGGCAGCGGGTGTTGCTGCGGCAGCAGGTGCAGGTGACGCGGCAGCTGCCGCGGCTTCACCGGGCATTTGCCCGCCTTGTGCCTTTACCCATGCTGCGAATTTTTCAGGAGGCAGAGCCTCCACAGCGATCGGCATGAAACCATGACGCGCGCCGCAAAGCTCCGAACATTGCCCGAAATAAACACCTGGCTTTGTAATTGTGAGTGACTTTTCGTTCAGGCGACCGGGGACCGCGTCCAGTTTGAACCAAAGCGATGGCACCGCAAAGGCGTGAATAACATCAGCCGCAGTTGTCTGAATACGAAGCGGTACGCCGGCAGGAACTACCATACGATTATCTACAGCCAACTGGCCCGGACCGTCATTTTCAGTGCGGAAACGCTCGCCAGGCGCGACGTCGCCTTTTTCCTTCAGCATATTGGATACGACTTCGAACCCACCATGATCCGGATAGGAATAGCCCCAATACCACTGATAACCGGTCACCTTGATGGTAACGGCATCTGCCGGCGCAGGCTTGAACTGCTTTGCCAGGAGATCAAGTGATGGATAGGCAATTCCCAACAGAATCAAAACGGGGACGAGTGTCCACACGATTTCAATGAACGTGTTATGCGTCGTTTTCGACGGTACCGGGTTGGCACGGCGGTTGAACCGGATGATTACCCAGAGCAAAAGCCCCAATACAAAGAGCGAGATGACGGTGATGATCGGCAGCAAGATGCTGTTGTTGATCCATTTGGCATATTGGCCATTTTCGCTGAACTGTTCCTGAAAATCGATTTCTTTAGGTTTTGGCATGCCAATACCTTCGGTCGGTTTCATCGGGGTGTAGCCCGGCAAAGAACCGTCCATGGATTTTGGAGCAGCAGCCTCGGCAGACGCAGCAGGTGCTGCGGTTTCGGGTACTGCAGCAGCAGGCGTTGCCACAACGGGTGCGGCAATTTCCTTGGTCACAGGCGCAGGGGCGGGATTCGCCGTTTGCGCCATGGCCAATGACGGCATCGTCATTGCAGCAAGGACAATCAGGATTTTCTTCAACATATTCATCAACTTGGCCCCGTATTCTTGGTGCGGCGCAGGAACATTGCGCAGTTCCGACCAAACCTCAGTCTGCCGGACTCGCGCGACCTATAGGCGCGCTTTTCCGAAGCCTCAAGCGGTCGATTAAAGATTTTTAGCATTTATTTGCTTAGCTTTTCCACCTATTTGCCGATGCAATCAAACACGCCAGACTTGCATAAATTGGCAATCACTCAAAAGGGACGTTCCCATTTCCATGACCGAAGATGAAATCCTGTCCGAATTTCGTAATGCCGAAGCCCTTCTGGAGGGGCATTTTCTCCTCTCCTCAGGGCGCCACAGTGCGCATTATCTGCAATGTGCGCGGTTGCTGATGAATCCAGATCGTGCCGCACGCATAGCGCTTGCGATCACGCAGAAAATGCCACGCGAAGTCCGCAGCGAAATTCAGGCAGTGATCTCACCTGCCATGGGCGGGATTATCATAGGCCATGAAATGGGCCGCGCATTGGGCGTTGACGCGATGTTCGTTGAACGCCCTGACGGTGTATTCGGGCTGCGCCGGGGCTTTTCGATTGCTCCCGGGGCGAAGATATTGATGATGGAAGATGTCGTCACCACCGGCCTCTCGTCTCGCGAAGCGATCAAGGCCATTGAAGAGGCCGGGGGCGAAGTAATCGCCGCAGGTGCAGTGGTGGACCGTTCCGCAGGGACAGCCGATCTGGGCGTGCCCTTCTATCCCCTGATCCAGCTGAATTTTCCGACATACGCCGCAGATGAGGTGCCTTCCGATCTCGCCAGCATCCCGGCCGTAAAGCCCGGCAGCCGGATGGCAGCGTGACGGCCCCGCTGCGCCTCGGGGTCAATATCGACCATGTCGCCACCATCCGCAACGCGCGGGGAGGCGACCATCCTGACCCCGTCCGCGCGGCCGAAATTATCGCTCATGTTGGCGGCGACGGTATCACAGCGCATTTACGCGAGGACCGACGTCATATTCGCGATGCCGATATTGAACGGATCATGGCGGCGACGAGCCTGCCGCTGAACCTCGAAATGGCCGCAACCGAAGAAATGCTCGCCATTGCCTTGCGCCACAGGCCGCACGCCGCGTGCATCGTGCCCGAAAAGCGCGAGGAGCGCACAACAGAAGGCGGGCTGGATGCGGCCGGTCTGCATAATCAGCTGGCGCCGATGGTGACCCGGTTACGCGAAGCCAACATCCGCGTCAGCCTGTTCATCGAACCCGACACCCGGCAAATTGATGCTGCGATCCAGCTCAAAGCCCCCGTTGTCGAATTCCACACAGGTAAATATGCCCATCTGCTGCTCGATGGCGATCGCGAAGGGGCCGAGGCCGAACTGCGCCGGATTGCAGATGCGGCCGCGCTTGCGGCAAAAAATGGCATCGAATCCCATGCAGGTCATGGTTTGACCTTCGACAATGTCCAGCCCATCGCCGCGATCCCGCAGATCGCCGAACTCAACATTGGTCATTATCTGATCGGTGAAGCCATCTTTATCGGTCTTGAAGAAAGTGTCCGCAAAATGCGTATGCTGATGGATATGGCACGTTGATAATCGGCCTGGGATCCGATCTGTGCAATATTGAGCGTATCGCCAATTCGCTTGAGCGGTTCGGTGAACGATTTGAAAAACGGGTCTTTACCGACGTCGAACGCGCCAAGGCGGCAAAGCGTCCGTTCACCAAGCCCGGCACCTACGCCAAGCGCTTCGCGGCCAAAGAGGCTTTTTCCAAAGCCGTGGGCACAGGGTTCAAACGCGGCGTGTTCATGAAAGACATCGGCGTTGTCAATGCACCATCGGGCGCACCAACTTTGGCGCTTTCGGGTGGAGCAAAAGCGCGGCTCGACGCAATGATTCCAAGCGGCTATGAAGCGCATATTCATCTGACGCTCACCGATGACCATCCATGGGCGCAGGCATTTGTAATCATAGAGGCGCTTCCAGCACAAAAGGTATGAGCAGTTTGACAACCGAAAACAGCAATCCCGCCACTCCACCCGCTTCGACACCAGAGAAGCGGAGCTGGGCGGCATCGCTTTGGGCCGAAATCAAGGGTATGTTCTGGCTTCTTATCGCGGTACTCGCTTTCCACAGCTTCATCGCCAAGCCTTTTTACATTCCGTCGATTTCGATGATGCCGACATTGCTTGTGGGCGATCGCCTGTTCGTGTCGAAATATCCCTATGGCTGGAGCCATGTTTCCCCGACTATTCCCAACCCCGTTGCTATATTTCGCTGGCTTGTGCTGCGTGAAGAGGTCGAGGCGCTTGCCGTTCCCCTCCCTGAGAGCAACACACGGGTTTGGGGCAAGTTGCCTGAACGCGGTGATATCGTCATCCTCACCCCCAAGGGCAAATATCAGGACTGGATCAAGCGGGTCATCGGCCTGCCGGGCGATGTGGTCGAGCTGCGTGAGGGGCAAATTTTTCTGAATGGAAAGCCCGTCAAACAGGACACCCAGCCCAATCTGATATTACCGGTGGACGCCAACAGCCCCTGCAATGATTATGATTTTCCCGGCAGACTGACCCGTGAAGCCGATGGCAAAATGACATGTCATCTGCCGATCATTCGCGAAACGCTGCCCAATGGTGTCCAGTATGACACGATCGATGCCCGCCGCCGCGATACGGACAATATGGGGCCGGTTAAGGTTCCGGCGGGTCATGTATTCCTGATGGGTGACAACCGTGACAACAGCTCGGACAGCCGCGTCGCCTCTGAACTGGGGGGTTTAGGCGGCCCTGTTTCCTGGGACCGTCTGGGTGGCCGGGCTGAAATCATCACCTTCTCGGTCGATGGTAGCACCACACTCAATCCCGCGACATGGGTGAGTTCACTTCGGGGCGATCGCGCCGGAACCAGCCTGCGTCCGCAAAAGGCAAAACCGAATGAATGACGCTGTCGCCGCAAAGCCGCGCAAAGCCCGCGCGCCGCGCAAGGCGGAAGCACCAGCCACCGACACCTTTCGCGAAGAGGTCGGGCCAACCGAACTATATGATCCGCTCGTCCGCAGCGAGTTGAAGAAGGCAGCCGTGTGGATCGGCATGGCAACTTTGGTTGTCGCGCTGATCTGGCTGGCACAGCCCATATTGCTGATTATCGGCGGGCTTGTTTTGGCCGCCATGTTTGATGGCGGCGCGCGGCTGTTAGGCCGGGTTCTGCCTATTCCGCGCGGTTTTCGCCTGACAATCGTCGTGCTCGCCGTATTCGGCTTCATTTACTGGACCTTTGTTTTCACGGGGTCCGAACTGGCATCGCAAGCGGCCAGTCTCCAGGCGATTGTCGAAAAGCAAATCGAGACCATCGGCAACCAGATTGCAGCGGCAGGCTTCAACATCTCGGCCGACGATGTCAAAGGTTTCGGCACGCAGATTTTGAACTCGGTCGGGCGCGTGACGGCCGCCGTATCTTCGGTTGTCGGTACGCTGACCAACATGGCCATGATGCTGGTGCTCGCCATCTTTATTGCTGCGGAGCCTCGGATGTACGAACGCGGTGTAGCGTGGATGTTGCCACTTGCCGAACGCGAGCATTTCTATGGGACTGCCGAGAAGATCGGGCGTGTGCTGCGCCGGCTGATGGCCGGACGCTTGCTCGGCATGGCGGTCGAAGGTTTCGGCACGTGGATCCTGTTAAGCCTCGGCGGCGTGCCTATGGCCGCGTTGCTGGGCATACTTACCGGCTTGCTGGCGTTTCTTCCGAATATCGGTGCCATCGTATCGGGCGCCCTCATCATACTCGTCGGCTTTTCCGCAGGGGTTGATGTCGGCCTTTATGCCATTTTCGTCTATTTCGTGGTGCAGATGGTGGATGGATATCTGATTGTCCCGATGGTCGCCAAGCGTGCGGTCGATCTTGCGCCGGCGCTGGTATTGGGAGCCCAGATATTGTTCGGTGCCTTATTCGGCGTGTTGGGACTCGCACTTGCCGATCCTATCATCGCGATGATTAAGGTTGCGCTCGAACGGCAATCGGAACGGAACGAGGCGCGGGCTATCCGCCAAGGGCCGTGAAGCCGTACCCATGTTGCTGATCATCGGTTTTCTCTTGGGCGTCGCAAATTTTGCGATGCACAAGGCTGTGGTGGAATCGGGACATCCCTTTGTCGAGGATACCAAGCGCTATTTTGGCAAGCATATCGGTCCCTATGGCAGCTATGCCATTGAACTGGCGTTGCTGATCGGGGCGTTATGGCTGGCGAACGAGGGATCCGTACTAATCACCCTTTTTTACGCCGCCTATACGGGCATGAATGTGATCGCGACCTGGCTGTTGCTGACGGGCAGGGGCTAAGGCACCAAAGACCCTTTGTTATTGGCCGCCGCCTGCCTATATGGCGCGGGTGCCGCCTTTAGAAACTCCGACCGATACCAAACCCGATTTCGCCGTCATGCGGCGGTTCCTGCCCTATTTATGGCCAAAGGACCAATTCGGGCTGCGTGTACGCATCGTCGGCGCTCTTCTTCTAGTCGTTCTTTCCAAGCTTGTGCAGCTGAGCATGGCGTGGCTTTATGGCGCTGCGGTCGACCGCATGGTTCCGGGCATGGAAGATGGCGTTGCCATCGCCATTGCTCTGGTCGCGGCCTATGCAGGGGCGCGTTTTAGCGGCGTATTATTCGACAATTTACGCAATGTCGTTTTCGAACGCGTCGGGCAGGACGCCACGCGCCGACTTGCCGAAAATGTCTTTGGCCATTTGCATAATCTGTCGATGCGGTTCCATATGAACCGGCGGACAGGAGCCGTCACCAAAGTCATTGAGCGCGGTACCAAGAGCATCGATATCATGCTCTATTTCCTGTTGTTCAATATTGCTCCGACGCTGCTCGAGTTGATTCTTGTGTCCGCTTATTTCCAGATTGAATTTGGCTGGGGCCTTGTCGCGGCGACATGGGTGATGGTGGTCGCCTATATCAGTTTTACCGCGGTCATCACGAACTGGCGCAACAAATTGCGCGAGGAGATGAATGAACTGGATACCCAGACGGTCGCCAAATCAGTTGACAGCCTATTGAACTATGAAACCGTCAAATATTTCAACGCTGAAAAGCGTGAGGCCGCCCGCTACAACCAGGTTGTCAGCCAATGGGCCGATGCGGCGGTAAAATCGGAAAATTCGCTGGCTATCCTGAATATCGGCCAATCGCTGATTACAAATCTGATGATGGCAGGTGCCATGGGCTATGTCGTTTGGGGCTGGTCACAGGGGCAGTTTACAACTGGTCATGTTGTGACGGTCAACACGCTGCTCGCGCAACTTTTCCGGCCGCTGGATATGCTCGGAATGGTGTATCGCACCATCCGCCAGGGCCTGACCGATATGGCGGCGATGTTTGATCTGATCGATACAGCGCCGGAAATAGTCGATGCCCCGGGTGCTCCATCGCTGGTCATCAGGGGCGGCGCACTCGCCTTTGAAAATGTGCAATTCGGCTATGAGGCAAATCGCCCGATCCTGAAAGGTGTGAGCTTCGAAATTCCGCCGGGTGGCCGGCTTGCCGTTGTTGGACCATCGGGCGCGGGAAAATCGACGATCGCGCGGCTGATCTATCGCTTTTACGACGTCACCGGTGGACGGATCACGATTGATGGTCAGGACATCCGGCAGATTACGCAAAGCTCGTTGCGTTCCCAAATCGGAATTGTGCCGCAGGACACTGTGCTGTTCAACGACACTATAGGCTATAATATCGGTTATGGCCGCGAAGGAGCCGATCAACCGGCCATCGAGGAGGCCGCCCGCGGTGCCGCGATCCACAGCTTTATCAACTCCCTGCCCGAAGGTTACGAGGCCAAGGTTGGCGAGCGTGGGCTAAAATTGTCCGGGGGCGAAAAGCAGCGTGTGGCTATCGCCCGAACACTCCTCAAAAATCCGCCGATCCTGATCCTCGACGAAGCAACCAGCGCCCTGGACAGCCGGACCGAGGCAGAAATCCAGTCGACGCTCGACCGTATATCGGTACGCCGCACCACGATCATCATCGCACACAGGCTTTCTACAATTGTGGATGCAGACCGCATACTTGTTCTGGAAGCGGGGCAAGTTGCCGAACAAGGCACCCATTTCGAGCTGTTGGCCAAGGGTGGGCTCTATGCCGAGATGTGGGCACGGCAGCAGAATGAGGTCGAAGAGGAAGCGGTTACAGCCAGCTAGACCTCTCAACGCGCCTTTATCGACCGATGGTCAGAAAACCCAATCACGCACTCAATCATTTACAAAAGCAGTTCGCCCATTATTTCTTCTACCGCGACCCAACTATCCACAGCGGAGTCGCCTATGGTCGAAGCACGGTCTATCCTGGGCGAGATATCGGGGTTAGAGCCTAGCGCGATGGCCACCGCCCCTGCACCGATCAAAGCTGCCGATATATTGCACCGAGTGTTCGGCTTTCCCGCCTTTCGCGGGGTTCAGGAAGACGTCGTCGCCCGCGTGCTTGACGGTCGGAACAGTCTGGCCGTGATGCCGACGGGTGCAGGCAAGTCGCTCTGCTATCAATTGCCGGCGGTGATCATGGACGGCACAACCATCGTTATTTCCCCGCTCATCGCCCTTATGCATGACCAGATGCGGGCGGCCGATGCGGTTGGTATAAGGGCAGCGACGCTGACTTCGGCGGACGATAATCGCGCCGAAACGATGGACCGCTTCCGGCACGGGCGGCTCGACCTTTTATATGTCGCGCCGGAACGGGCGAACAGCTTCGAATTCCGGGGGCTGCTCCGTGAAAGCAAAATCGCGCTTTTCGCGATTGATGAAGCGCATTGCGTGTCCGAATGGGGGCATGATTTCCGTCCCGACTACCGGCTCTTGCGGCCGTTGATGGATGATTTTCCGAATGTTCCCCGCCTCGCCCTGACCGCGACAGCCGATGCCCATACGCGTGAAGACATTGCCGAACAGCTTGGCATTGCGCCCGACGGGATCATCGTCTCCGGCTTTGACCGGCCCAATATCCGCTATGCCATGAACGGCGGGGGCAAGGGCGGGGTCGCGTCGCTTGTGCGCTCCCTGAATGGTGCGGGCATTGTCTATGCGCAAACGCGGGACCGGACAGAAAAGATTGCAGCGCAGATCGCAGCGACCGGACGAACCGCGCGCTTCTACCATGCAGGAATGGAGCCGCGCGTGCGGGCAAAAGCGCAGGCCGATTTCGTCGCGTCCGAAGATATGATCATGGTCGCCACGGTTGCGTTCGGCATGGGCATCGACAAGCCCGACGTCCGCTTTGTCGTTCATGCAGGGCTGCCGAAATCGATCGAATCCTATTATCAGGAAAGCGGACGTGCCGGGCGTGATGGCGACCCGGCGGTTGCGCATATGCTGTGGTCTGCAGGCGATTTTACGCGCGCGCGCGAACGCCTGGCAGAGCTACCCGAAGAGCGGCGCGATGCGGAGCGGGTGCGTATCGATGCCCTGTCGCGCCTCGTCGAAACCCATGGCTGCCGACGCGCGATCTTGCTGCGGCATTTTGGCGAAGATCCGCCGGAGACCTGCGGCAATTGTGACAATTGTCTGGAGGCTCCCGCTGTCAAAGACGCGACGGAGCTGGCGCAAAAGCTGCTATCTGCTGTCTTTCGTACAGGGCAATTGTTTGGCGTCGGCCATTTGGAAAAGGTGCTGACCGGCAAAAGTGATGAGCGGGTTCTGAAATTCGCGCATGACCAATTGTCTGTGTTCGGCATCGTCGATGACCAGGAAGCAACGTCGCTCAAGCCGTTGGCGCGGGCGTTGCAGGCGCGGGGTAGCCTTGTTGCCAATGAACATGGCGGGCTCAAGCTGGCGGGTGATGCACGCCAGATCATGCGCGGCGAAAAAAAGGTCGAGATTGCGCTTGTGCCAACCGGACGTAAGCGGCGTGAACGCGGTGGCGGCAACCCGCTCGGCGATCCGCTGTTCGACGCGCTGCGCGCAAAGCGGCGGGAACTGGCTGAAGAGGCGGGTGTGCCGCCCTATGTCATATTCCACGATAGCACGTTGCGCGATATGGCGATGCTGAAACCGCGCAACCGGTCGGACATGGCGCTGGTCAACGGAGTCGGCGCACGCAAGCTGGATGCCTATGGCGACGCGTTTCTGGATGTGGTGCGCGAGTTCGCGGCGATCGCATGATGCAGGCCGCTTGTGCTAAATGCGCGATTAAAATATGGATCGAACCATGTTCAGAAAATTGACCGATATAATCTATGTAGCCCCGCAAATTGGCGTCGCCGACGTCAGCGAAGCGGCGGCTTTGGGCGTTACCCTTATCATCAACAACCGGCCGGAGGATGAGTCTGCCGACCAGACACCCGGTGCCGACGTCGAAGCCGCTGCCAATGCGGCAGGGCTTGCCTATGTAGCGATCCCGGTGACACATGCAGGTTTTGCCGAATGGCAGGTCACCGCCATGGCGGATGCGCTGGAAAAGGCCGAAGGCAAGGTGCTTGCTTATTGCCGGTCCGGCACGCGTTCAACTTTGCTATGGGCCCTCGCCCGGGCGTCCCGCGGCGACCATCCCGCCGTCTTGAGCGAACAGGCGGCGGATGCAGGATATGATCTGTCGCCCGTGACGGCGATGATGGATATGGTCCGCGGTCGCGCTTCATGACACCGGCAGTCGTCGAGATATTGAAGTTGGCAGGGTCAGTCGCAGCCATCCTGTTTCTGGCCTGGTTCGCGCGGAAATTGGGGCTCGGCGGCGATGTCCGTATCCGCAGCGAAGAGCAGGCCCGCGCCATCGCCGATGAAATCATCTGCGGATTTGATCCGGTCGATATCGCCATCGACAAGGCAGGAATCGGCGCATTGATGCGCGATGCCCAAGGCCGCCATTTGCTGGTCCGCCGCCATGGTGCACATTTTGCGGGCCGCTTGCTCGACAACCATAGCGAGACACGGCTGGACCAGAATTTCCTGACCGTCGGCACCGGCGAACGGACATTTGGCCGGGTCACGCTCAACCTTGGTAAAGAAGCGCAATATTGGGCCTCGGGCCTCAGGCATTTACGCACATGACCGAAAAACTGTTCAGCCCTGTCGACTATGCCGTTCCCTTCTTCATCCTGCTCGTCATTCTGGAAATGCTGTGGGTTCGCCGGAATGCGCCTGAGAAATATGAACCGCGCGATACGCTGACATCGCTGGCGCTGGGCACCGGAAGCACGGTTGCCGGCGCGCTCTTTGGCGGAACGATGTTCGCCATTGCTATGTGGGGCTATGGCTTTCGCATCACGACCATTCCCTGGACCTGGTGGGCATGGATTGCCTGCTTCGTTCTGGATGACTTTTTCTATTATGTTTTTCACCGGTCCGCGCATCGCGTCCGCTGGTTTTGGGCGGCACATGTCAACCATCACAGCAGCCAGCATTATAATCTGTCGACCGCGCTGCGGCAGACCTGGACCGGCTTTTTCGCCTTCACATTTCTTTTTCGCCTACCCCTGGTCTTTATCGGATTCCATCCGGCGATGATCCTGTTTGTCGGCGCGATCAACCTGATCTACCAATTCTGGATTCACACCGAGGCCATCTACAAATTTCCGTGCTGGTTCGAATTCATCATGAACACGCCGAGCCATCACCGCGTCCACCACGCCACCAATCCGCGCTACCTGGATCGCAACTATGCCGGGGTGTTCATCATCTGGGACCGGATGCTCGGCACCTTCACCGAAGAGGTCGAAGGCGAGAAAATCCGCTATGGCATCGTCAAGCAGCTCGGCACATTCAACCTGCTGTGGTCGGTATTCCATGAATGGGTTGGCATTGCACGCGACATCTGGTCCGCACCGTGGAAACATAAGTTATCCTATGCGTGGCGGCCACCGGGCTGGAGCCACGACAACAGCCGCGACACGTCGGACACGATCCGCCAACGCTGGCTGGACCGGCAAACGCAGCAGCCTGCAGAATAGCCTTATTTACACTCTTGCCAGCAGTTAATCGTCCGATTAAACCCACTCCCGAAGAGGAGATGGCATGGACGAATTTGACATCATCGTGGTTGGCGGTGGCTCGGCTGGCAGCGCGGTGGCCGGACGTCTGTCCGAGGGCGGCCGCTATTCCGTCTGCCTGATCGAAGCCGGCGGGACCAATAATAATATGCTGGTCAAAACGCCCGGATTCATGCCCTTCATTCGCGGCGCGTCTAACTGGAAATATGAAACTGTCCCGCAAAAGGGGCTTAACGGACGCACCGGTTACCAACCGCGTGGCCGGGGCCTTGGCGGGTCCAGCGCCATCAACGCGATGGTCTATATTCGCGGACATAAATGGGACTATGACAATTGGGCCGAGCTCGGCTGTGACGGTTGGTCCTATGATGATGTTCTGCCCGTCTTTAAACGGTGCGAAGACAATGCCCGTGGCGCCAACCCCTACCATGGCGCAGGCGGACCTCTCTCCGTTATGGACCAGCACTGGCCACAGGCAGGCAGCCTTGCCTTTGTAGAGGCGGCAGCAGAATTGCAGTTGCCCCGCAACTCCGACTTTAACGGCGCAAGCCAGGACGGCTTCGGCCTGTATCAGGTGACGCAGAAAGACGGCGAGCGCTGGACGGCAGCCCGCGCATATGTGGAACCGGCGCGAGACCGGATGGAAATCATCACCGGCGCCCTTACTGAAAAGATCTTAGTCGAAAATGGTCGCGCCACCGGCGTCGTCATCGCGCAAGGCTGGGGCCGCAAGCGCACGGTCCGTGCGCGCGGCGCAGTGGTCCTTTCGGCGGGCGCCTTTGGCAGTCCACAGATATTGCAGCTTTCGGGCATCGGCCCTGCGGCGCATCTGCAAAGCCTAGGCATTGACGTTGTCCACGACAAAGCTGCGGTCGGTGCGGATTTGCAGGACCATATCGATTATGTCTCCAGTTTCGAAACCACGTCGAAAGAGGATTTCTTCGGCGACTCACTGAGCGGCACCGTCCGCATGGCGAAAGCCTTTTTCGAACACCGGCGCAAGCGGACCGGCATCCTGACCACCTGTTTCGCCGAAGCCGGTGGCTTCTGGCGCTCCACGCCCGAAGCGCCTGCTCCCGACATCCAGTATCATTTTGTACCCGCAATGCTCGAAGACCATGGGCGCACCAAGGTCAAAGGCCACGGCTTTAGCTGCCACGCCTGTGTCCTTCGCCCCGAAAGCCGCGGGACGGTGCGCCTTGCCTCGCCCGATGCGCGCAAGGCGCCGTTAATCGATCCTGCGTTTCTGACGGACGAGCGCGATATGGCAACCTTGCGCCGTGGTGTCCGCGAGATGCACCGCATATTCAGCGCGCCGGCACTTGCTGCCTATGGCGGCAAGGACAGGCACCCCGTCAACATCGACAATGATGCCGAACTGGATGCCCTGATCCGTAGCCGCGCCGACACCGTTTACCACCCTGTCGGCACCTGCCGCATGGGGCCTGATGCCGATGCCGTGGTCGATCCACGGCTGAAATATCGGGGACTCGATGGCCTCTATGTTGCCGACGCCAGCATCATGCCGCGTCTGGTTTCGGGCAATACCAATGCGCCCAGTATCATGATCGGAGAGCGTGCCGCCGAATTTATCCGTGCCGATTTGCAATAATCTTGCGGAAAGCCGCCCGCACCGCTAACGGCGGGCGCGCTATGGGCAACAACAGCACAGAATATTTCAGCACACGCGGAAATGCGGATATCCTGGATTTCGCAGGCGTCACTCTCACCGGCCTTGCGGGCGACGGCGGGCTCTATGTGCCAACGCACTGGCCCCGTTTCACGCCGGAGCAGATTAAGGCCATGCGCGGGCTGGACTATGTGGCGCTTGCCGCGCGTGTCATGGCCCCGTTCACTCAAGGCGTTCTGAGCGAAGATGAGCTGCAGGGTCTGTGCAAAGCCGCCTATGGCAGTTTCGCGCACAGCGCGATTGTCCCCCTGAAACAGCTTGATAGCCAGCATTTCCTCCTCGAACTTTTTCACGGCCCCACATTGGCGTTCAAGGATGTCGCGCTGCAGTTGCTGGGCCAATTGTTCGAGCGATTCCTGTCGGGAACCGACAAGAAGCTGACGATTGTCGGGGCGACGTCGGGCGATACCGGCTCCGCGGCCATTGATGCCGTGGCCGGACGCGACCAGATTGAGATTTTCATGCTGCACCCGCACGACAGGGTATCGGATGTGCAGCGCCGACAGATGACGACCATCCTTGCCCCCAATGTGCATAATATCGCCATTGAAGGCAGCTTTGACGATGCACAGGCCATGGTGAAACGCATGTTTGGTGACCGCGACGTCAATGGGCCACTGACGTTATCGGCGGTTAACTCAATCAACTGGGCCCGGTTGATGGCGCAAGTGGTCTATTATTTCGCCGCCGCCTTACGCCTCGGTTCGCCAGACCGGACAATTGCCTTCTCGGTTCCAACCGGAAATTTCGGGGACGTTTTTGCAGGCTATGTCGCCGCGCAAATGGGTTTGCCGATCGAACGGCTGATCGTTGCCACCAATGTAAATGACATATTGCACCGCGCCTTGGCCAATGGCGATTATTCGGTTTCGGGCGTCACGCCGACCGCAGCTCCTTCCATGGACATTCAGGTGTCGAGCAATTTCGAACGCCTGCTGTTCGATCTCGAAGGGCGCAATGGCGCGGCTACATTGGCGCGGATGAAGGCGTTTGAAGCCAGCGGCCAAATGCAGATCGGTCCCGAAATGCGGTCCGAGGGCGATATTTTCATCAGCGCACGGGCTGATGCGGATGATATGGCGCTGGCAATGCGCTGGGCCTATGAACATTGCGGGGAAGTGCTCGATCCGCACACTGGTATCGCGCTGCACGCCGCGCGGGCCGAGATGATCGCCCCGCACATTCCGGTAGTGACCCTGGCCACCGCGCATCCGGCAAAGTTCCGCAACGCAGTGGAACGGGCCACGGGTGTTCGCCCTGCCCTTCCCCAGCGCCTTGCCAATCTGTTTGAACGCGAAGAGCGGTTTGACATTTTGCCGGGCGATTATGACGCGGTGCGGGACTATGTCCTTGCCAAGGCTGTGCGATGACCTTTGGCCTGAACACACAATAGCGCCTGTCATGGAGCCTCATTTCGTCACCCTGATCAGCGAACCGCGTCCGGATTATACCCTGATCGACAGCGGTAATGGCCGGAAATATGAAAGCTACGGCGACCGCCGTTTCATCCGTCCCGAACCACAAGCCATGTGGGCCCCGGCGATGGAGGAATGGGATGCGGACGCCGAATTTGTACCCGGTTCCGACGAAGATGGCGGCGGGCGGTGGTACAATAACCGTCCGGTTCCCATGGACGGCTGGCCGCTCGTCTGGAATGACGAAGTCACCTTCAACGCGCAATGCACGCCCTTTCGGCACCTTGGGTTCTTCCCCGATATGGACCCTGTGTGGCGCTGGATGCGGGGCGAGATTGCGGGCGTTGCGGATCCGGTGGCGATGAACCTGTTTGGCTATACCGGTGTCGGAACCTTGGCATTATCCGCCGCAGGTGCCCAAATGGTGCATGTCGATGCATCGAAGAAGTCCGTCGCGCAGGCCCGCGCCAATGCGGAAATGTCGGGTATGAGCGATCGTCCGATCCGCTGGATTGTCGATGACGCGGCAAAATTCGTGGCGCGCGAGGTCCGACGGGAAAAGCGCTATGATGGCATATTGCTGGACCCGCCCAAATATGGACGCGGACCCGAAGGAGAAGTCTGGCGGCTTGAGGAAGATTTGCCGGGTCTGATCGCCAATTGCCGCAAATTGCTCGACCGAGATTCGCGATTCCTGTTCCTGACAGTCTACGCGGTACGCATGTCGGCACTCGCACTAGGCGGTTTGTTGAATTCCCATTTCGCGGATTTGGGCGGCAAGGTGGAGTTCGGAGAACTCGCCGTCCGGGAGCAGGCACGCGGCCTGTTGCTGCCCACTGCAATATTCGCGCGCTGGTCGCAATAAGGAGCATTATGGCCGACTCCCTCATACTTGAAGTGCATGATCTTGTCGTCAATGTCCTGACGGGCATTTACAGTCAGGAAACGCATCTGCCGCAGCCGCTGAAAATCTCGATCAGCGCGACGCTCGATATTGCCGATCGCTACACACCCGATACTCCGCTCGACGCATCGAAAAACTATATGACGTTGAAGGAGGCGGCGACGCACCTTCCCGAGGGCGTCCATTTCACCTTGATCGAAGCGGTTGCCGATCACATCATCGAAAAACTGTTCGATGATGATGCGCGGATCAGCCATATCAGCGTCAAGATAGTGAAGCTGGCGATTGCCGAAGACGGTGAAGCCATCGGCATTACAATGGCACGGAGCCGCAAGTGACAACACAGGCGCCGCTCGCATTAGTCACGGGCGGCAAGCGCCGCTTGGGCGCGGAAATTGCCAAAACATTGGCGAAGGCGGGCTATGCCCTTGCACTTGTCAGCCATGTCGACAAGGCACCCGATGCGGACCTGCTCCAGATAATAGCCGAGCAGAACAGTGAATGGCATGCGTTCACATGCGACCTTGGAAACCCTGAAAATGCAGGGAAGCTGGTCAGCGAAGTGACCGCACATTTCGGTCGACCTGTTGATTTGCTGGTCAATAACGCTGCCATGTTCGGGCAGGATGACTGGCACGGCATGGATGTCGATACGCTGGAAGCGCATTTCCGGCTGAACCTGTTCACGCCGCTGCTTTTGGCAAAGGAAGTTGCGCAGGCGGCAGTTGGCGGCCCGCGACCCGCTATTATCCACATTCTCGACCAGCGCATCACCAATCCGCATGGCGACCAGGTCAGCTACACATTGTCCAAACAGGCGCTGGCGGCGTCGGTCCGGTCGATGGCCGCATCTTTCGGATCTGCAGCACGGGTGAACGGCGTTGCCCCCGGTCTTGTCATTTCAACGGATGATTATGATGCGGTGCTAGAGGATCGCCTTGCCCAGATGATGCCTTTGGGAGCCTTGCCATCGCCTACTGCGGTGGCCGAAACCGTGCTGTATCTCGCGCGGGCGACTGATGTCACGGGGCAGACTATTTTTGTCGATGGGGGGGGCCATTTGAAAAGCTTTGATCGCGATTTCATGCACCTTTGAAAGGCGCAAGGTTAGCGCACACGCCAGACCTTGATACCCTCGCCCCGCGATCCCAGCGGCTCGAGCCAAGCCGGAATCTTGCCCTTGGCCATCTGCGCCCATAATCCACCCGGATCCTTGCGGGCATAAATGGCCAGTTCGGTTTCTGCTGGGCATAGGGCAAGATAATTGATGCCGCGGGCCTTCAGCAATTGATGGGCAGCATCGGGCGATGACCGGAATATCTGGATATGGTCGTGCATCGCCTGCTCGTTACGATGATGGCTGCTGGCAAGGACGCTATGCGGTGTTTGCGCCAATATGGTCGGGCCCATGTCGAAGGTCGAAAGGAAATTCCCTTTGGGAAGCGAGCCAAGCGACCGGATGGAGAGCGCCGACTGGCACAGCACATCAGCAGCCTTGGTTTTGGCCTTGGCCGTGCTCACATTCCCGCCGTCCGGCAAGGCCTTGACCAGCGAGGATATTGCAGCTCCCGGAACCAGAAGGATAAGGATCGCAGCGATCAGACCGATTCTGCGGGCTGGAATTTTAGCTTGGCGATAGGCGCGGAAGAGCACGGCGATGAAGCTCGCAGTCACTGGAATGGCGAATGCGGTTGCGACCGAAATGGTGCGGACAACTAGCAAGGACAGCAGCACGCCGAAGAAGACGAAAAAGCCGATGGTCAAAAGCTGACGCCGGGCGTCACCCCGTAAACGGGCGCTCAAAAGGAACCAGCTGATTGCGCCGGCCACCAGACCGGCCGACAGGTTCAGCGCGACACGCCATGGCTGGTGCCAGATGGGCAAGCCTTCGGTGACGTTGCTATACCAATAGGTGCGGACCAGCGGGTCCATTCCACCGAAGGCACCGCCGACACATTGGGGCGCCATCGCCAGCAACAGGGCAAGCGCCAGACCCCCGGCCAAAGCCGCCGCGCCAAGCCGTATTTCCCAACGGTCCGGATGTACATAAGTCGCAGGGACCATGACGAGCGCGGCACTGGCTATGCCAAACATATGAGGCGGCGAGATCGTGTCGCAATAAGTGGCGGCGTAAAGACCCTGCGCCTGTGTTCCGAAGAAGAGCAGCACGGTGCAGACGGCAAAGCTGGTAATTGTCCAGAAAAGCCGCCCCTGCACGGCGGATCCCCGCACCCAGCCGATGCCGAGAAACAGGAAAAAGGCCGCCGTCATTGGCGCGCCTTCCAGCGAGATATGCAACCACACCGCCAGAGCGAGACCCAGCACTATGCCCGCCCTTCGCACGTCGGTCCGGAATAGGGTCGAGAGGGCAAGAACGGCCATGGCAATCTGCCAGCCATGATGGTCGATGCGCATGGGCCGAAGCTGCAAGAGCAAGGCACCCGACGACAGCGTGATCAGCGCCGCCGCCACGCCCGCTTCGCGCGACGCGATTTTCGTTGCGATCCCTGCAAGCATGTAGCTGATCCAGCCGAGCAGCAGTAAGGGAACCGCAATCCCGGCAAGAATCTCTGCCCACATCTGCCCCGTCAGCGGACGAAGAATCAGGATGAGTAACGCCAGCGGTACTTCGACCAGCCGCGACCAGTGCATGGGTGCACCGTCGGGACGGTTCATGCGGTATTGGGTGGTATCAAACCAGCTTTGACCGTTCAGGAAATCGCGCAACTGCACAAGCCGCAGGGCATCATCCGGGTCCCATCCCGCCAAAGTGCCGATCTGTGGCCAGCTCGACCAGATCAAAGCGGCGCTTACCAAAAGCCATAATAGCGCCAGCAGCCGAACCGGCATTGTCTCGCGACCAGATTGCGCCCCAAAATTCATCGGATACCCCCGCCGCCGGTTTAACGCGACGCAGCGCTTTTGTCTGCCTCATCTTTACGGCGGAGATAGAGCCATGGCACCTGGCCGGGATCGAACTGGGTCCGGTGATGCCGGTCAAAATAGGGCGGCATGTGGTCACCAACCAGCAGGATGTCCGCATCGGGAAAATCAGAGGCCGAAATCTCATCCGCCAAAGCGGTCTGGATGTCGTGATAGATGGCAAACTGGCGGCAAATCTGCGGAAACTCAGCCTTCAGCAACGGGGACACGCGTTCGCAATTGTCGACGTTCAGATTAAGCCCCGACGGCACCGGCAAATGCGAATTCAACGTCAGCCAGTATAGAAATGTCGGCTTTTGCGCAGCTTTCAGCTTTGCCGCAATTTGCTGCGGTATCTGCCGGTCACAAGCGCCCGGAAATACGCCGCCGCATTTTTCGGCGCCGGCCTTCATCATATCTTTGCCGAATTCGCGCTTGGCAAAGCCGATATTAGGATACCATTGCTCCCGCTTGAAGAAGGAGCCGGTGAAGCTGTGCATGGCCAGCGTGTCATAGCCCTTCTTCGCCAGAACATTGGGCAGGCATCCCGAATCCTTCCGGTCGAGAAGATCATAATAATCGCCCCACCGCCCACATAGTTCGCGGATTTCGCCGGCGGTGGTGCTGTTATAATAAGGCGCGGTTCCACGCTTGAAATCGTAACGGGCCTGAATCGCTGCATTATCCACCAGCGGAGCAAACAGCAGCTTTGCCATTTCGGGATTGTCTTTGGGAACGCCCATGGCCTCCACCACGATCAAAACCAGATGGCGTTTACCATCGGCGCGCGCGGCAAAACCGCTGTCACCGGTTGCAGAACCAAAGACCGCACCCTCTGGCGCAGCGCGGAAATAATGTCCGCGCATATCTTTCCCCATCCACAGGTCGACAGCAGCAAGCGAGATAAAGGCGACCGCGGCTGCAATGATCAGCAACGGACGCGCAAAATCAGTATCGCGGCGCAAAAGCTTGTACGCCGCAATCATGACGCCGATGATTGTCACCGCCCCCGCAATATAATCGAACGAGTTTGAAGGCTTTATCTCGGCAAAAAACTGCAGCGAATAAAAAAGCGACGACATGTCGAGGTTGAACAATCCACCGACAAATTTCAGGGTCGAAAATGTAAGTATGCCCACAAAGGCGAGATAACGGATCGCAAAGGGCATACGCTTGACCACAAGCCCGATTAGCCCGGCATAGACTATTTCCATATGCCGCGGGGGCGCGCCGGAAAACCACATGGCGGCAAAGCCGATATTGGCCAGCACGACCCAAACAAGAACCCAGTTTCCGAATTTCCGGACTTCGTCGTCAACCTGCCAGAGGGCAGGTTTTTCCATGTCGGCTGTCAGCGCGGTCACCGGAATACTCCCCATTTACGCATGGCATAGACAGCGACAAAACTGATGCCGATCGCCACCGCTTTCGAAGCAATTGGTTCGATACCCAGGCGACCGAGCAGTTCGACCGTCGTGACAGTGATCCCCAGGCCCACCAACGCAGACCCCGCAAACAGCGCCCGTTGCACATGAAGCGCCGAACCGTCGCGGGTCTTACCCGTAAAGACAATATTGGCGCTCACCATCCAATGGATGATGATGCCCACGCAATAGCCCGCCGCCGATGCAATCGTCGGGTCGACCGCCACGGCCACAAGGCCGGAGAACAGCGCAACGTCAAACAGCAGCGCAATGATGCTGGCGGCGAGATAGCGCGTGATCGTAAACCGGTGCCAAAGCACCAGTGCCGAGGCGATAGCACGATCCATGGCGTTTAAGCGGCCTGGCCGATCTTGCGACCTTGACCATCACCGTCCTTATCCTTGACGATACGGCGTGGAACTTCCCGTTCGGACTCGAGCGCAGCGGCTTGATCCTCGGTAACTTTCGCAACAATGACCTGCTGGGCACCTTCGTCGCCAGCTTCGTGATATTCGGCGTCTTCGTTGACGTTCCAGATATTGTAGACGCGCGATCCCGCGACGATATTTTCGACCGTCAGCATGGCCGTCATCATCGCATGATCCTGGTTGTTATACCGGTGCATCCCGTTGCGGCCTACCATGTGCAGGGTCGGGTATAGCGTTTCGAGTTCCGCACGCATGACTTCGACATTGGCGGCATAATCATCGTCATATACCGGATAGGCTTTTTCCTGACGGACAACGGCACCGCCCACAACATCCTCGGCCTTGCAGAGCCCGAGGATCGCCATTTCCTTTTTGGCCAGCTCGATCAGGTCCGCATCGCTCGACGACCAAAGGCCATCATTTTCAAAGCAGAAATATTCAAGACCAACGCACGCAATCGACGGATCGGGAACCATCTCGGGCGACCAGCTGCGGAAATTCTGCACGCGGCCAACCTGCACCTTGCTGTCATGGATATAGATCCAGTTGTCAGGGAACAGATCGTCCGACTTGATCATCAATGCGACGGTCAGAAAATCGCGATAGCGCAAGTTCATGGCGGGCATGGAGCATTGTGGAAGCGGATGGATACGGGCCGACAGCTCGCGCATCGGCGCGCTGCTGATGACATGCTTGGCACAAATCAGTGCTTCGGTTCCATCGGTCCGGGTTGCCGACAAGCGCCAATCGCCGTTGCTGTCCTGTGCCAGTTGTTTGAAGCGGTGGCCCATCAATACCGTGTTGCCTTTCGACACCACAAAGTCGCGCGCCGCGTCCCACATCATGCCGGGTCCCAGACGCGGATAGCGGAAGGTTTCCAGCAAGGTCTTGGTTTCCATGCCGTCATTCGGCTTTTTATTCAGGCCGAAAGACCGTTTGAGGCCATCGACCACCGCGGCGCCCAGGCTGAGGCCCTTGATGCGCTGTGCGGCCCAGTCGGCAGACATTTCATTGCAGGGCATTCCCCACACTTTTTCCGTGTAGGTTTTGAAAAAGATCGAAAACAGCTTTTCACCAAACTGGTTTATCGTCCAATCCTGAAAGCTGCGCACATTTGTGTTGGGATAGAGCTTGGCCTTGGCATAGCTGATCATGCACTGGGTCGAACGAACGATGCCCAGGTTGAACAGGGCTTCAAACGCACGCAAGGGATAGCTGTAGAATTTGCCTTCATAATAGATGCGGCTCATGCGCGGGCGCTGGATAAAGTCGTTCGGCAGGATTTCATTCCACAGATCGACGACCTCTTTCGACTTTGAAAAGAACCGGTGTCCGCCAATATCAAAGCGATAGCCGTCGACCTCAACGGTCCGGCTGATGCCGCCGACATAACGCTCGTCCTTCTCGATAACGGTGACGCTATATCCCTTTTTGGTCAGGAGATAGGCCGCAGTCAGGCCAGCAGGCCCCGCTCCAATAATCGCCACGTCAACTGAGTTCTGGCCCTGAGCAATCACTTGTAATCCCCCGTAGATATGTATCGGGGAAATCTGTGAACGAAATGCCCTAATAGATGGTTAACGAGGGGTTACAGAATCGCCAAAACGCGGCAGATTGCGTTACCGAATATTGCGACCAGCTAATATTATCTTGCTTTTGGCGCCGCCGGGGAGCATAGGGCCGCCAAGCGTATGAGGCGAGCGGACGAAACCGCCGCAGTATTGGCAGCGTGAGGGCTCGGACGATCCGGCTCCGCCAATCGAACAAGATACGTAAAGCTTAGAGGCTTCCCATATCACGCAGGGTTGTTTCCAACGGGTCGGCATAAGCCGCTCCCGAACACCTGCTGTTGCGCCCGTGCGGTCCTGTTTGAAGGGCACGCGCTTTGGGGCGCGACGACCATTGAAAGTAATTTTATGTCTTTTTTCCATGACTTGGGCCTTGCCCAACCTATCCTGAAAGCGCTCGAAGCGGCGGGATATGACACCCCCACGCCGATCCAGCAGCAATCGATCCCGCCTTTGCTGCAGGGCCGCGATTTGTGCGGTATCGCGCAGACCGGAACCGGCAAGACCGCAGCCTTTGCGTTGCCGTCGCTCCACCATTTTGCAACCAAGCCCAAGGCGCGCCAGCAATATAGCTGCCGCATGCTTGTGCTTTCGCCAACACGCGAACTGGCCGCGCAGATTGCGGAAAGCTTCCGCACCTATGGCAAATTCCTCGGCCTCAAGATCGATTGTGTTTTTGGCGGAATGCCGATTTTCAGTCAGAAAAAGCGTCTTGCAGGCGGTGTCGATATCCTCGTTGCGACGCCAGGCCGTTTGATCGATCTGATCGAACAGCGCGCGATCACCCTGAAGGATGTCGAAATCTTCGTTCTCGACGAAGCCGACCAGATGATGGACCTTGGCTTTATCCATGCCTTGAAGCGTATCGATCAATTGTTGCCGAAACAGCGCCAGACGCTGTTTTTCTCGGCCACGATGCCCAAGGCGATTGCCGAGCTTGGCAACCGCTTCTTGAATAACCCTGTCCGCGTATCGGTTGCCCCTGCGGCCACCACGGCGGAACGCGTTGAACAATTTGTGACCTTTGTCGAGCAACGCGAAAAACAGACGCTGCTGACGCTCAAGCTGCAAAGCGAAGAGATTGACCGTGCACTGGTCTTTACGCGCACCAAACATGGTGCCGACCGGGTCGTACGCGGTCTTGCGGGTGCCGGTATCCAGGCTGCTGCCATCCACGGCAACAAGAGCCAAGGCCAACGTACCGCAGCGCTTCAGGCGTTTCGTGACGGCAAGATCAAGATTCTGGTTGCAACCGACATCGCCGCACGCGGTATCGATGTTCCCGGTGTCAGCCATGTGTTCAACTTCGAACTGCCCAATGTGCCGGAACAATATGTCCACCGCATTGGCCGGACCGCACGTGCAGGCCGCGAAGGCGTTGCGATGAGCTTCGTTGCCGGCGATGAGCGCGGCTATATGAAGGATATTGAACGTCTGACCGGTGTACGCGCCATGACCTTGGGCTTGCCCGAGGGCTTCCGCGCTGCCGTTGCAGCATTGCCGCCGCCCGTCGCCGACAAGAAACCACAACAGTCACGTGGTGGCCGTGGTGGCGGACAACCCGGTGGTGGTCGTACCAACTATGCCGGCAAAAAGCTGGGTGGGAATAATGGCGGCATCGGACGCAATGGCGAAACCCGCCAGCGCACACATGCCCCGCAAGGTGGCTGGCAACCGGCCATCGGTCCCAAGGACGGCAGTCGTGAAGGCGGTGCGGATGCCCGTCCGCGCAACGACAATGCCGCATCGGGTGACCGCCGTCCAACCGCCGACCGCGCATTTGCTGCCCGCAAGGAAAGCCGTCGCGATCCCGGTGCACCGGCCCGCAACTATGGCCCGAAAAAATCCGGCCCGGGTAAATTCCGCGGTGCGGTAAAGCGCGCCGGATAATCTTCTGTTACCCCGCCGTCCTGAACCAGTGTCAGGGCGGCGGACAACATTTATCCAGAGATTTGCGCCGCCTGTTTAGTGGCGGAAGTGGCGCATGCCCGTAAAGACCATCGCCAGGCCAGCTTCGTCTGCGGCCGCAATCACTTCATCGTCGCGCATCGAACCGCCCGGCTGGATCACAGCGGTCGCCCCCGCTTCAGCCGCCGCAAGCAAGCCGTCTGCAAAGGGGAAAAAGGCGTCCGATGCGACCGCAGAGCCAACGGTTCTGGGGCTTTCCCACCCGTAGGTTTCAGCAGCTTCGCGCGCCTTTATGGCCGCAATCCGCGCACTGTCGCGCCGGTTCATCTGGCCTGCGCCAATGCCCGCAGTCGCACCATCCTTGGCATAGACAATTGCGTTGGATTTGACATGCTTGGCAACGGTCCAGGCAAAGCGGCAATCGGCCAGTTCCTGCGCCGTCGGGGTGCGCTTGGTCACCACCTTGAATTCGCTATCCGCGACATGGCCATTGTCCCGCGACTGGACCAGTAACCCACCGGTGATCGGCTTGATCGCAAGACCCCCGCGTTTGGGATCGGGCAAATCGCCTGTCAGCAGAAGGCGCAGATTCTTTTTCTTCGCGAACACCGCCTTGGCCGCATCGTCGGCAGACGGGGCGGCAACCACTTCGGTGAAGATTTCGGTTATGGCCTCGGCTGTCGCGCCGTCCAGCGGACGGTTGACCGCGACGATCCCACCAAAGGCCGAAATGCTGTCGCATTCCAGTGCGGCGCGATAGGCGTCAATCAGGGTGTCTCCGCTGGCGACACCGCAGGGGTTGGCGTGCTTGACGATTACCACCGTCGGCGGGCCATCACGAAATTCGCTGACAAGCTCAAGCGCGGCATCGGCGTCGTTGTAATTATTATAGGACAGCTCTTTGCCCTGCACCTGCTCGGCCTGCGCAATTCCGGAACCATGAGGGCCGACCGGCACATAAAGCGCGGCACGCTGATGCGGGTTTTCGCCATAGCGCAATTCTTCGATGCGGTTTCCGTTGACCGCCAGCATATCGGGAAACAGCTGCTGCTGGTCGGCAAAGGCGAACCACTGGCTGATCATGCTGTCATAGGCAGCGGTCGCCGAATAGGCCTTGGCCGCGCATTTCCGGCGGAAATCGTAGCTGGTCTTGCCGTTGCTTTCCTCAAGCTCGGCTACCAGATTGTCATAGTCGGCAGGGTCGGTGACGATGGTGACATAGGCGTGGTTCTTGGCCGCGCTGCGCACCATCGAAGGGCCGCCAATATCGATATTTTCGATAATCTCGTCGCGGCTTGCGCCCTTCATGACGGTTTGTGCAAAGGGGTAGAGGTTGACGACGACCAGATCGATCGCGCCGATGTCATGTTCTTTCATCGACGCCGCATGTTCCGGATTGTCGCGCACGGCCAGCAGGCCGCCATGCACCTTGGGATGCAGGGTCTTCACGCGGCCGTCCATCATTTCGGGAAAGCCGGTCAATTCGCTGATATCTTTCACCGCCAGACCGGCGTCGCGCAGGGTCTTTGCCGTGCCGCCTGTCGACACCAGCTCGACATGCCGCGCCGCCAGGGCATGACCCAATTCGACAAGGCCGGTTTTATCCGAAACCGACAAAAGGGCCCGTTTGATTACGACGTCTTCCATGTACTTATCCTAAATGGCGCAATTGCCAGCTGAAGGTGAGGCCGCCTTTACCGGAATCGGCACCGATCACAAGTTGATGCGTGGGATGCGGGCGACCTTCTTCGTCGACCCAGAGGCTTTCGTCGACCGCCAGCGTTCCGCCTGCGGCGGCAAAGGCCCAGTTGCTGCCGTCTGCCATGCGCAGCAAGGCAGTCTGTTTGTTTTCGGTCGGCATGATTTCGATATCGGGACCAAGGTGAAAACGGACGTGCACCGGCGTGCCTTCCTTTGACTTCCCCTTGGGCAGCAGCGTATCCTCCCCGCGCAGTTCGAGGCCGTCCGACCGCAAAATCAAAAGCCGCGAGTGGATATAGCCATAGCCGCGCACATAGCCGTCGTGGCTCGCCTCGATGCGCGTTGCCTTGTCGACGTCCCGCCGTTCAAGGCCGACTTCGGCCACGCCCTTGCCCAATTGCCCGCCCTGAAGGATCGCGGTCGAATTTGTGTCGTTGATGCAGAGCGTCGAATGCGCCGCTGTCGTCCGCAAACCCCGCGCGAGAGCGACAGGGATTGACGAACCGACCAAGGCCGCCCCGCCACAATTCACGATAATCCGCTGGCGCCCGTGCGACAGTTCGAACGCAAGCGTCGATGCGCAGCCCGATGCCGATTGCCGCGCCAGAGGTGGCGGGCCTGCATCCAGCAGCAGGACCGACTTGCCCGCCGATACCCGTTGATAGCCCCAATCCAGCGCCTGACGGTGCGGACGGGCGCGCACTTCGCTCGCCGCAACGAGCGCCTCGATGCTTTCGGCAGCCATATGGGCCGAGCCTTGCCACGCCCCCAGACCGCCATCGGCGTGCGTCAGGCCGAGCAAAGCCGGAACCGCGCGTCCGATCGCATCGGACAGGAAGGCCGGCACCATTTCCTTGCGGGCATTATAGCATTGTTTCAACAGGCTCAGCAGACCGATCAGCTCGATCAACTGCACCGGCGAGCGGGAAATCACCCCGCCATCGGGGAATATCGTTGCCTGCAAGGATGCCGCCAGCCCGTCTTCCCCAACAGCCCGCCGCGCCTTGCCTTCGGGCAGCAACAATGACGCCGCGACGACGCCGGCCCAACCCAGACTTTTGGTGAAATGGCTTTGCGCACGCGGGGCCGACTGGTCGAGATGCCGCGCGACACGGGCAAAATGGTTTATGACACGCGACCGGTAAACCGGATCATTGCTGCTGAGCAACAGGGGCGAGCCTGCCGCCATGTTCAGCAACCGCCACGCGCAATTGTCCACGCGCCAAGCAGGCTCGCGCGTCTTCATGCCATTGGCGATCAGCCAGTCGTCCGCAATCGCCGCCGCAATTGGCGCCCCGTCGCCGCGGTTCGTCGCCGCCGCCAGATCGCGCAGCCAGCCGAAACGGTGGATATAGTCCGTCATGGTGGGCGGCAGCGCCAGCTTCTGGTAGTCGAGCCCGCTAAACGCCTGCTCAAACCCCTGATGGTAGAATTTGCCCATCCGCAGCGCCTGCCCGCGCGCGGCATCGCCCTTCAATATATCTTCGGGAACCGTAATCAGGCGGAGGGGCACTTTGCCCTTCAGCCGTCCGCTGTGCAGGGGCGTGCGCCAAGTGAGTTTGTAAAATTGCAACGACAGACGTTCGAAAAGATTCTGACCCACACCCGTGGGCCTGACGATCAATGCCGCCTGCCTTACTCCTTCACCGCCTGCGTCATTTTCCGTCATCCACCCCTCAATGCGTGGATGTTGGCGGCATATTGGTCAGGGCCGCCCTTGAAAGTGGCCGTCCCCGCGACGAGCGTGTCGGCCCCGGCGGCAATGGCCAGCGGCGCGGTTTCGACGGTGATACCGCCATCGACTTCCAGCCGGATATCACGGCCTGTCTTGTCGATCATTTTGCGGATCGCTTCAATCTTGCGCAGCTGGCTGGAGATGAAGCTTTGTCCGCCAAAGCCGGGGTTCACGCTCATCACAAGGACCAGATCCACATCGTCGATCAAATAGTCGAGCATCTTGGCCGGTGTTGCCGGGTTCAACACGACGCCGGCCTGCTTGCCGAGGGACTTGATCAGCTGCACCGTCCGGTGCGGATGCGGGCCGGCTTCGGGGTGGAAGGAAATGATATCCGCGCCCGCGTCGGCAAAATCTTTCACATATTGGTCGACCGGCGAAATCATCAGATGCACGTCAAAAGGCTTGCTGCTGTGGGGGCGAAGCGCCTTGACCACGGCCGGACCTATGGTGATGTTCGGCACGAAATGACCATCCATCACGTCAACATGGATCCAGTCACAGCCCGCTGCGTCGATCGCGCGCACTTCATCGCCCAGCCGAGCGAAATCGGCGGAGAGGATGGAAGGCGCAATGCGGATGGCGCGGGTCATGAATGGCGCTTAGCGGCCTGACACGCCAGCGGCAAGGCGAGCCGTTGCGTTATGCACAGCTTATCGCAGACCGAGACTCGGTTCGCGGCGGTAAATGAACAGGTCACCGATGACGTCGTGCGATTCGGCAAATTTGACGAAACCCAACTTGCCCGCGACATTGTGCGATGCAGTGTTGCCGCGATCTATGATGCAGCGGATTTCGCCGAGGCGCGCTTCGTGATCTGCCCAGTGCAAAATAGCGGTCAGGGCTTCGGTCGCATATCCCTTACCCCATGCGTCGGGAACAAATGCCCAGCCAGCTTCGGGATAGTCCACCAGCTCGGGCAGGCCACGCTCAAAGCTCGCAAGACCGCCATTCCCCACAAAAGCTCCTGTCGCGCGCTCTACAAATGACCAATAGCCATAGCCCAGAAGGGACCATAGCCCGATCCCGCCCAAAAATTTACCCCAACTGGTGTTTCGGTTTCGCGGATCGCCGCCGATAAATTCGGTCATGCGTGGATCGGCCCATGCGGCGGCATATGCCTCCCAATGCGACAGCGCCATGGGTTCGATGCGGAGCCGTTCGGTTGTCAGCGTTGGTGCAATCATAAATTTCAGGCACCCTTTCGAATGAACCGCGCAATGAAAAATCCGTCCATACCGCCCTTGTCTGCAAGCATGTGCGGCATGGTCCGGACATCACCCTGCGCATTGGCCGTGACCCCTTGGGGTAGTTCGCCTTCGGTCGCGGGGAGGGACGAAAAATCGGGATGTTTGGACAGAAACAACTCCGCCTGCGCCTCGCCTTCCTGCGGCTCCAGCGAACAGGTGGCATAGACCAGCATGCCGCCGGGTTTGACCCAGGCCGCCGCGCGATCGAGCATAGCGCATTGCAGCGCGGCCAGATTGTTGATCTGCTTGATATCGATACGCTGCAATACATCGGGATGGCGGCGCATGGTGCCGGTCGCGCTGCACGGCGCGTCGAGCAAAATGGCATCATATGTGCCCGAAGGCTCCCATTCCATCACGTCGGCCGTGACCCGATCGGCGTTGAGCTGTGTTCGTTCCAGATTGGCCATCAACCGGTCCATACGACGCGCGCTGTTGTCCAGCGCGGTGACGGTAAAGCCGGCAGCCGAAAGCTGCATCGTCTTGCCACCCGGTGCGGCACACAGATCAAGCGCCCGCTTGTCCGAACCATTGCCCAGAAGCCGTCCGGGCAGGCTTGCGGCCAGATCCTGTACCCACCACGCGCCTTCATCATAGCCCTGCAATTCTTCCACCGCCGTGCCGCGCGGCAGACGGACATGGCCCGGCATCAGGCTTTCCCCGCCCAATATCTCGGCCCAATGCGCGGTCGATGCGGGATCGCGCAACGCAAGATCCAGTGGTGGTGGTTCCGACAGGGCGGCTTGCGCGCCTGCAACCATGTCGTCGCCCCATGCCGGATGCCACCGCATCATAACGGATTCGGGCAAGGACGGCAGTTCGGGTAGGGCCGCATTGGCCCGCAACAAGGATCCCAGCACGCCATGCACCAAACGGCGGGGGCCTTTGTCGACCAGTGGCAGGGCCGTTGCGATCACGGCATGGGGCGGCGTGCCGAGCCGCAAAATCTGCGCCAGTGCCAGCCGCAAAACCATGCGCGCCTTGCTATCGTCGGGCAGCGCCTGCTTCGTCTTGCTGTCGATCAGGATATCAAGATCGACCGACCATCGCAGGCTTTCCTGTGCAATGGCGATTGCCAAGGCGCGGTCTGGCGGCGAGAGGCCCTTGGTCGCATTCGCCGTTGCCTGGTCCATGGGCGTGCCCATGCGCATAACCGCATCAAGCAGGCGCAAGGCAGCGCGGCGGGTGGGAAGGCCGGAAATTTCTTCGTTCATGAACGCCCGTTAGGCCGTCGCCCGACGAACCTCAATCAGATTGTCCTTTCCCGGCCTTGGCTAACGGCGGTCCTTATTCGCGGCCCAAGGGATCGAGTGCGCTGCGGCGTGGCTTTGGTGGCATTTCGCCGGTGCGAATTTCACCCGCCAGATCCTGCAAGGCGGCAATCCGGTTTTCCGTCGCCGGATGGGTCGAGAAAAGCTCCGACACTTGCGTGGGCACAATGTAAAGCTGCGCCGCCGACGGATTGGCTTCACTCACAGGATTGCGGATTGCCTGCGCGGCACCCGAAATTTTGGCGAGGGCAGAGGCCAGCGCCATCGGATTGCCCGAAATTTCCGCCCCGCCGCGGTCGGCACCATATTCGCGCGTGCGGCTGATCGCCATCTGTACAATCATGGCAGCAAAGGGAGCCACGAGCACAGCAGCCAGAGCCGCCAAACCACCGCTGCGATCATCGCCGCTGCGGAAGAACAGTCCGAAATTGGCGAGCATCGAGATAGCCCCTGCAATTGTTGCGACCATGGTCATGATCAACGTGTCGCGGTTTTTCACATGCGCCAGTTCGTGCGCCATAACCCCTTCGACCTCATCCCGGTCGAGCATGTTCATCAGGCCTGTGGTGGCGGCAACTGCCGCATTTTCCGGATTGCGTCCGGTCGCGAACGCATTGGGATGGGGGCTGTCGATGATATATACTTTGGGCATGGGGAGTTCGGCCCGCTGCGCCAATTTGCGCACCATGCTGTAAAATTCCGGCGCGCTATTTATGTCGACCTCGCGTGCGTCGTGCATCCGCAATACGATCTTGTCGGCGTTCCAGAAGGTGAAAATATTCATGCCGAATGCGACGAGGAGCGCAATCATCGCGCCGCCCGATCCGCCCAGCATATAGCCCAGCGCCATGAACAGCGCGGTCAGTCCGGCCAGTAACATTGTGGTTTTGAGCATGTTCATCTTGCAAATACTCCTGTTGCACCCAATGTGGGAACTATCCGAAAATCCTTCAAGGAGCATCCGCCATGGGCCAGCGCCCACCCCATGTGAAAGCGCCCGCTTATCTGTCGAAAAGCCCGCCGGTGCCCGAACCCAAAGCCGTCGCACGGGAGCCGGAGCCGGATTCGGAACGGCCAGACCCTGTGCGCTATGGCGATTGGGAACTTAAGGGCGTCGCCATCGACTTCTGAACCGCGCCATCGGGTCGAAATCTGCCCAAAATTTGTGCATGTGCGAAGTTACTTGTTCTCTGCATTATTTTTGTGCAGACATGGGGTCAGGACCTGCTCAATGCACTTGCGAGGCGTCAAAATGGCAAAGATATCGGACCAAAATGCGCGACGTCAGGCAGTTATTCTGCCTGCAAGCGTGTTTTGGTTCGAGATCAAAGCCATTTTGACGTCCGAAGGATTTGACCCATTTTGCCCATGGCTGCGTCAGAAAGCCTTGAGATATGTCTATATCCCCGCGGCTTCCTTCCTTGCCCTGAGCAAAATGGCCTCAAACCTCGCAAGCGCATTGAGCAGGTCCTGACCCCAGACAATGGTATCTAAACCGCCCTGCTTTGATGAAATGCTAAATGAGGACGGCACGCCGCGCGCGGCTTATGCAGCCTATCATAAATGGTTCACCGAGCAGGACAGCACCCATTTGAAGCAAAAGGCCCGCGATGCGGAGGAGTTTTTCCGCCGCACAGGTATCACCTTTGCAGTCTATGGCGATGACGAGGCCGAAGAACGGCTGATCCCGTTCGACATCATCCCGCGCATCGTCACGGCTCGGCAATGGACCAAATTATCGCGCGGAATCGAACAGCGTGTCCGCGCCATCAATGCCTTTTTGCAGGATATCTACCACCGGCAGGAAATCGTCCGCGCCGGTCGCTTGCCGATTGATTTGCTGGTCAAGAACGAAGCCTTTGTATCGCAGATGATTGGCTTCACACCCCCGGGCGGGGTTTACACCCATATCGTCGGCATCGACCTTGTGCGCACCGGGCCGGATGAATTCATGGTGCTGGAAGACAACGCCCGCACCCCGTCGGGCGTGTCCTACATGCTCGAAAACCGCGAAACGATGATGAACATGTTTCCCGAACTGTTCAGCACCATCCGCGTCCGTAACGTCAGCGATTACCCCAAAAACCTGCGCGCCTCGCTCAGCCGCGTCGCGCCGCCGGCCTGCACCGGCGATCCTGTTGTCGCGGTGCTGACGCCCGGTATCCATAACAGCGCCTATTTCGAACATGCCTTTCTGGCGGACCAGATGGGCGCTGAACTGGTCGAAGGCCACGACATCCGTATCGTCAACGGCCGGGTCGCCATGCGGACGACCCGGGGTTACCAGCCGATCGATGTGCTCTACCGGCGGCTCGATGATGATTATCTCGATCCGTTGATTTTCAAGCCGGATTCGGTGCTCGGTATACCAGGTGTTTTCGACCTTTACCGGGCGGGCAAGATCACCATCGCCAATGCTCCCGGCACAGGGATCGCGGACGACAAGGCGATTTACAGCTACATGCCCGACATCGTCGAATTTTATACCGGCGAAAAACCCATTTTGAAAAATGTCGATACCTGGCGGTGTTCAGAACCTGATTCCCTTGCCTATGTGCTCGACCATCTGTCCGAACTGGTCGTCAAGGAAGTGCATGGATCGGGCGGATACGGCATGTTGATCGGGCCTGCGGCCAGCAAGAAGGAGTTGGCTGCCTTTACGGCAAAACTGAAGGCCAAACCGGCCAATTATATTGCGCAACCGACGCTCGCCCTGTCGACCATCCCCATTTTCGCCAACAGCGGCCTTGCCCCACGCCATGTGGACCTGCGGCCTTTCGTGCTGGTATCACCCGACAAGATCGACATCACGCCCGGTGGCCTGACCCGCGTGGCCCTGCGCAAGGGATCGCTGGTGGTCAATTCAAGCCAGGGCGGCGGCACCAAGGATAGCTGGGTGATCGAGGATGATTGAGCCATGCTAGGCAAGACCGCTTCCGGTATATTCTGGATGTTCCGCTATCTGGAGCGGGCGGAGAATATTGCACGTCTGATCGAGACCGGACACCGCTTTACCCTGACCCGCAACCGTGGTCGACAGGACGAATGGCGCTCCATCCTCTCGGCGCTGGGCATGGATGCCGCCTATCGCGCCAATCATGAGGAATATAACGCGGCGCAGGTCGTCGACTATCTGCTGCGCGACAAGGCCAACCCCGGCAATTTGCGCAACCTGATCGACAGCGCGCGGCAGAATGCGCGGACCACCCGCACCGCGATAACCCGTGAATTGTGGGAAGCCGTCAACGAATGCTGGATCTGCGTCAATGACGCCCTGAAACGGCAAGTGCGCGAGGCCGAACTTCCCGCGACAATCGACCTGATCGAACGGCAGACGGCGCAGGTGCGCGGTGCGCTGGAAAATACGATGTTGCGAAACGACGGGTATAATTTCAGCCGCGTCGGCAACTTTATCGAGCGTGCGGACAGCATGGCGCGACTTCTTGACGTCAAATATTATGTGCTTTTGCCGTCGGTATCCTTTGTCGGTTCCTCGCTCGACAATATCCAGTGGGAAACGATCCTGCGGTCGACCTCGGCCTATAGCGCCTACCGTTGGCTTTACCCCGGCCGGGCAAGCGCGCTCGGCATTGCCGACTTTCTCATTCTCGACCGCCGTTTCCCGCGCAGCCTTGCCTTCTGCTATGGCAAGCTGACCGACAATCTGCGCCACCTTGCCATGTCCTACGGCGTCCAGTCGGACAGCCTGACCGAAGCCGAACGCATCTATGCCGGGTTCGCGTCCATGACCGCCGCCTCGATACTGGAAGATGGACTGCATGAATTTCTGGTTGATTTTCTGACGCAGAACCGCAGGCTGGCGGCGATGGTGGAGCAGGAATATAGGTTCAACTCCTGATGCTTTTGTCCATCCACCACCTCACCGAATATCAGTTTGACCAGCCGGTCCATTACGCGCTGCAACGGCTGAAGCTGCGTCCCAAAGACGGGGCGGGGCAGCAGATCATCGGCTGGACCCTGACCGTCGACGGCGGCAAGGTCGAGGCCGAGCATGATGACCCGCACAACAATCATGTGACGCTGATCTCGGTGGAAGAAGGCCGAACGTCCATCACCATCAGCTGCCATGGCCAGGTCGAAACCACCGACAACCACGGCATATTGGGCCGCCACCGCAGCCATGTGCCGCTCTGGGCCTATTGCCGGCCTACAAAGCTGACCACGGCGGGGCGGGGAGTGCAAAAGCTGGTGGCCGGTGTCGACCGCGAACAGTCGGACAAGCTCGCTTTGCTGCATCAGTTATCCGCGCATATCCTGGGCTCGGTCACCTATCAGGGCGGGGCGACGGGTGTGGACAGCAGCGCGGAAAATGCCATCGCCGCAGGGGCAGGGGTGTGTCAGGACCACGCCCATATCTTCATCGCCGCCTGCCGGTCCATGGGCATTCCTGCACGCTATGTGTCGGGATATCTGATGATGGACGGGCAGGTGGAACAGTCCGCAAGCCATGCCTGGGCCGAGGCGCATGTCGATGCGATTGGCTGGGTCGGGTTCGATATCTCGAACGGCATCAGCCCCGATGGCCGCTATGTCCGCGTCGCCACCGGCTTCGACTATCGCGACGCCGCGCCCATATCGGGCATGTCCTTTGGCGCGCGGGATAAAAGCATGGTTGTCAGCTTGCGGGTGGAACAGTAAGCGAATCAATATCAAGGGTCGGGGGACTTTTCGGATAATGACATATTGCGTGGGAATGTTGCTGGATAAGGGCATGGCGTTCATGTCCGACACGCGCACCAATTCGGGTGTCGACAACATATCGACCTTCCGCAAGATGTTCAGCTGGTCCGTCCCCGGTGAACGTTTCATCACCATGATGACCGCGGGCAACCTCGCCACCACACAGGCGCTGATCAGCCAGCTGGAAGAACGCACCAAGGCCCCGAGCGAGCGCAAGCCGTCGATATTGGAAGCGCCGACCATGTTCCAGGTGGCCAATATCATTGGCACCACCCTGCGCGACACGATCGCCGCGCGGGCCCTCACCGGACCCGTCGCGGCCAGCCCTGCCCCCAATTTCAACGCCAGTGTCATCGTCGGCGGCCAGATCGCGGGCATGGAGCCGCGCCTCTACCTCATCTACCCCGAGGGCAACTTCATCGAGGCGAGCCCCGAAACGCCCTTTTTCCAGATCGGCGAAACCAAATATGGCCGACCCATATTGGTGCGCGGATTTGAATCGCACATGTCCTTTGCCGACATCACCAAGCTGCTGATGGTGTCGTTCGATTCCACGTTGAAGGCAAACCTGTCGGTGGGTCTGCCGCTGGACCTGATGCTCTACCGCAACGACGACTTTGCACCGTTCCACGAACGCCGCATCACCGCCGATGACCCTTATTTCGAGAAAATCTCCGACAGCTGGAGCGAGGCGCTACGCAACGCGTTCCATTCGCTACCGGATTATGAGCTGGACGCCTGATCGCCGATAAAGGGTGCGGCGATTTCCGGTCGTACACGGGCCAGCCTTCCGCTTTCGCGGTCAATCATCGCCCAGGTGGTATTGGCCCGCACGATAACTTTCCCGGCCGCATCGACAAAATCGACCCGCCGGTCAAATTGCGCACCCTTTGGGCTGCTCTCGATCCATGTCCGGCCCGTGACGCTTTCGCCTGCAGCAATGTTACCGCGATAGTCGATCTCGTGCCGGGTCACGACCCAGATATAGGCCGCGATATGCTCGGGCGCGGCAACCGCCTGCCAGTGCGAGGTCGCCATATCCTGAATCCACCGCACCCACACCGCATTGTTGACATGGCCAAGCTCGTCAATGTCGGCGGGGATAGCGGTAAAGCTTTGCGCGAAGGGCGTCATGATCCGCTTTTGGCCATCCCCATCTGCCACAGAAGGAAGGCCGCTTCCTCCGCATTTTCACGTAAGCGTTCAAAGCGCCCCGACTTGCCGCCATGCCCTGCGCCCATATTGGTCTTGAGCAAAAGCACATGGTCGTCGGTCTTCATCGCGCGCAGCTTGGCGACCATTTTCGCAGGTTCCCAATAGGTCACGCGCGGGTCATTGAGGCCCGCCGTCCACAACATGGGCGGATAGGCCTTTGCTTCGACATTGTCGTAAGGCGAATAGCTGCGGATATAGTCGAACGCAGCCTTGTCGGTGATCGGATTGCCCCATTCGGGCCACTCGCCCGGCGTCAGCGGCAGGTCCTTGTCGAGCATCGTGTTGAGCACGTCGACAAAGGCAACATGGCTGACCACCGCGCCAAATAATTCAGGCGCCTGATTGACCACCGCACCCATCAGTTCGCCGCCCGCCGAGCCACCGCTGGCGGTTACCTTGCCCTTGCCGGTGAAGCCCAACTGGATCAGGCCCTTTGCCGCGTCGACAAAATCGTTGAAGGTGTTGGTCCGCTTGGTCAGCTTTCCGTCGAGATACCATTGGTAGCCCAAATCATCGCCGCCGCGAATATGCGCGATGGCATAGGCAAAGCCGCGGTCCACCATGCTGAGCCGGTTGGCCGAGAAACCCGGCGGCACAGCATAGCCATAAGCGCCATAGGCATAGAGATGCAGCGGCTGGCTGCCATCTTTCTTGAAGCCCTTTTTGTAGAGCACCGACACCGGAACCTTCGTTCCGTCGCGTGCGGTGATCATGACGCGCTCGGTCACATATTGGGCCGGATCATAGCCACTCGGAATTTCCTGAACCTTCAGCGTTTCGAGCCGTTTTTCAGCGATATGATAGTCAAATACCGTATCGGGCGTGACCATCGATTCATAGCCGAGGCGCAATTTCGTCACATCATATTCGGGATTGTCGCCAAGCCCGGCTTCATAGCTTGCCTCGGGGAAGGTGATGGGCTGGATCTTTTTCGCATCCGCATAATCGCGAATTTCGACCTGATCGAGGCCATCGATCCGCCCTTCTGTGACGTAGAAATTCTTGAACAGCGCAAGTCCCGTCAAATAATGCCTGTCCGACCCGCCAATCAGTGTCTCCCACTCTCCGGGCTTTTTCAGGCTCGCGGTCGCTATGCGGAAATTCACATGGTCGTCGTTGGTCAGGATGTAGAGCATGCCGTCACGCACATCGACGCTATACTGGCGGCCGACCTTGCGCGGGGAAATCATGATGGGCGTTGCCGTGGGGTTGTTGGCGGGAACCAGACGGACTTCGCTGGTCACATTGTCGCCCGTTGCAATGACGATCCAGTCTTCTTGCGCGGTCAGTCCGACGCCAACGCCAAAGCCGATATCCTGTTCCTTGTACAGCAGCTTGGCCGCCGTCAGTTCTTCGCCCAAGCGGTGATACCAGGCATTGTCCGTGCGCCAGTTTTCATTGGCGAGGCCATAGACCACACCCTTGCTGTCGGATGACCAGACGATACCCGACAAGGTGCCGGGAATCACATCCTTCAGATTTTCGCCTGTCGCCAGATTCCGGAAGTGCAGGTCGAACCGTTCGGAACCGTTGTCGTCATAGGCATAGGCAAGAATTGTACCGTCGGGGCTCACTTCGGCGGCGCCAAGGCGGAAATAATCCTTGCCCTTGGCGAGCTCGTTTTCGTCCAGAATCAACTGGTCCGGTCCACCTGCAACGGGCTTGCGGTAATGCTTGCGATATTGCGCGCCTTCTTCAAATTTGGACCAGTAGATATAGTCGCCATCCTTTTGCGGGACTGAACTGTCATCTTCTTTGACGCGGCCCTTCATCTCCTGAAAAATGGTTTCAGTGAGCGCGGCCTGTGGGGCCATCTGCGCGTCGAAATAGGCGTTCTCGGCCTTCAGATGCTCCAATATTTCCGCGTCATCGATGGTGGGATAGCTTTGATCCTTGAGCCAGTAATAGTCGTCGGTCAGCGTCACGCCATGATAGGTTGCGCTGTGCGGACGCGTGGCCGCGACAGGCGGCTTGATTTCGGCGGCGGATTTTTCGGTCATATTTTCTTTCTGGGCAAATACAGGCGAAGAGAGTGCGCCAATCATGACAAACAGGGGGAGCAACGCTTTCATGAGAAGACTTCCTCGCTTATAGGGGTGGTGTAACCATATGAACGGAAGTCCGATATGTCCACCTATGAAGCCCGCCTAGGCGCCTTGCGCGCGCAATTGAAGAAAGACCAGCTCGACGGCTTTGTCGTGCCGATCTGCGATGAACATATGTCCGAATATGTCGGCGACTATGCGCAGCGTCTGGGATGGTTGACGGGCTTTGGCGGGTCGGCAGGATCGGCCGTTGTGCTGAGCGAGGAAGCAGCCATCTTCACCGACGGTCGGTATACGCTGCAGGTGCGCGAACAGGTCGACGGACAGAATTGGCAATATGTCGGGGTGCCGCAAACCAGCATTTCGGACTGGCTGAAGGAACATGCACCGGCGGGCGCCCGTATCGGCTATGACCCATGGGTTCATACCAAAGGCTGGGTCGAGAGCGCCAGCCGTGCACTCAAAGCCAAGGGCGCCGAACTGGTCGCTGTCAAAAGCAATCCGATTGATGCGGTATGGGCCGACCAACCGGAGAAAAGCGACGCCAAGCTGATGGTACATGAGGACCGCTATGCCGGCCAGAACAGCGCGGAAAAACGCGCGGCGGTGGCGGAGTGGCTGGCCGAAAATGGCGTGGACAGCACGGTGATCTCGGCACTGGATTCGGTCGCATGGCTGCTGAATGTGCGCGGGTCAGACGTGTCGAACACACCTGTTGCGCTGAGCTTTGTGCTCGCGCATGCCGACGGCACAGCGGACCTGTTTGTCGCACCGGAAAAAGTGGACGAGGCGGTGCAAGCCCATCTTGGCAACGCGGTCCGGTTGCGGACACCGGAGGAATTTGTTCCCGCGCTCAAGGCCATGAATGGCAAGCGTATAGCCGTCGATCCCGATCGCGCCGTCGCCGCTATTTTCGGCGCACTGAAAGATGGCGGCGCCACGATCGTGGAGGCGCGCGATCCCACCATCTTGCCCAAGGCCATCAAAAACCCTGTCGAGCAGGATGGCCATCGCGCAGCGCAAGCACGCGATGGCGCGGCCTTGAGCCGCTATCTGCACTGGCTCGCCCAAGAGGCGCATAAGGGCGAACTGACGGAATTGTCGGCTGCGGCCCAGCTCCGCGCCTTCCGCGAGGCGACCGGCATGCTAAAGGATCTGAGCTTCGATACCATCTCGGCCGCCGGACCAAATGGAGCCAGCCCGCATTATAAGGTCGAAGAGAAATCGAACCGGCGTATTGACCCCAACAGCATCTATCTGGTCGACAGCGGCGGTCAATATCTGGACGGGACCACCGACGTCACCCGCACCATCTGGGTCGGGCCGGGCGAGCCGACAGCAGAAATGAAGGACCGCTACACCCGCGTTCTCAAGGGCCATATCGCGCTTGCGCTTGCCGTCTTTCCGGAAGGCACGCGCGGGGCGCAACTCGACACATTGGCGCGCGCGGCGCTGTGGCAGGCAGGCGTCGATTACGCCCATGGCACCGGCCATGGCGTGGGCAGCTTCCTTGCCGTGCACGAAGGCCCGCAACGCATCGGCAAATTCTCCGGCGGACAGGCCGGAACGGATGAGCCGTTGCAAGCGGGCATGATTTTGTCGAATGAGCCCGGCTATTACAAGCAAGGTGAATTTGGCATCCGGATCGAGAATCTCATTTTGGTGGAAGAGCGGGAAATCGCTTGCGCAGAGGGGCGCTATTTCGGATTCGAAACCCTCACCTTCGCGCCGATTGACAAAGCCTTGGTCGACACCAGCCTTCTCACCCGCGACGAATTGCGGTGGTGGGATGATTACCATGCCAAAGTTCTGGAAATCGTCGCACCGCAGTTGGACGGCGATGCGCTCGCATGGGCAACCAAAGCCTGCGCACCCTTGGCTAAGGGATAATACCCGCTCCTCCAGGAAGGTGGTGATAGGGAGCGCGTTATCGTTAGCGCACAACCCCTCACCGCTGCGACTAGCGATCACAGATCGCAAGTCTCGCTGCCTCTCCCAAGGGGAGAGGGGGTTTAGGCTGATTGCTGCCGCCTCCGCGTTCTCCGCGCACTCTGCGTGAACCTTGTACGCGTCCGTTCTTGGTTCACGCAGAGAGCGCAAAGTTCGCAGAGGCTGGAATTGCCTGACTCCAGATAGAGTGTATTTGAGCCATATTCTCGCACCCGTCACCCTGAACTTGTTTCAGGGTCTTAGTTTCCAAGTCGCATTACTAAGACCCTGAAACAAGTTCAGGGTGACAGATGTTGTGATCAGATGTCGGATGAACGCCCCCTCTCCCCTTGGGAAAGGATACAGCCTTATGAGCGCAGCGAATGTGGCGAAGTTGGTGAGGGGTTGTGCCCTGTCCGCCCGGAACTAGTTGGATTTCAAAGCTTGTGATGCGCCCCGATGCTGGACCGGATCCGGTCGAGCGTCGTCTTGCGGATCGATTTCTTGTTCCAGGCATAGGATGGTGCGGGGAGCTGCGCCAATTGTCCGGCCACGGCCAGAGCGGTCGCCTCCACCTTTTCCAGATCAACGAGCATGTCGAGATAGCCGGCTTCCAACGCGCCGGCAGGATCATAGATGAAACCCTGAATCATCGCGCGGGTCATATGGGTGGGATTCAGCCGGTCGCGCGCGAGTTCCATCGCAAAAATGGGAAGCTGCATCCCGGTTACCGCTTCATTCGCGCCGATCTTGAACGCGCCCGATGCACCGACGCGGGTGTCGCAGGCATGGAGCAAAAATGTCCCCATCGCGATCGCATGGCCGGTGCAGGCCGCCACGACTGGCAAAGGTCCGCCATAAAGGCGAAGCAAAAGTTCGGCGCCTGCGTCCAGTAATTTATACACTCCATCGGCGCCGAGCGTCGCAAAGGCATTGAGGTCGAACCCGCCGGAAAAACGGCCTTCGCGTCCCGCGAGAACGATTGCCTTTGCCTCCGCCTCTGCCTTGTCGAGCGCACTATTGACCGCCGCGATCATGTCGAAATTGATCGCGTTCGCCTTGCCATCATCCATCCGGATCAGGGCAATATCATTGGCGATTTCGACAGTGGCGGACATGGCTTTTCTCCCTCAGGCTTTAACCACCCGATTAAACTCGCAGTTTACGTAAACGTCAAGCGCTATTGATAGTCGCACCGTGCGCGTGCGATTCTTTTGGTGTGGCGTTCGGGACGGCACCCGCTAATATCAGCCCAACATCATTCAGGAGTTCAGTATGACGCAGACATTTTCCGATTATACCCCGCCCAAAATCTGGGAGTGGAACAAGGAAAATGGCGGGCAGTTCGCCAATATCAACAGGCCCATAGCCGGTGCGACGCACGATAAGGATCGGCCTGTCGGCAAGCATCCGCTGCAACTCTATTCGCTGGCGACACCGAACGGGGTGAAGGTGACCGTGATGCTCGAAGAGCTGCTGGCCCTAGGCCATGAAGGCGCCGAATATGATGCGTGGCTGGTAAACATTCGCGACGGCAATCAGTTTTCGAGCGGATTCGTCGAGGCCAATCCCAATTCGAAAATCCCCGCTTTGTTCGACCATTCGACACCCGAGCCCACCCGTGTTTTCGAATCGGGATCCATATTGATCTATCTGGCCGAGAAGTTCGGGGCCTTTTTGCCAACCCAACATCACAAGCGCACGGAAACCATGAACTGGCTGATGTGGCAAATGGGCAGCGCGCCCTATCTGGGCGGTGGGTTCGGCCATTTCTACGCCTATGCACCCTTCAAGTTTGAATATGCCATTGACCGTTTTGCGATGGAGGTGAAGCGGCAGCTTGATGTGCTCGACCGGAACCTTGCGGATCGCGAATATATGGCCGGCGACGAATACAGCATCGCCGACATGGCGATCTGGCCCTGGTATGGCGCGCTCGTCAAAGGCCTCATTTATGAGGCTGGCGAATTTCTGTCGGTGCACGAATATACCAATGTGGTGCGCTGGACCGACCAGATTGCCGAACGGCCTGCGGTGAAACGCGGACGGATGGTGAACCGCGTCATGGGTGACCCCGCCAGCCAGTTGCACGAGCGCCATGATGCCAGCGATTTCGACACGAAAACACAGGACAAGGTCTCAAAACCGGGCTGATTGACTCTGTTGGAATGTTCTCTTAATGTTCTCTTCTTCTTTTGGGAGAGATTCGATGATTGGATATGTTACCTTAGGTACAAATGACCTCGCGCGTGCGGCTGTTTTCTATGACGCTCTGGCGGGGGAACTGGAAACACCCCGGATGATGGACTTTGACGGCTTCATCGCCTGGGGCAAGCCCGGCGGTGCGGCGGGCATTGGCCTGACCAAGCCCTTTGACGGGAACCCGGCAACGGTCGGTAATGGCGTGATGATTGCGCTTGAGGCCAGGGACAAGGAACAGGTGGACCGGCTACACGCACTTGCGCTTGCCAATGGTGGAACCTGCGAAGGCCCTCCAGGACCGCGTGGCGATTCCTTTTATGCCGGCTATTTCCGCGACCCCGACGGGAATAAGCTGAACGCCTTTATCATGACCTGAAGTCCCCACAGCTTGGAGGAGAGCGCCATGGCCCAAGATGCATATAATCTGGAAACACACCCCCTGCATCTCGGGCTGGGCGCAACGGCGCAGCCACAACCGCCTTTTACCGGCTTGGAATGGTATCAAAGCTATGCCGCCCGCACCGCGCAGGACGGGGCGGAAGGGCGGCTGGTGTCCATGCACCGCTTCAGCGAAAACTGGGACAGTTGGGAAATGCACCCCCTCGGCGATGAGGTGGTGCTTTGCCTCAGCGGCTCGATGACCCTGCATCAGGAGCATGCCGATGGCGCGACGGCGGTCGTGACACTTTGCCCGAACGAATATGCCGTAAACCCGCCAGGAACCTGGCACACAGTCGATGTGGAAGGAGAAGCGGTAGCCCTGTTCATCACCGCCGGAACCGACACGAAGCATAAGCCACGTTAACAACGGCGGCTGAAATTAGCGCTTACGGCGCGCGGACGATATCCACCGAACGCAGGACAAACTCCGCGCCCAACTGTCCACTTCCGCCCGCCAGTTGAAGCTGGAGCAGCTGGTGCGGGCAGTCAGCGCCAAGCGTGAAGCTCTGCACGTCGCCGCTACGACCCGTTTTCACCGCGCGAGAAGTGAACCATTTGCTGACATTCCCCTTTTGCGAAGCGCAAAAAAGGTCCCATCTGATTTCCGAATCCGGAGCGCTCGACTGGGCCTCATATTGTGCCGCAAACCGGTAGGTGCCGGGCTTGAGGAACAGCAATTTTCGCATCAACTCACCCCGTTCGCCCGATCCGGCAAAGGCAGAAAGGGTGAAGGCGCCGCTTTTATCAGGTTCGGAAAACGCCCCGCCGATCACGGAGTTTTCGGTTAGTTGCCACCCGGCAGCGGGGTAGCGCAGGTTGATCGTGTCCTTATTCAAGGCTGCTGTTTGCAGCGCTTTTGATCGCACTGAGGGCAGACTGGAATAATAGCGCTGGAATGCGGAAAACTGGCCTTTGTTGGCGAGCGTCGACAGCAGATAATTGGATTGTTCGCGATATTCAGGGCGATCTGGCAGAGGCCCCGCTTTCAGCAACACGTCGGCAAGATAGGAGGGGTTTTCGCTGGTCCCGATGGCATGGGGCAGGAACGGTAGGAGCCATTCGGGCGCAGCCTTCACATAAGGTGCCAATCCGGCGCGCACTTCGGGATCGTCCAGCGCACCGGTCAATGTGGGAAACAGAAGCGGAAAACTGCTGGGTGTGGTCCGCATGGCAATATCATAATGGTAGAGGGCCTGTTTCTTGTCATTCCGCTTGACCGCATCTTCGATCAACCAAAGCTGCGTTCCGAAATCCCGCCGCGAGACCTTCTGGGACAGCAGCATTAATTCGCGGGCCTTCTTCTGATCTCCCCGTGCATCGGCGACATAACCCAAAAGACGGATCGCCACGGGGTTCAACGCACCCCCGCGGAGCGACTGCTTTGCCATCGCCTCGACCTTGGCCAACGTCGCCGGATCCTGCTTGGCCGCAAACAGCTCGTCCGCTTTACGCGACAGGGCCAGAGGATGATCGGGCACAAAGCGCAGCGCCATATCGGGATTCTGTTGCCACGTAATATTAGCAACGGCATGGATGAAGGAAAACCATGCAAGAGTGCAGGTGACGGCAGCGATACTGACCAACTTGACCCAGAATACGGGCGGCTTTGCCCGAAGGGCGGCAAAACGCGGGGGAGCTTTACGTTTCCTGGACATATTTTAGCGCGGTTTCACCTGTCAAAGGAGCCACAAACTGGCGGAGACGGAGGGATTCGAACCCTCGGTACCGGATTTACCAGTACGACGGTTTAGCAAACCGTTGGTTTCAGCCACTCACCCACGTCTCCTGCGCGCTTGGCATCGGGGGCCTATAGCGTCGCAATTCAGGGGCTGCAACGGTTATTGATGGGAGAATGGCAGCAGCATCAAAATTGCGTCCCGAGATTCGCTCTGGCGCAAATAGGACTCGGGTGGTCGCCCGTTCATTGTGCGCTCATCTACAAGATTCATATGTTTAGGCCATTTTTGACGGGAGGTGTGCATCATGCACAATCGGGCACATAAGCAGGGAATAGCAGCGATGGCAAAACAGGCATTGCTGATGATGGCATTGGCGCTTTTTGTAGCCGCCCCGTCGAGCGCCCAGATTACGTCGGTTGATCCGAATGAGGCGATCGATGCCGATCTCGGAACTCCGCCCGCAACCGCGCCCTCTGAAACAAATGTGACCGTGCAGGACGGGATTCCGACCGAAGCACCGATGCCCGCGCCTTCCGATACGATGATCACGCCCGCACCAGCGGCGGACCAGAACACCTACCAGGAAGACGACCTGATCGGCGCTGCCGAAGGTGTATTCGGTAAAGGCGCCCAAGGCTTGGGTAAGCTGATCGAAGACATATTGAAAAAGCAGGGCCGTCCCAACGGCTATATTGTCGGCCGCGAAGGCGGCGGTGCGCTGGTCGTCGGCCTGCGCTATGGCTCGGGAACATTGAACCACAAGGTCGAAGGCCAAAAGCCTGTGTACTGGACGGGCCCATCAATCGGATTTGATGCCGGCGCTAACGCGGGCAGCACGTTCGTGCTCGTCTATAACCTCTACGATACCGAAGATATTTATAAGCGCTTCCCGTCCGGCGAAGGCGTTGCCTATCTGGTCGGTGGATTCAACGCCAGCTATCTGCGGCGCGGCGACGTGGTCCTCATTCCGATCCGCGTGGGCGCAGGGCTCCGGCTGGGTGCCAATGTCGGCTATATGAAATTTTCCAAAAAGCAGCGTTGGCTGCCCTTTTAACGGGCGCGCAAATCTTCCATCCGCTTGAGATAGCGGGCGAGGACATCGATCTCCAGATTCACTTCTCGACCGACGAACAGGCTATCCAGCGTGGTCATCTCGGCCGTGTGTGGAATGATATTGAGCGTGAATTGTGCCGTCTGATCGGATTGATCGGTAATTTCATTGACGGTCAGGGAAATGCCATCAACGGTGATCGAACCCTTGGCCGCGATATAGGGGGCAAGCGCGGCGGGCGCTGAAACAACGACTTTCCAGCTATCACCCACGGGATCGCTGGCAACAATATGACCAACGCCATCGACATGCCCGGTCACAATATGGCCACCCAATTCGTCCCCAACCTTCAACGCGCGCTCGAGGTTCAGACGCGCACCCGACTGCCACAAACCGCTGGCTGTGCGCGATACTGTTTCGGCAGAGGCGTCGATGGCAAACCAGCCTTCGCCCTTGTCCACGACCGTCAAGCATACCCCCGAACAGGCAATTGAGGCACCGATGGCAACACTATCCATGTCATAGGTGCAGGAGATAACCATCCGCAGGTCGCCCCGCTGTTCGACAGAAGTCGCGGTGCCGATATCGGTAATAATGCCGGTGAACATTTTAATTGAGCCTTTGAATTAGATAAGGGCGTCGTAGACTTCGATGCTATCCTTGCCAAGACGGCGCGATAGGGAAATCTGCCACCGGCCATGCGCCACATCGAGATTATCAAGGCCGATATCGCCGAGGCACGCCGTCCCGGCACCGATCAGGATGGGCGCGCGATATAAAAGCAAACGGTCCACAAGACCGGCGCGCAAAAAAGCCGAGGCGGTCATGGCGCCACCTTCCACAAGCAGTGTGTTGCACGCGAGAGATCCAAGTTCCTCCAGACTGCGCAGAACGTCCCAGCCCTGCGGTGCATCGCCACTGCCCAGCATGATTTTGCGCGGACTGCGATGCTCCAGCCCGGCGAGACGCACATCCAGCCGGGGGGCATCGATCCGCACCGTGCCGGCGCCTACCAAAATCGCATCGCATCGCGCGCGCTCGACATGGGCATGGGCACGCGCAAAGTCGCCGGTGATCCAGCGGCTTTGGCCATTTGCCATGGCTATCTGACCATCCAGCGATGTCGCCATTTTCAACGTTACAAAGGGACGTGACCGTTCCAAGCGACTGAAAAATCCGGCTAATTGTACCCGAGCCTCTGACGCCATGACGCCGGTTTCAACCTCTATGCCTGCTTCGCGCAGCCGAGCGAAGCCCTGTCCCGCCGTGCGCGGGTCCGGGTCTGTCACAGCGCCCACAACCCGCGCTGGTCGCGCATCGTATACCAAATGCGCACAGGCAGGGCCGCGTTCGGACGGATGCGCACAGGGTTCA